>CP024846.1:979687-1306250 GCA_004564215.1 Beijerinckiaceae bacterium | reverse complement strand
CGGCGAGAAGCACGTTGCATCTCGAAGCGGCGCTCGCTCACGCGCGGGAACTTGCTTTCGAGCCTGCTGACTGAGTTCCGTGCAGGCTTCCGCTTAGCCGGTTAAAAGTTTGCCTGGAAAGGGCCAGCGCATGACGCCGCCACCGCCGCTCGCGCGGATCATGTTCGAGCCCCTCGTGCGCGCCGCGCTTCTCGAAGACCTCGGCCGCGCGGGCGATCTCACGACCGATGCGGTGGTGCCGGTTGGGCTCACGGCGCGGGCCGCGCTGGTTGCGCGCGAGAGCGGCGTGGTGGCCGGTCTTGACCTTGCCCGCCTCGCCTTCGAGCTGATCGACGCAAAGATCGAGTTGCGCATCGAACGCGAAGACGGCGCTCGTGTCGCGCCGGGCGATGTGATTGCGACTCTATTCGGGCCGGCCCGCGGGGTGTTGACCGCGGAGCGGACCGCGCTGAATTTTCTCGGCCATTTGAGCGGCATCGCGAGTGCCACGGCTTTGATCGTGGCGGCTGTTGCCGGGACCAAGGCCAAAATCGTTTGTACCCGCAAGACGACTCCAGGCCTGCGCGCGCTCGAAAAATATGCGGTGCGCGCGGGAGGTGGTGCCAATCATCGCTTCGGTCTCGATGACGCGATCCTAATCAAGGACAATCATGTCGCGATCGCGGGCGGGGTTACCCAAGCTCTCCGCCGCGCCCGTGCCGGGGCCGGGCATCTGGTTAAAATCGAACTGGAGGTCGATAATCTGGAGCAGCTCAAGGAGGCGCTCGGCGAGGGCGTCGATGTCGTGCTCCTCGACAATATGGATTTGGATACCCTGGCCAGGGCCGTCACGCTGGTCGGAGGCCGCGCGCTTACCGAAGCATCGGGGCGGGTCACGCCATCAACGGCCCCCGCAATCGCGGCAACGGGGGTCGACCTCATTTCGATCGGCTGGCTCACGCATAGTGCCGCCGTTCTCGATATTGGGTTGGACTTCGAAGCGTAGAGCCTGACCCGAAAACCAATATCGCGGATCAGGCTGCCTTAAGTTCAGTCACCGCTTCGGGGGTTCTGCGGATCGCCGGATTGATACCCTTTCTCGTCCGCTCCGGACCAGAAAGCGCTTGGGTCTTCCAGGCGATAGATCGAACGACCCTCGTACACCGGATAGGGCGGAGAGGTTTGGATTCCATAGCGCGCATCCGGAGGTAACATCTGCGCGGAAGCTGCAGTGACCATGCCGCATGAAATAGCTAAGCAAGCCAATGCGATCAATTTGTTCATAACATGCTCCCTACTGAGGCAGTGCGGCCTCATTTTTTGAAAGTTTTATGACAATAATGTAACGAAGCCACGACAGTTTAAAAGAGGCATGCCTAATTTGTGATCAGCCCAGTAAGGCAATAAGGTTAGTCAACTTTTAGCGTGACCAAATCTTCCTATCGTCGCGGGGAGCGTTTAAGCGCGATGGGAACGGCGTTGCCAGAAAAGCGCGATCAAATGATCGAGGGAAAAGATCCCTGGGCCGCGCGCGATGACGACGAGAAAACAGGTCGCCCAGACGCCATGCGTTGGCCACGCGTCGGGATAGACGAAAATCTCTATCACCGCAGTCATGCAGAGGAGCGCCAGGGCGGACAAGCGGCTTGCGAGGCCGACGACAAGCAGGATCGGAAAAAAATGCTCGCTGAAAGCCGCGATTTTCGCGGCCAGTTCGGGATCGATCCAAGGCAAGGCATATTCGTCGCGAAACAGCGCGATCGCATTATCGGTCACGTGGAAGCCTTCAATCTTCGTCTGTCCCGACATCCAGAACACGGCGGCCGGAAAAATCCGCGCCGCGAGCGAGATGAGCGATTGCGGAATCTTGTCCAAAGTCGCAATCGCCGCGCCGATCAAGCGATCCAACATCGAGGAGTCTTCAGCTTCAACTTGCGGGATTCTGGTCATCAAGAGGCCTCGACATTTTCGGTCATTTCGACGATGAGTCCGGTAAACAACAGGGCGAGATTGAGCGGCAGGTCGAACTGCGGGGTAGCGGCGAAAGCCGCGGCCGCGGCAGATCCGAAGTGTTCGCCCGCCGCAAGCTTTTGCAAGAACACCGCGCTGCCGGCCGGCAAACCGCGGACTTCGACATCGAGACCGGGGCGCGATACAAGCGCATCCTCGGCATGCCAATCCGTCACCGGCGCGAGGTCCGTTTCGCCGGCGTTCATCGCCCAGATCGTGACAATCGGATAAGTCGAGGTCACTATTTCGACGGCGGGGTGCATGGTGAACCGCAGCCCGGCCAACGCGGTTTGAGGCACGCGGCTGAGTTCTGCTGGTGTCAAAGGTTTTGCGTCGGCTGCGTGATAGGCGCGTGTGCGGGCTGCTTCCAGCCGTGCGACATCCGCCAGATAAGGCACGCTTCGCGCCGGCTCAAACGCCGCCAAAAACGCCGGAAAATCATCGCCAAAGAACATCAGCAGGGGCGAGCGCGGCGGATGCGCGGCCGCGAAAACTTTTGCAGCGAGCCCGAAGAACTCTTCGCCCACGATTTTGCGTGTAGCCGGAAAGCGCGCCTCCAAGGCGCCGGCAAGACCGACCATGACATTGTTGCGATATACCCCGAAACGTTTTTGCGGAACATCGCAGCTGTGCGAGGTCACATCGTTCGGCACGGGCTTATCCGGGTCGAGGAGGGCGCTGGCGAAATCGCTTTGGCATGTCTTCGGCATAACAGAGTCGAGCTCCATCAGGCTGCAACCGTCGCGGCACCGACAGATTTCGCCCGATCCAAATGGGCCTGCGCGGACAGCGCCTCGGCCAGGAGGCTTTGCCAATCCGGCACATCATTGTCCCATTCGATCAAGGTTGGAAGCGGACCGGTGCGGGAGATCACCTGATCGAACAAGGCGAAGACATCGTCGATGACGGGCGATCCATGCGCATCGATGCACAGGGGGAAACCTTGGTCGTCGACCGTTTCGAAATGACCGGCGAGATGAATTTCACCAACCAGATCGAACGGAAACTCGGCGAGATAGGCATGCGCATCGGTCGCGTGATTGCGGGCCGAAACGAAGACATTGTTGACGTCGAGCAGAAGTCCGCATCCGGTCGCGCGCGCGATCGCTTGCAAAAACGCGGTCTCCGGAATTGTCGATTCCTTGAAAAGCAGATAGGTCGCGGGATTCTCAAGAAGGAGGCGGCGCCCAAGCACGTTTTGCACTTCGTCGACATGCTCGATCACGCTGGCCAGAGTCGCCTCGGTATAGGGCAAGGGAAGCAGATCGTTGAAGAAAACGTCGCCGTGCGATGACCACGCAAGATGCTCTGAAAAGCTTTCCGGCTGATAGCCTTCGCAGAGCCGCTTCAGACGCGCCAGATGGTCGCGATCGAGCGGTCCTTCGGCCCCAATGTTGAGCCCAACGCCATGCAGCGACAAGGCATAATTCTCGCGGAGAAATTGCAACTGCGCATGGGGCGCGCCCCCAGCGCCCATGTAATTCTCGGCATGCACTTCGAAAAAACCAAGCGGTTGCGGGGCGCTGGCAATTGCCGCGAAATGCTGCGGCTTGAAGCCGACGCCAACGCTGACGGGAAGTTGCATCATGGGCATGGCTGCACTCTCCACTTCGGCTCAACCTCGGCTCGCAAAATGCCGCGCCGCAACAAGGGGGCTCGCGGAGCCCGCGTGCCCCTGTCGCAAGGTCAGGACTTGGAAGGCTTCAACGAACCGGTGCCATTGGGGGTCTTCATGGTCTCGCAGGTTCCCTTGGGCACATATTTCCAGATCGTGCCGTCATAATCGACCTTTGACGTGCCAGCGCAGCTCGTGCCGGCACCGGCCGCGCAGTCGTTTTGCCCCTTGAGCGAGACGCCATAGCACTTTTCTTTCCCGGCCTTTTCACCGCCCATCTCCTGGGCTGCGAGGGGCCCGGCGAGCAGTGCGAGCGCGGCGGCGAGGGTGGCGGCGGTAATGTCGGTTTTGGTGATCATGTTTGGTTCCTTTACGAACGAAAGCCGTAGAAGGCGGGAAAGCTCGAATTATATCCCCGCCGAGGAAACGGCGGACCGTTTCTACACTTTCTTGTACGTTTGAGCGAGCGCCGGCGTTACGGCAGCGGCGCATTTTCACTCCAACAAAAACGTGATAGCGAAATCTCGCGTTGGATGTAACGCGCGAGCCGTGAGCTCCGAACTAAGCGAATGGGATATTTGTGCGGGGCGACGCTCGGGAAAAGGAATGGGCCATGTTGATGCGCGCCGGCAATGCCGGCGACGCTCAGTCCTATCGGCGATTGTTATTGCAGCTGACCCCCGTGCTCCGCGCGGCTGCCCGTCGGGGATTGGCCGGCGCGGGCCTGGCGGACACCGACGCCGAGGACGTTGTACAAGAGACTTTGCTCGCCGTTCACCTCAAGCGGCAAAGTTGGGACGAAAATGCGCTCTTTGGCCCATGGCTGCGGGCCGTCGCGCGCCATAAGATGGTCGATGCGTTGCGCCGGCGGGGCAGGCGTATCAACCTTCCCATCGACGACTTTGCCGCCGTTCTCTCCGACGGCGATCATGAGCCAAGTTTTGTCGTCGCCGATGTCGACCGCCATTTGCCGAGCCTCCCGGCTAAGCAACGTGAGGTGGTGCGAGCCATCGCCATTGACGGCGCTTCCATCGGCGAGACAGCCGCCCGTCTTTCGATGAGCAAGGGGTCGGTCCGCGTCACCCTCCATCGCGGCCTCGCCGCGCTCGCTGAAAAATTCAAGGAAGGCGAGACGTGAAGACCAACGAGCTCATTCGTGCCCTCGCCGCCGACAGTACCGTCCGCCGGATGCCTTTGCGCTCGATCTTTGCGGCGGCTCTCGTGCCGGGGTTCGCCCTCGCGACAGCACTTTTTTTCGTGACACTTGGCCCGCGGCCTCATTTACTTGAATTGCTTGCCGAACCGCGGTTCTTGTTCAAACTCTGCGTGACCGTCTTGCTCGTTGTGCTGTCCGCAAAACTTGTCCTGCGCCTTGTACAGCCGGGGAGGGACCCCCGCCGTGTGGCGATCCTGCTGGCGATCGTGCCGCTTTCGCTGGCGGCTGCCAATCTTGCCGAACTGATCGTCGTTCCGGCTCACCTCTGGGGCCAAAGACTGATCGGAACAAATGCGGTTGTGTGTTTGATCAGCATTCCCTTTCTCGGCCTCGCGCCGCTCGCTGCAGCCCTCTTTGCCTTGCGGCGGGGCGCGCCGGATAGGCCGGCTCTTGCGGGCGCGGGCGCCGGCCTTTTTGCCGGAGCCATCGGTGCGGCGCTTTACGCGACGCATTGCCCGGACGATTCGCCGCTGTTCGTGACGACCTGGTACACGCTGGCGATTGCGTTCGTGGCGGGGCTCGGCGCACTGGCGGGGTCGCGGCTCTTGCGCTGGTAAAGGGCGGCGCGCCTATTTGCGTAGATCCTTGCGCAGGATCTTACCGACATTGGATTTTGGCAAATCCCCGCGGAATTCGACATGTTTCGGAACTTTGTAATTGGCAAGTTCGCCTTTGCAGAATTCCCGCACGGTCTCGAAATCGAGGGCGGGATCGCTGCGAACGATAAAGGCCTTGACGGCTTCGCCCGTCGCCTCGTCGGGGATGCCGATGACGGCACATTCCTTCACGCCGCTCAATTCGGCAAGGACTGACTCGACCTCATTGGGATAGACATTGAAGCCCGAGACGAGGATCATGTCCTTGCGCCGGTCGACAATGCTGAAATAGCCTTCGGCATCCATCTTTGCGATGTCGCCCGTATAGAGCCATCCGTCCCGCAACACATTCGCGGTTTCGTCAGGCTGTCGCCAATAGCCGGGCATGACCTGCGGTCCGCGCGCGATCAGTTCGCCCGGCTCGCCGATGGGGACGACGCGTCCTTGATCGTCGACGCATTTCAGCTCGGTTGAAGGCAGCGGCACGCCGATCGTTCCAAGCTTTGGCCGTTCACTCGGATTGCAGGTCAGGGCGGGCGAAGCCTCGCTGAGACCATAGCCCTCGATGAGATTGGTTCCGGTGACCTTTTTCCAGCGCACGGCCACGGCTTCTTGTAAAGCCATGCCGCCGGCAACCGACAGGCGAAGGGTCTTCGGGGGAGCCGCGACGAACCATGCTTCGTTCAAAAGGCCGTTGTACAGAGTATTGACGCCGGTGATGAAGCTGATCGGTTCTTTTTCGAAGGCCTTCTGAAGGTTGGTCAGCGGCCTCGGACTGGGAATCAGAACATTATGCGCGCCGCGAATGAAAAAGCCGAGGAAGTTCACGGTGAACGCAAAGATGTGGTAGAGCGGCAGCGCAGTCAAAAGATGATCGCTCTCGCGCATCTCGGAGCCGCCCAAACAGAAGAATTGCGCCACATTCATGATGAGATTGCGATGCGTCAGCATCGCCCCCTTGCTCACGCCGGTCGTTCCGCCGGTGTATTGCAAGCATGCAATGTCGGAGGGCTCCAGCCCCTTGGTATAGTCCTTGACATTGGCGCCGCCACGAATGCTTGCCGCGCCCAGGGCAAGTGCCTTGGCGATCTTGATGTGGTGGAAGGGCGGCTTCGGGATTTGGTGCTTGACGTATTTCTGCACAAACCCAATCAGACGCCGCGACGGCGCTGAAAAAAAGCTCGCCGCCTCGGTCAGGATCACATGCGGGATGGGCGCCTGCTTCATCGCTTCGGCGAGCTTTTCGGCGAACATGTCGACGGCGATGATCGCCGCGGGCTCCGCATCCGCGAAAAGATGCGCCATCTCATGCGGGGTGTAGAGCGGGTTGACGTTGACGAGAATGCAGCCAGCTTTGAAGACTCCGAACGCGGCGATCGGATAAGCGAGGCCGTTTGGAATCTGGATCGCGACCCTGGCTCCCGGCTGCAAGCCTAGTCTTTCCCGCAAAAAGGCTGCAAAATCATCGGAATAGCGATCGACTTGGGCGAAGGTCAGGCTTGCAGACATGCCGTTCGGCATGATCGTGGTGAAGGCCCGAGCCTCGGACCGCCGCCCGGCCAAATCCGGCGCGATCTCGCCGAGTAACCGGTAAGGCAGAGACTCGATCCTTGCCGGAACATCGGGGGGATAGACCGCAAGCCAGGGACAGTCTACGCCAAGCGTCTCACGGACGTTAGCAACCTCTTGTTCCATCGGCGTTTCCTAGTCTGGGTTTTGGCCTTTATCGGTAATTATACATCGATTCGTCGGTCGGCGGGAGGCTTGCCCGGTCCTCCCAATGGATATAGTAGCTTTTGGAGCGATAACCGCAGGGATCAGACCGCAGCGGCGAAATGTATGGAGAGACCGGCTCTTGGCTGAAGCAAAGAAAATCAACTGGCTGCATGTATCGACCCTGATCGCGGTTGCCATCCTGGTCGGCACCGAAATGGTTGGCGCGTCCTGGGCGGCTGGATGGGCGCTCGGCGGCCTTCTGCAGCTCGACCCTATGATCAGCCGCATCATCGAAGCGATCTTTGCGCTCTGCGGCTTTGTGCTGCTCTATTATTTCATGCGCACCGCGATCAGGCACGAGCCCATCCGCTAGACTCCTTCCGGCATCCCCGAGCTTGGCCTGCGGCGCCGTTGCGCCGCGCCTTGGCCGGCACCGCCAAATCTCACGCATTAGACCGAAGGAAAGAAAAATGACGACAGCCCTTGACCGGAGAACGGTGCTAAAGGCCGCCTCAGCGCTTGGGCTCGCGGGAACCGGTATCGGCAAGGGCTTCGCGGCGGAGGCCATGAAGCTCGGGCCGCCACGCCCTTTTTCCTTCGATGGCCTCAAAGCGACGGCGCAACGCATGGCGCGCGAGCCTTATGCAGATCCCACGCGGCCGGCACCCGAGATCGTTTCCAAGATCGATTATGAAGCCTGGGGCAAAATCAAATTCGATATGAACCATGCACTGTTCGCCGATGGACCGGGCCGGTTTCCAGTCAGCTTTTTTCATCTCGGCATGTTTTTCCAAAAGGCTGTCGAAATGAATGTTGTCGTGGCGGGCAAGGCGCGCGAAATCATTTACGATCAAAGCTATTTCGATATGCCGGCGGATTCGGTCGCCAAGAAGTTGCCGCAAGGTGCGGGCTTCGCGGGCTTGCGGGTCCAGGAAGCCCGTGGTGGCGCGCTCGACTGGCGCAAGAATGATTGGGTAGCATTTCTTGGCGCCGATTATTTTCGTACGATCGGAGAATTGCACCAATATGGGCTGTCGGCACGGGCCGTGGCGCTTGATGTCGCGGTCGCTGGCAAGCCCGAAGAGTTTCCAGATTTTACCAAATTCTATATCGACCAGGCCGAAACCGACACTTCACTGACGATCTATGCCTTGCTCGAAGGCCCCTCGATTGTAGGCGCCTGCCGGTTTGTATTGTCGCGCGGCAAGGGCGTGATCATGGACATTGAGCAATCGCTTTTTTTGCGTGCGGACATTGCGCGGTTCGGCCTTTCGCCTTTGACCTCCATGTATTGGTTTTCGGAAACCAAGAAGGATACCGGAGCCGATTGGCGGCCCGAGGTCCATGATTCCGATGGCCTCTCTGTTTGGGCTGGAAGCGGCGAGCGGTTTTGGCGTCCCCTCAACAATGCACCGCGCATCATGACCTCATCCTTCGCGGATGATTCGCCGCGCGGGTTTGGGCTCGTGCAACGCGACCGTTCGTTCGACCATTATCAGGACGGCGTCTATTACGACCGCAGGCCCAGCCTTTGGGTGGAGCCCCTCGGCCCCTGGGGCAAAGGCGCCATCCAGCTCGTCGAAATTCCGACCGACGATGAGATCCACGACAATATCGTCGCCATGTGGGTGCCGGAAAAAGCCGCGACGGCAGGGTCCGAGGTCAAGCTTTCCTATCGTCTCTATTGGACGGCGGACGAGCCCTTTCCGACCGAGCTTGCCCGCTGTGTTGCGACGCGCCTGGGCAATGGCGGCCAGCCGGGCCAGCCACGGCCCAAGGGCGTGCGCAAATTCATGGTCGAATTCAAGGGACCGCCACTGGAAGCCTTGCCCTTCGGCGTCAAGCCGGAGGCGGTGCTGTGGGCCTCGCGCGGGACCTTTTCCTATGTCTTCACGGAGGCGGTGCCGGACGATGTGCCGGGCCATTGGCGCGCCCAGTTCGATTTGACCGTGGCCGGCAGCGATCCGGTCGAGATGCGCCTCTTCCTGCGCGCTGGCGAAAAAATCCTGAGCGAAACCTGGCTCTATCAATATCATCCGTTCTGATCGGCGCTCGATACGGAAGCGCGCGAAGGTTCATGTTTCTGGCTCTTTTGCCGTAAGATCCCACCGATTCGGGAAAGCCTGAAAGCCCGAACGTTAAACCCCATGCGGCCTCGCTGCGAGAGCCAATTCGATGTCGACGGCCTGGTCTCCATTAAGAATTGCGGTTGCATGCCGGCGCCGTTGATCAAAATCGATCCGCTGCAACTCGACGGCAGCGGGCCGCCACGCGACGTCGGGATCGTCACGGTGTCGGCCATCCCGAATCTGACGGGCACGAGCGTCAACCCGTTGATCCGCGCCGCGAGCCTCGTCGAGGCCGGCTGGCCCACAACGCTCTATCTTCCCTGGTTTGCGCTCGAGGAGCAGGAGCGGGAATATGGGCGAAGCTTTGCCGACCCGGACGCGCAGGTCAGGGAAATCGAAGCGTGGTTGCCGGACGCACTCCGTCCGCATCGGCCAAACATTGTCTTTTATCCCGTCCGCTTCAATGCAACCTGGGCGCTCCCCCTCCCGGCTATGCCGATCGCAAGCGTGCTTCGCCGCCATCGGACGTTGATTCTGGAAGAGCTCGAGCGGCACTTCTTCGACGGTAGATGGCTCGATCTTTCCGCATTCGGGTTCAAGCATCGGTTTCCGCTCGTCATCAGCCTTTTGCATACGAATTTCCCCGCGTTCGTCGGCCTTCGCACCGGCCGCTGGATCCGCCCCTTGTCGCGGGCGATGACGAGGGTTCTCAGCCGGCGGATTTGCGACCATAGCTTCTCCGTCGTCTCTGCCGCCCCGTTTCTGCGGGAGCTGGGGGAACCGATGGTGAGCCTGAATGGCGTGGGGGCGAATTTCTTCGCCGCGCCGGAGAGTTCGGGTCCGACGCAGGGCGCGTATTTTATTGGCAAGCTGATCCCGGAGAAGGGTCTGCATAACGCCTTCCGTCTATTGAAGACGGCTGGAGTTTCGCAGATCGATCTCTTTGGCAACGGCGACTTGAGCTATGTCCGGGCGCAGGAGTCAGCCTATCGTGTCGCCGCCGTGCTGCGCGGGGGCACCGCGACGCCATGGCGTTGCCTTGCTCCCTACCGCGTCTTCATCAATTGTTCGACCAGCGAAGTGCTCTGTACGACCACGGCGGAAGCGCTGGCGATGCGGAAATGGGTGATCCTGCCCAGGCACACGTCGAACCGTTTCTTCGAGCAGTTTGACAATTGCCTGGTGTTTGAGACGGACACGGAGTTTGCCGCCTGCTGGCACAAGGCGATGGCGGAGGAACCGCGTGACGACCCCCAGGTGGCCGAGCGACTCTCCTGGGCCGCCGCGACGCGCCGCCTGACGGGCCTGCTGAGCGCGCCGCCAGCAATGCCCTACCATGATCCGCCGCCTTACTATGCGATTCCCGCGCGGGAAGGCCGCGACATCCGGTTTTGGCTCCGGCAATCCGCTCGCGGCATGCGCGGCTCGTTCACGGGTTCCCATGTGGGACAGTAGGGCGGCGGCAGCGATCCGGGCGAGATGCGTTTCCTCTTACGCAGGGGCCTCCCTCGTCAAAGCAGCCTGGGCCTAATGTAAAAATCTTTTAGTTATCGCGCTTTTCCCCGGTTTTCTGAGTAACGAAGACAACGAATCTGGAAAATTGCGCAGAGGCCAAATCGGCGAGGCGGCGGGCGGCGAGGGCCACCGGGCCTTCTGGCTGCCCCTCTTCTGATTTCGACCTCAGCAAAATAGCAAGGCTTGGAAAAATGGCGACCGTTAGGACGGCAGCGCCCACAAGCGCGGTGGCATTCTCCGGCAGCATGTCGCCCGTTCGCACGCCCAAATAGGTCACCGCGACGACAAGCGGCAGCGTAGTGGACGAGAAAAGAGCCAGCGGAAGTAAATCGCGCTCCGGCAACACCCGCCTGTACAAGACAACTGGAACAACGCGGATGAACAGAAAGCCCGCGCAAAAAAGGACAAGGCGGGCAAGGCTCGCGGGACTGGTCGCGAGTGCGGGCAGATCGAATTCAACACCGCTTGTTATGAAAAACAAGGGCACGAAAAATCCCGAGCCGATTGATGTTAGACGATCCTCGAGGATCTCCGCTCTCGTGTCGCGCACGAGCATTGCGATGACTATTCCGGCCGCGTAGGCTCCAAGAACCATCTCCATCCCGAGCTCAGTGGCCAGCGAGACCAGCCCTAGGAGAAGCAAGATCGAAATTCTGACCGGCAAAATCGATCTATCCCGCAACCATCGCCTGATCAGGATCGACAGTCTGTCCGAGCGGAGGCTCCTTGCGAAAAAGATCGCGCCGATCGCGATGGCCAGAAAAACAATGGTCAAGAGAGTCTGATGGAGGTGGTGATGCGCATGCGCCAACGCGAGCGGGGCCAGGATAATAGGACCCAGTTCGCCTAGTGCCGCCGCGCCGAGGACATAGCGGCCAAAATTGCTGTCCAGGTCGCCGGTATCACGGAGAATGGGAATGAGCATGCCAAAGGCGGTCGTGGGCAATACCACCGCGATAAGCAAGGGCGCTTGAACCAATCCGACCAGATAAAGCAATCCTACAAAAACGCTGGCCAAGCCTAAGGAAACGAGCCACGCGAGCGCGCCGAATCGAAGCGGAGTAGCTCCAATTTTGTCGGGACTGAACTCGAAGCCGGCCTGAAAAAACAAGAAGAGGAGACCGATTTCACCGAGAAATCCGATGGCGCCTTGGCTGGTCACCCAGCCTGCGCCGCTTGGGCCGATCAATATTCCGAGCAGCAATTCCAGGACGACCACGGGCGATCGGATGAAGGGAGGCAACCGCGCTAGCAAGGGGGCCAGAACTGCGATGAGGCCAATGATAAAAAGAGAATGAATCTCGTTCATGAGCGGACCTTTCGGCGAATCGCTGCAACTTTACTCCAAGGTCATGGCAGGAGCTTGCTGGGGAGTGCGGTTTTGATGCTTGCAGCCACCCGATCGGCGAGGATGTCGCTGCCTTGCTGAAGGAAATGTACATCCCGCGGCATTTGGAATAGGCCCGCACTCTCCACGCTGACCGCGTTCAGATCGTCAATCTGGACATTGTTTTTGCGCATCACCGAGAGGGCGGCCTGATTATAAAGCGCCACATCCTCGGGGAGGCGATTTGCCTCGCCAACCGGAACCGGCGTCGTCGTGGCAAAGATCAGCCTCGCGCCCGTCTTCTTGAGCCGTTCGACAATCTCCTCAAGATTGGCGCGATAGGATTCGGGGGAAACCCAGCGGGGGCCTTGTCCGACAGGAACCATTTTTTGCTTTCCGGGCGCAACATTTTCATATTGGACATGCGCCAGGTCATGCAGGCCCGCATTGAAATGGATCACCGCCCATTTTGTCGACCCAAGCCAGCCATCGAGCTTTTGAAGTATTTTGAGCGTGCCTCCACAATTTTCCATGGGATGGAAAATGTTTGCGATGCCTTCCAACCTGAGCCTTACCGGCACGGTGTAAGGCACCGATATGCTGTCGCCAATGATGAGCACCATCGGCAGGTCAGGGTTAACGACGGGTGCGCCGATGGCGGCCTGAATGAAGCGATTTTCTTGCTGCTCGTGCCGCTCATGCAGGAACGCTAAAATAGAGAGATACAAGGCGGCCCCGCCGCCTGCGGCCATGAGGGCCGACGCGGCAATGACGATGTATTTGCGCATGGACGGCTTTCTGCACCCGATCCGGGACGCTTGCTCATGTTCGCGCGCGCGGCGATGGTGCCAAGGTGTTGTCGACAACAATCGATGGTCTTGCTTCAAGCTCTTTGCGCTGGTCGCCGATGGCCCGGCGAGCTTCGTCTATCGCGAGCCGGAGCGCCGCAAGTCCCGCCTCATCGAAATTATTGTCGCGCGCAAAGCGCAAGCCTTTCGTGGATAAGTCTTCGATTTGCGCTTCGAGTCCATTCAGTTGCGAAATCTCTTTCGCCGCATGGGCAGCCTGCTTGATTTCGATCAGCTCATCGACCAGAGCCAAAGCCGATTTGCGGGCCCGCGCCTTGGTCAGACCAAACATGGCGGCGACCATTGAACCCAATCCGCTGAGCAGCATGGCGCCGATGTAGAGCCAGTCGCCATATTGATCCATGAAGCTTTTTTCGTCGTTATCGTAATAAGCTGCGGCGCCGGCGTGAACCGCTTCGGCGGAATCCTTCGCGGTGTCGGGCTTTTCCATGAATGCGGCGATCGGCACTTCGGCCTGCAGCGAACGCCGCATCGCAAAGAGGCGTTTGGTGAGCGCTGTTCCGATCTCCTCCGAGAGGTTCTGGCGTGCCTCAAGCCGAATTGCGACCGAAAGGGTTGCCAAATCCTCCTTGGGTTGGGGCGGAACACCGTGGAAAAATCCGGCTGGAACGTCGCCTTTTTGATAGGCCGGGTTTCTGGCCGCGATACCCTCTGCGGCGTCGACCGGGATCAAAACCAGGGCATGACTGCGCGACATCAAGGCGGCCGTCGCGACTTCAATCGAGTGACCGCGTAAGGGACCGACGGCGAGGATCGCATCGACTCCTTTCTGCGTCACGACTTGTGCCAAATCGTCCGTTGACAGCATGATTTTCTGAACAGTGTCGGGAGCGATTTCGTATTCAGCAAGGATCGCATCGAGCAGCGAAGCATTCGCTTTTCGTCCAGGGAGAATCCCGACCCGCTTCTTGGCAAGATCGGCGACCTTGGTGATTTTGGAGCCCGCCGCGGCGGCGAGAAGCGCGATATCATTGTGCAGAATGACGACGGTCGCACCGTTGGCCGGGATAGCGACATCGCTCCGAATGACAGCCAGATCGGCGCGGCCCTGTTCCAGGGCTTCGGCGCTTTGGGTCAGATCTTCGACAGGAAGGATCGTAAACCGAATGCGGCCGCGACTCTGCTCCAGATGACGGGCAATCGCCGCGACGAGCTTTGCGTTGTCGCCATCGGCGGGCCCGACCGCCACTTTCAGCACCTGCGGCCGTTCGGCAAAACGCAGCGTCAGCGCGACGATCGCGATCAAAGCAAACGCAACCGTCAGAAAAAAAAATCCGGACGTCAACATCACATGCAAGAAAGCGATCCGGCGACGTGGTAGCATGGCTTCGATATCTCCCGCCGAGCCGGTTCGAAAAGGCTTCGCGCGCCGCATTGACGTCCGTTCGCTGCGGGCGAAGGTTTAGTCCGCGTTGCTTGCCGCCACAAGCCTCGCATCCAAGGAGCTCCGCGCCAAAATTGGCGGGTCCGCATCTTTGCCTATCGTACCAAAATGTTTCACGTGAAACATTTTGGTACGATTGATACGGCATTAGGTAGCAAACTCACCATTGTTGGGAAATGAACGGCGCCCCTTGACCGAACGGCGTGCCGCTCCCAAAATTAGTGCGTATGACCGTTGGTAGCGACTGCTTGCAGTCGCCCCCTCTCCTTTTTGGGCTGTGACGCAATCGTCGAGCAATGACCTTCGTTAGCCCTCGGATAAAATTTTAATGTCCAATTCAACTGGGCTGGAATCGTCGTCATAAATTTGAGACACGTTCATTGCGAAGGTCCGGAACCAGCGAAGGCGTTGTGGCGCGGGCCAGCCCGCATCAGCAGCAGGAATTTTCTTTAGGAGTTCGATAAGCAGCGGATCAAGATCCAGATTGTCGCCCCCGTCACCCCCACCGTTCTTTTCGACCTTTGGCGGCGGCGGCGGAGAAACTTCAACGCCAGTCGCCACGGCGGGCATCACCAATCGATTTTTCCCATGCTCAAAAAACGCGGCCTGTTCTGCTGACTTTTCGAACTTTACCCGCGCCCGGTCTTTAACTTTATCTGAAACCCCGAGGCCAACGATTTCACGCTCCAAAGCCGAAGCCTGCGATGGCAAAACGCTGCCCTTGTACTTTTCAAAAATGGCCTTGAATAAGGGAACATTCAAAAACGCCTGCGCCTTTGCCGTTCGCGCCTGTGCCGGGTCCATAACGGATGCGCCGAGTTGCGTGAGCTTGTAATGGCCGCCTTCGGAATCAATCAGCCCAAACAGCCGCGCAGCCGCGATTTGGATGCGAAAGCCGCTGCTCTTAGGGCTTTGGCCGGACCATGCCGCCAATTGATCGTCGCCACAGTCTCCAAGCCCCGCATTTCCGTGGATAGCCTCGACAAGTTTTATCGACGAATCGAGATCTTCATAAGGGAAGGCGATCGTTGAACGCTGCCTAGTCTGCTTATCGTCTTCGGACTTCGAGGCCGCAGCCTCGGAAATGGATACAGTTTCGCCAGCCATGAGGATAGCTCCATTCGCTCAAATGGATTGCCGCTATCCTCTTATAGGTCATACTATCCACATTGTCAAATCATTTGATGAGATTTTTGGATAAGCATATTGACGCAATCCAAAAACAGCAATACTGTCCGCTGGTGTTGGAGGTTGCGATGACAAGAGTTAGAGCTTCGGCGCGGCGACCGACGTTGTCGAAGCCTAGATAAAGCAAAGGCCGCCATCTCTGCCCCGCGAAGGAAGAAGTGGCGGCCTATATTGGCCAACAAGACGGAACAGGCGTGTTAGCTCGCCTGTTTCAACGGGCTAGGTCTGGTGACGGGGCTCCCCTATCCACGGTTGCTCCCGAGGGTCCAATCCCCTCCTAGTCCATCGACTTTTGTAACAAAATCGGTGGAATCCGTCCAGGGCGCTTAGTCTTTTTTCGGCTTGGCGTAGGTGATCCCATATGTCTCGCCGCTATCAACGAAAGCGATTCCTTTCGCCTCCAGCGCAGCTTGAATTGCCGTTAGATTATTCGCGATCGGAACGCGACGCCCAGCCTCGAAATCTCGAACGGTCGAGTTCGCGACGCACGCGGCGGTGGCAAGACCGTCTTGCGATAACCCCAGCCATGCCCGTGCCGCTCGACATTGTTCCGGTGACATGTGACGGTGATACGAAGAAAAAACGCGAACGTCAACGATTTTGGTTGACGCCAACGCTGTCAACGCTTATCAATAACGTCAACGGAAATCGTTGGCGTTCAAATGTCTCAGCACTTCCTCCTTTCCACTGCGGCGCATTCGCTAAGCCTAGCGAAAGTCGCCCGCATGTCGGATCAGGAAGCCCATGAGGCCTTCCGGCTAATCCGCTGGGCCGATACCGATGGCCAGCCGGCATGCCCGCGCTGCCAATGCGGTGCCATCTACAAATACGAGACCCGCAAGCTCTGGAAGTGCAAGGCTTGTTCGCACCAATTCTCGGTCACGTCCGGCACCATTTTCGCCAGCCGCAAGATGCCTATCCGCGACATTCTCCTTGCCATCGCGATCTTTATGAACGGCGCAAAAGGCCATAGCGCCTTGCAGCTCTCGCGCGATCTTGATTGCCAGTACAAGACGGCTTTCGTCCTGGCTCATAAAATCCGCGAAGCTCTTGCGGATGAAATGAAAGACGAAACCGTTTCTGGCGAAGTCGAGATCGACGGGGCCTATTATGGCGGTTACGTGAAGCCAACCAATTGGAAAGAGAACCGCCGCGATCGGCGCTTGCTAGAAAATCAGACCGGCAAGCGCCGCGTCGTGGTGATCATGCGCGAGCGAGGCGGGATTACACTTCCCTTTGTTTTCCGTTCCGAAGCTCAATCTATTCAGACTATCGCCGAACGCGTTGATGGCAATGCCATCCTCCATGCCGACGAGGCGCGGCACTGGGATATTCTGCACGAGCGCTTCCTTACGAAGCGCATCAATCATGAAGAATGCTATTCAGATGGCGATGCCTGCACCAATCAGGCGGAAAGTTTCTTCTCTCGCCTTCGTCGCGCGGAAATCGGCACGCATCACCATATCAGCGGGCGCTATCTTGGTGCTTATGCCTCGGAAATGGCGTGGCGTGAAAACAACCGTCGCGCCAGCAATGGCGAGCAGTACCTCATGGCGACGAATGCTGCGCTATCTCATCCCGTATCGCGGCAATGGAAGGGTTATTGGCAAAGGGCGCAAGCCTAGCGATGCTTCCTCTCCTTAGCTGTCATCCCCGGCGGGATAAGCACTGGCTCATCCAAAGGGAGATGCTTTTGTGCATCTCCCTTCCGACCGCCAGAGATCGGTAGTTTGAACTGAGGAGCTTTTCTAAGTTCCTGCGGCGTCGGCGGCAGGGTCGGCTTCTTTTGAGAGAATCTACGAGAAGCGGCGGCAGCTGATATGATGTCATAGACCGGAGGAAGTTCTGGTTTACGACCGCGAAATAGCTCTTCAATAGTTCTAATTTGAATCCGAGGTCGCATCTTACCGCCCGCCTCAATTGATTCAGCCGACCGCGCAGCTTCAATCATTTTTGATGTAGGTTTGTGCAGGCAGATAAAAATGCCGAGCTTTGCATGGTGTGATTCCATTGCGCCATAAAGCTCACGGATATGTTCCGCGTGAATGTTTTTACCCCCCTTGACCGAGATAATTCCGTTACCAATTGTTCGCGCATCATCTTGGAAGTAAATCCAACCATCTACTCCCTTATCTGCGCCTTTCTTTCCACCCTCTCGCGGCTGTCCATCAACAAGCGTGATGGCCCAAAGCTGGAACTGGTGCTCATCTGTCTCGAAAAGACGGTGAGCGCCAGCTAAATCAAGCGGAATCCCTTCTACTTCATACTGAACGCCACGCCTCAAATTAAGACGAGAAAGTCGTCTTTCAACTACATCGATAGCAAGGGCGGTTATATCGATTCCGATCCATTTACGATCAAGTTTATGTGCTGCCTCGATTGCTGTCCCGCACCCACAAAATGGATCTAGGATTGTGTCACCGGGAGATGTTGCAAGTTTGATGATCCGTTCCAGAAGAGCTAACGGTTTTTGCGTTTGATATCCAAGGCGCTCTGCGGCTTGTGAGTTTAATGGCGGAATGTCGGTCCAGACATCATCAACCGGAAGCCCTCGTTGCTCATCAAGATATCTTTTAAATCTTGGGACGCGCCCTGGCGCGCTTTGGATTACGAGGCCCTGTTCGTAAGCCTCCTGCATACGCTCGCGCGTCCATCTCCAAACTCGCGTTACCCCTAAAAATTCGTAAGTCAAATTAGGACGGTCAGAGTTTGGATTTATCAAACTGGTGAGTTGATAGAGTCGTCCATCTGCATCTCGCGTAGTATATTTTTCGGCTGTCTTGTCAGTGAGATTACTCTCATCATAGGGTAGAAAGGCACCTTCTTCGTTCCAAAAGTTCTCACCATAAGCATAGAAAAGAATGACATCGTGATTCGTCGGCAGCCGCTTTGTCATCAATGACTTACCCATTGAACGGCGCCAGATGATCTCATTTCTAAATGCGGTCGGTCCAAAAATGGAATCGAGAATGATCTTGAGATAATGACCAGCACTCGCATCGCAATGAAGAAAGAGTGAACCGGTCGGCTTAAGTACGCGCCGCATTTCGATCAGTCGCACGGTCATCATGACGAGATAGGCCATTAGGTCGCTCGTCTGCATATAATTTCGAAATGATGAGATAATTCCCGCTGCCGGTGACCCGCTTGTCATAATCCGCGAAAAGGCAATGTCCGTCGGCGTTCCCCAACGCCATGAGTCCGCAAAGGACTGATATTGCGCATTTAGATCGCCGTGCGGCGATTTATATAAAATATTGTAAGATGCTTGGGAGTTAAAAGGCGGATCTAAATAGATCATATCGATGCTGGCTGAAGTAATTTTTTCAAGCCAATCAATGCAATCGCCGAAGTATAATTTGTTCATGGCAAATCACCCCGCGTTCATTTTCATGCCGCAAGTTGAAAAGTACATTTAAGTTTTATGCTTAAATGTTTGTTACATCAAGCAATGTTGCCAAAGCGCCATACTCTTGCGCCTTTGTGCTTCCCAGCCCCGGTGATCAGGCCTCGCATTTCTTGCCTTAGCATGGCTTGAACGATCCTAAAGCCGATTGCCTTACGCAAGACTGTATCGTTTTCATCCATGCCCCTGGCGCGGATCACAGCCCGCGCCAGTTCGCGTGTGTCCAAGCCTTCTGGGGTCTCGGCAAGCGCAGCCCGACATAATGCAAAAAGTTCGCCGCGCTTGAATGTACGGGCGATTGATAGGCGCGACGGATAGGCGTTTGGCAGGCTTTCTCTTTCAAGCAATTCCAGCGTTGCGTTGATGTGTGCCAGGTCGCGGCGGGCGGCTGTTGTGGCCTTTTCGTAAGAGCTGATAATGCGCTCTAGTTCGTCGCGCTTAGTGCGAAGGGTGTTAACGATTTGTGGTTCGGACATAGGTGGCCAACCTTGTCCAACAAAGTCGGCCGAAACCCAATTTTTCACAATATTAATTTAGGTGAGTTTGCTACCTAATGCCGGATTGATACTCTCTGTGCAAAGCTGCGGGCATATGCGTGGTTTGATATGAAGCCGAAATAAAGCGGAAGCGTGAGGTTGGGTATAATTTTAAGTTTCGTTTTTTTGGTCTATTGCTCGCTGGCGCTGCCAAATGCGTCGAGCGCCTCGATGAGCGGTTTATGAGGGCCGTCATGCCAGCTATTTCCATGATCGATGTCGGCGACGGTGGGCCTCTCCGGCATGCGGAGCTTAGCCGCGATCGCGCGCGGGCTCTGCGCGACGACTGCCTCACGGTCTTTCCGCGTGCGGTCACGCCCTTTCTGCCGGCGTTGGATGGCGCAGCGCGCCGCTGGCTGACCCGGTCGTGCTCGCCCTATGTGCCGGAAATCGCGCAAATCGCGGCGATGCTCGGCTATCCGGGAGTCTGGTTTTTAAACGGCTCGTATCTATGGGGATGCACCTCGCTCGCGCGCGAGGAAGAGGGCGTGCCCTGGCTCGCACGCACGCTCGATTGGCCATTTCCGGGGCTCGGCCGCCATACCGATGTCGTTCGCACAAGCGCCCCCGTGGGCGACTATTTCAGCGTCACCTGGGCTGGCTATGCGGGCGTCCTGACAGCGATGGCGCCGAGCCGGTTCGCGGCTTGCGTCAACCAGGCGCCGATGTGGCGCCGCACCCGCCATCCGTGGCTGCGCTTTTACGACCTTGCGGCCAATGCAGTTCATACATGGGCCAATGTTCGCCACATGCCCCCCGATCAATTGCTGCGCCAAGTCTTCGAGACTTGTCCAACCTATGCCGCCGCGAAAAGCGCGTTGGAAAAGACGCCGGTGGCACGGCCGGTGATCTATACGCTGATCGGCTGCGCGCCGGGCGAGCGCTGCGTGATCGAGCGAACCGAGGATAGTTTCGAGACACGTGAGCACGAGACGAGCGCGGCCAATGATTGGATGCCGAGCCGCCCGAAGTGGGAAGCGCGGCTTGCGGCCAGCCGCTTTCTCACCTCCTCGCCGGCGGAGGCGGCCGCGCGCTGCCGCGACCGGCATGACGCGCTTGCAGGCTGGAACGGGCCCTTGTCGCGCGGCGGTTTCGAATGGCTGAAGCCGCCGGTCCTTAATCCCTATACGCGGCTCGCCGTCACCATGAGCCCCGCGCGCGCGATTCTGCGCGTCGCGGGCTTTGAAATGCTCGGCGCCGATTTGCCGGAGCAGGTGAGCGCGTTCTGCGAGGTCTAGGACTGCCTTTGGCTCTGTCGAATCAGCCGGTCCAGGCGGATTTGGATGCCCTGCGCCAAGCGTTGCCGTTACGCCGGCCAAGGGCTGGCACCTACCCTATAATCGAGGAATTGTCTCGACGTCCGCCCCCTTGGAGGGGGCCTCGCCGGGCAGCGCGGCTAATTTTTGACATTAACGCACAGACCTTGAACAATGCGGGAATCGGCGATCACACCTCGGAGTTCTGAATGACAAAGGGCGGGCAGTTCAAGACAGCTATCATCGCAGCCTTGGTGGCGCTCGTGGGCATGGCCAGCAAAGCGGACGCCGCACAGTGCGGGAACACAGCGGCCGGCTTCGAGGCATGGAAGAGGCAGTTCGCCGAGGAAGCCAGGGCCAGGGGCGTCAGCGCTTCTTCTGTCGCAGCCCTTTTGGCCACCAATTATGCAACGGCCACCATCGCGGCCGACCGTGGCCAGCGGAGCTTCCATTTGTCGCTCGATCAGTTTCTGGCCAAGCGGGGCGGCTCGGTGATCGCCTCGCGCGGGCGCGCGCTCAAGCAATCCAATGCGGCCCTTTTTGCGTCTATCCAGCAGCGCTACGGCGTTCCGCCGGGGCCGCTCCTGGCCATTTGGGGAATGGAGACGGGCTTTGGCAGAGAGCACGGAAACCAGAACACCCTGTCGGCCGTGGCCACGCTCGCCTATGACTGCCGCCGGTCGGCCTATTTCACCGATCAGCTCTATGCAGCTCTGACCCTGATCGATCGCGGGGTTCTCTCGGCCAGTTCGCGCGGCTCCATGCATGGCGAGATCGGCCAGACCCAGTTTTTGCCCAAGACCATCCTCGAATACGGCACTGGCGGAAGTCTCGAAACCCCGGCCGGCGCGCTGACCTCCACGGCCAATTTCCTCAAGGCCCATGGCTGGCAGGCGGGCGCGGGATACCAGCCCGGCGAAGCCAATTTCGCGGCGATCCAGGCCTGGAATGCGGCGACGGTCTATGAGCGGGCCATCGCGCTGATCGGCCAACAGATTGACGGAGCCGACGGCGCATCCGCGCGGCACTAAAGGCGGTTTGCGCGGCCTCGTCTGAGGACAACGGGGGACTAACGAGCCTCAACGGCTCCGGCCTCAGTGCGGGAGCCGCGGGCTCGCTGTCGCAATGAGTTCCACGTGGGCGCGAGGAGGCTCGTGAATTCTCGATAAGGGGTCGATGAAACCTACCCTTGACAGCTATACAACGAGCTGTCTTTCGCGACGCACGAATGCGGTGGATGAGCAAGATTGGTCAGAACATATTCAACGCCGCCAAAGACCATTGTCGATCCTGATACGATTGCGAACGTGACGCCATTCAGGACCGGAATGACAACTTGGTCGAAGAGAGGGGTCACAAGCGGAATATAAATAAGATCCCGATGGGCCCTGTGCACGACCAGGACACGGTCAGGGGAGTATGTGAGATGCGCTTTCGGCTTTCTGTGAAAAGCGAATGCGGACGTTGAGCTGAGTAAAAGGGCGGCTGCCAGGCCAAGTGCGACGATCTTCTTCATATGGTTTCCTCTTGAGGTCCCTGTAACGAGGCCAGGCCGGCGCCGAACAATGCGGAGCGTCGCGACCGGCCAGAGATGCGGTGTTCGGATAATCGCTGCCTAAATTTCTCAACCGTTATTGTTACACTTCAGGCTGCGGAAGCGCTTTATTAGCTGGAGGCCGCTAGAGTGGCCAAAATTGGACGCGAACAATCAAATTCAACGACATGATCGATTTCGGCAGCGTTCGGTGCCTCAATCTGTCGATGATCGACGAAACGGGACCCCATATTTTCGGCAAAAGGGACCTCAGTTTTGATCTGACAAGAGCACGAGGCGAGCGCCCGATCAGGCGTTGGTCGGGGTTCGCGGAGATCGTGAATTAGTTTGAACAAAGCCGCAAAGGCCTGGTTTTTGTAGAAATCCATTTCGGCAATAGCTCTGCACTTTATCAAGACTGCTACAAGTTTCAATACGGTCCGAGTTCGAGCCGAACTCCAAGCGTCGAAAGAGAAGACGGGCTGCTTACGGCCCTTTCCTGCCATCCATCGTGTCTGACCGAATGTCGGCACCTGGCGCTCTGCGTAATTGGCGGGGCGCCGCCCAATTTTCGGAGTCGAAGGACAAGCCGCCCCGCCGAAACAAACTCCGATACGGGCGAATTGACCTATAGGGGTCCTTCGCCGAACTTAGTCGGAGCGTCAATGAACGGCTCGAAGCGGTCGTCCGCGATGCTGCAGTCATCGGCGACCGGAAAACCATCGCCGCCATCCGAACAGATGGAGTCGATGCTGCCACGCCTGACCATTGAAAAACAGCTATCTATTCCGTCTTGCCGCTACGGTGTCCGAGCTGGACGGCTCGCGCCGCAATCGAAGCCCTATGGCTTCTCTTCCGACTTAGTAGTCACCGCTTCCGACCAAAGGATGGATGCCGCCGCCGCTGCGGCTGTGACGATGAGAGTGCGGGCGATTGCGCCTCACTACATGCACTATTGGGTTCCCTTTCAACACCGAAAGCGAATTGGAGCTGACCGTTGGCAGAGCGGACTCCGCGGGCATACCGACCGCGCAAATGAAGATCGCAGCAAGAACGTAACGCATTTGGTCACTCCCTTCGTGCCGATAGGCCCTTGGCCCTGGACCCACCGGATTCTTAGCACAGTTTGCCCCCGCTCGGGAGGAAGAGCTCTGGTCTTCGTGCCCTGTGAGCGCCTTCGCGATCCAGCCCGCGAAGTCCGCTAGTGGCGCATAGCAGCGGTAGATCGAACTTCCCGCTTTGGGTCAAAGTGGCCGCCGGAATCCAGCCGCGACTGCCTGCATCCCGACAAACACATCATTTGACGAACGCCCCCCTCAATGCGCCTCGTCCCAATTCTGTGCCGCCTTCGCATCGACCTGTAACGGCACCGCGAGCTGCAAAAAAGGATGCGGCGCATCGACCATCACTTTGCGCACCACGTCGATGGTGGCTGCGACCTCGCTGTCAGGCACTTCGAAAACCAGTTCGTCATGGACCTGCAAAAGCATTTGCGCTGAAAGCTTGGCTTGCGCTAAGGCCTCGTCCATCCGGACCATGGCGCGGCGGATAATGTCGGCGGCGGACCCTTGAATCGGCGCGTTGATCGCGGCGCGCTCGTTGAAAGCGCGTTCCGAGGGATTTGAGGCGGTGATCCGCAGATAATGGCATTTGCGGCCAAAGATCGTGGTGACATAGCCGGTTTCGCGCGCGACCTTTTTCGTTTGATCCATATAGCTGCGAATGCCTGGGAAGCGTTCGAAATAGCGCTTGATATAGGCGCTCGCTTCCTCGCGCGGGATGCTCAATTGATTGGCAAGACCGAAGGCCGAAATGCCGTAGATGATTCCGAAATTGATTGCCTTGGCGCGCCGCCGCACCTCCGGCGGCATGCCCGCGATCGGCACGCCGAACATTTCCGAGGCGGTCATCGCATGAATATCCAGGCCCTCCGCGAAGGCCGCTCTCAATTGCGGAATATCGGCGATATGGGCAAGCAGCCGCAATTCGATCTGCGAATAATCTGCCGAAATAAGTTTGTGGCCATCCTGCGCGATGAACGCCTTGCGGATTTTTCGCCCGGCCTCATTGCGCACCGGAATATTCTGCAGGTTTGGGTCCGACGAGGAAAGCCGGCCCGTCGTCGTCGCGGCAAGCGCGTAGGATGTATGCACGCGCCCCGTCGCCGGATTGACGAAGGAGGGCAGGGCATCGGTATAGGTCGATTTGAGTTTGGAAAGCTGCCGCCAGTCCAAGATCCGTGCGGCGAGTTCATTGCCTTCGGCGGCGAGATCGTCGAGCACGCCGGCGGCGGTCGACCAGGCGCCGGTCGCGGTTTTCTTGGCGCCGGGAAGCCCCATCTTGCCAAACAGAATGTCGCCAAGCTGCTTCGGGGAACCGAGATTGAACGTTTCGCCCGCGAGTTCGTGGATCGCTGTTTCGAGCCGCGCCATGTCCTGCGCGAATTCGCCGGAGAGCCGCGCGAGAATGGCGCGATCGATCGTGATCCCGCGCTGTTCCATCCGCGCCAGGGCCTCGATCATCGGGCGTTCCAGCGTTTCATAGACATGGGTCATGCGTTCTGCCGGCAGGCGCGGTTTCAAGACTCGCCATAGACGCAAGGTAACGTCGGCGTCTTCGGCCGAATATTCGGTCGCTTTGTCGATGGCCACGCGCGCGAACCCGATAAAGGTGCGGCCCGTGCCCGCAACCTCGCCGAATTGGATCGGCTTATGCCCAAGATGTTTTTCGCTGAGCACGTCCATTCCATGATCGGTGCGGCCCGCGTCAAGCACATAGGACAAGAGCAAAGTATCTTCGACCGGCTGCACTTCGATGCCGCGCTGTTTGAAGATGAGCCAGTCGAACTTCATGTTCTGCGCGATCTTGAGGACACCGCGGTCCTCGAGCAAAGGTTTGAGGCGGGCAAGCACCTCGTCGGCCGGCAATTGCCCAGGCAGCAGTTCGCCGCCGCCGAACAGATCGCCGCCGCCTTCGCCGCGATGGTGCAGAGGCACATAGAAGGCACGCCCCGGCGTGCTGCACAAGGAGATGCCGATAAGGTCGGCCTGCGTCGGCTGCAGCGAAGAGGTCTCGGTATCGATTGCAATCACGCCGACTTCGAAGGCGGCAAGAATACATTCGTCGAGTTTTTCAAAACTCGAGATCGTCTCATAGCTTTTAGTATCGAAGCCCCGGGCGAGGCCTTCGGCGGCGCGGGTGGCGGCCAGATGGCCGGGTCCGGTGGCAATGATCGGCGCCGGGATTTGCTCGCCGTAGCGGGCGTTGCGTCGGGGCGCCGCGGCAGGGGCGCCTTCCGGCGACGCTGGCGCTACCTCGGCCATTATTTCCCCATTGCGCCCCCGCCAGCCGGCTGGTCCGGCGAGATCGGGATCGGGCTCGATCAGCGCCGCATCGGTGGCATAGGCTTCAGCTGCGCGTTTGGTGATTGTTGTGAATTCCATGGCCTTTAGAAAGGCGATCAGCTTTTTTCCCTCCGGCGACTGGAGGCCGAGCGAATCGAGCGGAACTTCAAGCGGCACGTCCCGCACCAACGAGACCAGCTGCTTCGAAAGGCGGATGAGCGCGACGCTTTCGGGATTGGTCAATGTTTCGCGGCGTTTAGGCTGTTTGATTTCGCCGGCGCGGGCGAGCAGAGTTTCGAGATCTCCATATTCGGAGATGAGCTGCGCCGCCGTCTTCAGGCCGATTCCACTCGCGCCCGGCACATTATCGGTTGAATCGCCGGCCAATGCCTGCACATCGACGACTTTTTCCGGGGGAACGCCGAAATAGGCGCAAACCTCATCGACGCCGATCTTGCGTTCTTCTCGCGCCCCTTTGGCGCCCGCTTCGCCCGAGGCAGGGTCATACATGGCCACGCCGGGGCATATGAGCTGCATCAAATCCTTGTCGGCGGAAATGATGAGAACATCGGCACCCAGCTGGCGCGCCTGACAGGCATAGGTTGCAATCAGATCGTCGGCCTCGTAACGGTCCTGCTCGATGGGCTTCAGTCCGAAGGCGCGCACGGCGGCCCGCATGAGCGGGAACTGCGGAATCAAATCTTCCGGCGGTTCCGAGCGGTTGGCTTTGTAGGGGGGATAGAGTTCCTTGCGGAACGAGTTCTCGGATTTATCGAAAATGATGGCCAAGTGGGTCGGCTTGATCCCGCTCGCGCCATCCCGCACGAATTGGAAGAGCTTGGTGCAAAAGAGCCGCACGGCCCCGGTTGGCAAGCGGTCCGAGCGGTAATTATATTTCGCGTCCTGTCGGATGGACTGGAAATAGGCACGAAATACAAACGATGATGCATCGACCAGGAAAACATGGTCGCCGGGGCGGATAGGGCGCTCGATCGAAGGCATGGTCACGTTTCTTCAGCGAATTGAGGCGCGCACGGCACGCAAACGAACGCTTTGCCTGCAGGGGCGTTCAACGGCCAAGGCACGGCAATAGGGCGCGCCGTCTACGCAACGATTGGTAGC
Organism: Beijerinckiaceae bacterium; assembly: GCA_004564215.1. NCBI lineage: Bacteria > Pseudomonadati > Pseudomonadota > Alphaproteobacteria > Hyphomicrobiales > Beijerinckiaceae > Beijerinckiaceae bacterium. The sequence continues at coordinate 1,279,568 of CP024846.1, read as the reverse complement.
TCGTCTTTGTTCGTTGATCCAGCACCGCTTCGGTGCGGGTCAGGTTTGGTACCTCATGGAGCGAGGCTGCAAATGTCAACCCTTTACGATAATTGATATGATTAGCGTGCTTTTCTATAGTGTGTCCTCCCTTGCCACAACCGCCTGTTCGCGACAGATCATCCTAGTCGCCGACCCCAAAGTATTGCGAAGGCCGCAGCGAGGATGAGATCGACCGGGTTCATCAGCCGTTTGCCTAAGCTGAAAGGGGCAGGAGGAGAGAAAGTTGGATTTCGAGGCCATTTTCAATAGCGTTCCGACGCCATTCCTTGTGATGGACCGGGATTTTACGATCGTCGCCTTGAATCAAGCTTTTCTTGACGCGACCCTGCAGCCGCGCGAGGCTCTGATCGGTTTCAATTATTTCAAGGCCTTTCCCGCCACCGGCGAAAGCCAACGGATCTTGCAGGACTCGTTGACCCGCGTACGGGACACCGGGGTCGTCGACGTGCTTCCGTCGGTATCCTATGCAGTATCGATCAATGGCCGAGCCGAAGAGCGTCTATGGACCTGCACCCATGTACCGATCCGCGACAAGGATGGTAAGGTCGAATATCTGCTCAAGAATGCTCAGGATATTTCAGAACTTCAGCTATCGAAGAATCTGACGGGTCTGCCGCCGGCGCCACAGCCTCGCGAGGGACTCGTGCAAATGGCTGGGTCCGTGCAGGTGCTCAACCAGACGCTTTTGGCGACTGTCCATCATCTGCGGCGCTTGGTCATGCAAGCCCCGAGTTTTATGTGCGTCTTGCGCGGGCCCGATCTTGTGTTCGAATTGGTCAACATTGCGTTTCTGATGCTGGCCGGAGGTCGCGATCTCATTGGCAAGCCATTACGGGAAGGATTGCCGGAGTCCGAAGGGCAGGACTATCCCCGCATTCTGCACAAAATATTCGAGACCGGGGAAGTTCATGTTGGCCGCAAGACGCGCATTTTCTTGCAGGATGCGCCGGACTGCGAGCTTGAGGAGCATTACATCGATTTCGTCGGGCAGCCGATCCTAGGCACCCACGGCGAGGTTACCGGAATCTTTATCGAGGGGAATGACGTTACGGATCATGTGCGCACCGAGCAGCGGCAAGCTCTGCTGATCCGCGAATTACACCATCGCGTGCGCAATACGTTGGCGACCGTGCAAGGCGTGATGAACACAACGGCGAAAAGCTCGGCGACCATTGAGGCGTTCCAGGAAGCCTTCGCCGGGCGCATTGCTTCGCTGGCCAAAACCCATGCAGTCATGACCGAGCAGCCTCAGCAATCGATTTCCTTCCAGCAATTGCTGACCCAGGAGCTTGGCCCCTATTCCGACGATCTTGGCCTTCGGATTCATCTCTCGGGGCCGGCTGTCGAACTGCCCTCGCAAATTGCGGTGCCGTTGGGCATGGCGGTTCATGAACTGACGACCAATGCCGTCCGGCACGGGGCCTTGGCGAAGGAAGAAGGCCGCATTGAGGTTGGCTGGGCCTTGATCGACAAGGATGGAGAACCCGCACTTCTCTGCGAATGGGTCGAATTCTGTGGCCCGCCGGTAACACCTCCGTCGCGCGACGGTTTCGGGTCGATGCTTCTGAAGCGCGTGCTTTCGCAGCAGATTCGGGCGGATGTCAAAGTCGAATTCGCCCCGGAGGGATTTCGCTTGCGCATGGCGGTACCGCTTCAAACTGATCGTTGATGCCAATCAATTAGGCGGCGCCAAGTTTTTCCCGAATAGGTCTTGCTTCTCGATTGGGCACGTGGTTTGCGTGGGACTACGCATGCCGTCGCCTCACCCGCGCCTTCATCCAATGCAAATTTGAGCCATCGACGTGACGTTGTGACCTGGGTCTGCCCGGCTAACGCGAGGTCGCGGGCGTCACTTCGAAAGAGTCGGGAGTAAATCCACCCAATGCATCAAAGCGGGCAATTCGGCTCCAATCCGGGCAATCTGGGGATGCTTTCCTGTGTTCCACCCAAATCCAAGAAGTCGGCGTTGGTCGTGGCCTTGCATGGCTGTCAGCAGACAGCACGGGAATATGACCAGGGCACCGGTTGGTCCGCGCTGGCTCAGCAACATGGGTTCGCAGTTCTTTTTCCAGAACAGAAATGTAAGAACAATTCGCAAAATTGCTTCAACTGGTTCGAAGAAAAGCATATTCGGCCCGACGATGGGGAACTCGCATCGATCCGCGCCATGGTCGAAACAATGCTGCTTGATCATAAGTTGGACCGCAAGCGCGTCTTTGTGACGGGCCTTTCCGCGGGCGGGGCCATGGCCTGCGCGCTTCTGGCGGCTTTCCCCGATCTGTTTGTCGCCGGCGCGATCATCGCAGGCCTTCCTTATGGAGCGGCCTCGGGCACTTTCGAAGCGATGAAGGCCATGGCCTATGTGCAAGGCCGTACGTCCGAGGAATGGGGTAATCTCGTGCGGCAAGTGTCGCCGGGGCAAAAGCGCTGGCCAAAAATTTCAGTCTGGCACGGCAGCCACGACGACGTCGTCACACCGGCCAATGCGTCGGCGCTGGTCAGGCAATGGATCGACATCCATCAAGTCGACGAGACCGATGCGAGGGAAGATGAAGTCGACGGCCAGACACGCATATCCTGGCGCGATAGTTCGGGGACTGTCGTTGTCGAGCATTATAGCATTGACGGGATGGCTCACGGCGTTCCCGTCGACGGAAAAATTCATGGTTTGCCGCTGAGCCCTGCATCCTTCGCGCGCGATGCCGGAATTTCATCAACTTTTCACATTGCTAGATCCTGGGGACTTCTGCGACAGGAACCCGCAAAACTCCGTGTTGCAAAGCGCGCCCTGGGGTCCTGAGTCGAATTTGCGCGGGGCGCATTTGCACCGCGCGGCAAACTTGGCCGCGTCCCGTGCACTGTCGACCATTGCTGCGATGCTCGCGGAACCCTTCCAGTACCAACACGTTCAGGGCGCACCAACAACATAGGAGCTTTTCCATGGGGCGCAGTGTTCTGCTTTGGCTTCTCGGCGTGCCGATTCCCATCATAATTCTGCTTGCGTTGTTCTGGCGGTAAGTGGTTATCCTCCCACTCTGCTTATGCGCTGGCGATGCAGAAATTTAAATTGAGAGGCCGGCCAAAAAGTCGGCCTCTCTCTAAGCGAGGCAGGCGAATGTGGCGCCAGAGAAAATGCAGTCGGTGATGGGCGAAGAGTCGCCGCCTGCCGCAGGGCCGGACACCTATGATGCCTTGGCGCAAGCCAAGGAATTGCTCCGCACGATTCGCGCTGGGGCGCTTGCGACATTGGTGCCGCGCCAAACTTTCCCCTTTGCCAGTCTTGTCAACGTCGCGACCGCGCCGGACGGCAGCCCGATTTTGCTTTTGTCGCGGCTTGCCGCCCATACCCGGCATCTGGAGGCCGATCCCCATCTTTCGATCCTCCTTGTGCAAACCGGCGTGGGCGATCCGCTCGCCCATCCGCGCATTACGATCATCGGTACAGGTCAAGTTATTTCCGATCCGGAACGTCGCGCGGCGCTGAAGACGCGTTTTCTCGCGCGGCATCCGAAATCCGCGCTCTACGCCGATTTTGCGGATTTTTCTTTCTGGCTAGTGGCGATGGACCAGGTGCATCTGAACGGCGGGTTTGGCCGGGCGGCGCATTTTAACGCCACCGCCATTGGCACCTCGATCGAGGGTGCTGGAGCCTTGATCGAGGCCGAAACACAAGCGCTCGCCCAGATCAATGCAAAAGGTCCAAATGTGTTGAACCTGTTTGCGACTGTTCTTGCGGGCAAGGGCGAGGGCGCATGGCAGGCGACAGGTCTTGATCCCGAAGGTGTGGATTTGGGTTTCGACGATCAGACCGCTCGCATCGTGTTTCCAAGTCCAGTTCATAACCTCCAGGAACTGCGCGACACTTTGGCGGTCCTTGTCGAATCTTCACGGCGAGCTGCAACGAAACCGGCGCCGGAGAGTTGATAAGATTGCGTTTGCGGCAGCGGTAAGCGCTTGTAGCATCGGCTTGTCGCAGGTGAGTCCCCGCAGCGCAGAGGCAGAAGAGAATGCACGAGATCGGTTCCTTCAATTCGGCATCGGACGCAGCCAGTTTTGGCCTCAAGAATGCGAGAAGCATTTCCTACAATTTGGATGCGCCCCGCCTTTATGAGGAAGCGATCAAGCGGAAGGAAGCGGTGGTCGCGACAGGCGGCGCCTTGGCTGCGGAAACAGGAGCCCACACCGGACGTTCCCCCAAAGACAAGTTCATTGTCCGCGATGCGCTAACCCAAACTTCGATCTGGTGGGACAACAGCAATGCGATGGCGCCGGAGCATTTCGCTGCGCTCCATGCGGATATGCTCGCACATGCAAGCGGAATAGATCTGTTCGCCCAGGATCTCTACGGGGGAGCCGAGCCGGCGCATCGGCTGAAAGTTCGCGTGTTCACCGAATATGCGTGGCATTCCTTGTTCATCCGCAACCTGCTGATCCGGCCGCCGCGGCAGGAATTGGCAAGCTTTCTCGCCGATTTGACGATTCTCGATTTGCCGTCGTTCAGGGCGGATCCGGCCCGCCATGGCTGCCGGTCGCAAACAGTCATTGCAGTGGATTTCAGCCGGAAAATCGTGCTCATCGGGGGCACGAGCTATGCCGGTGAAATCAAAAAAGCGGTGTTCGGCTATCTTAATTTTCTGCTGCCCGCCAAGCGCGTGATGCCGATGCATTGCTCCGCCAATGTTGGCGCGAATGGCGATACGGCGCTTTTCTTCGGCCTTTCAGGAACCGGCAAGACGACCCTTTCGGCCGATCCGTCCCGCACCTTGGTTGGCGATGACGAGCACGGCTGGGGCGGAGAGGGCATTTTCAATTTTGAAGGGGGTTGCTATGCCAAGGCAATCAAACTTTCGCGCGAGGCGGAGCCGGAAATTCACGCCGCATCGGAGCGCTTCGGCACGATTCTGGAAAATATCGTGCTCGATCCTTTGACGCGTGTGCCGGATTTTGAGGATTCCTCGAAGACCGAGAACACGCGCATCGCCTATCCGCTCGATTTCATCGCCAATGCGTCGACAACCGGCCGCGCCGGTCACCCGAAGAACATCGTGATGCTGACTTGCGATGCCTTCGGAGTTTTGCCGCCCATCGCCAAGCTGGACGGCGCCCAAGCGATGTATCATTTTCTATCGGGCTATACGGCCAAGGTTGCCGGCACGGAGCAAGGCATCAGCGAACCGCAGGCGACATTTTCCACCTGCTTCGGCGCGCCCTTCATGCCGCGCCATCCGTCCGAATACGGCAACCTCCTGCGTGACCTGATCGCGACCCATCGCGCTGAATGCTGGCTCGTCAATACCGGCTGGACCGGTGGTAAATTTGGTGTGGGCCGCCGCATGCCGATCCACGTTACGCGTAAACTGTTGACGGCTGCGCTCGACGGCTCCTTATTTGTCGGAACGAGTTTTCGGACCGATCCGCATTTCGGCCTTTTGGTGCCTTGCGCGGTGCCAGGGCTTCAATCCGATTTGCTCGATCCGGCCAAGACCTGGGATGATCCCGAGGAATTCGCGGAGACGGCCCGAAAGTTGGTCGAGATGTTCCGCACAAACTTCGCGAAATTCGAGCCTTACGTCGATAGTGCGGTCAAGGCAGCGCAACCGCGCGCGCCCGAGCTGCCGAGGCGCGCGGTCCGTTGAGGAATTGGCATCGAAGTGGCGCCTTGACTTCGTTACCGACACAGCGCCTCTGCGTGACCTGCAAATATTTTCGGCCGAATGTGTATTCGGATCCAGAGACCCAGCATCATTGCGCTTTTGTCGATGCACCCTTCGGCGATCGGGCGCTTCGACTTGATTGCGCCGAGCATGAAATCGCGCCGCCGCAAGAACAGGCCCGCAATTGGGACATCTTCCGAGGGCGCGGGCTCGTAAGAGGTCAGGCCATAACGCAACCAGCGGACCCTGATCCTCGGGCGCGGTGCAAAAACGAGACATATCGGCTTTCGCCCGGCAGCGGGCGGAACTCGTCCCCGCGCGGGGACGGGAACAGGCGACGCGCGCCTGTAGAGCCGTTCGCTTCACATGTCGTCCCGCCTGATCTTATCCCAAAAGTCGGGCAACTTTTGGGGATCGGGCTCTATCGTCCCGCCTGATCTTATCCCAAAAGTCGGGCAACTTTTGGGGATCGGGCTTTGTTTTGCCGCCTGATCTTGTCCCAAAAGTCAAACGCCTTTTGGGGATCGGGCTCTAGATCACGATGATTTTGGATTGACTCGATCCAAAATCATGAACGTGATCTTGTTCCAAAAGCTTAGAGCGGGATGCGGGCGGAAAACCGGTTTCCACTTTTCCTCATCCCGCTCTAGAACTTCGCGATGATGTCGCCGCCGAAGGTGAATTGCGAGCTTTTGGTGCCGACCCCGAACGCCGGGAAGCCCAGGCCGTTGAACGGCGTCGTGCCGTTCAGCGAAGCGTCGTAGCGAACTTCCGGGCGCACCGTCAGCGATTTCAAAAACGGCAGGCCCTCGGGCAACGCCGGCGAGATGTTGAGCCCGGCGGTCAGCTCCAGATAGGTCGTCGGCGCCGGCCCGAACACCGCGGTCGACGGGAACCCATATTCGACATTCACGAAGTCGAAATTGCCCGGGAAGGCGGCGACGAAGAAATTATTGTTGTCGCGCCAGACCTCGCCGCGGCCGACCAGTTTCAGCCAGTCGTTGACCGTGTAGATCGCATATTGCGCGATGCCATAGCCGCTCGCCTTGAACCCGTCGTCGCGGATGTAGTTGAGGTCGGTGATGAAGGTCAAGGAGTCGGTGGCCTTCCAGATCGCGGTGATGTCGCTCAGATAGCGAAGCGCCCGGTTCGGATTGCAGGCGCAGGCGAGGGCGGTCCCGAAGGTGTCGGGGTTTTCCGCGCCGATGTGGGTGGTCGCCAAAATCGTCAGATTGCCGTCGAGCAGATTGAGCCCGATGCCGCCATGAAACGCCGCGGCGCCATTGTTGTCGCCCTGGCGATTGCCGAAGGTGGTGTTCACGCCGGTGTCGACGCCGAGATAAATATCGACCATCGGATCGACATGCGAGATCGTCATGATGCCGGTGTGGACCAGCGGAATGCCGAAGTTGAAGATGTAGGAATGCGAGTAGAGATAATTGGTGGTCGGGTCGATCGTCTCGGCGCCTTCGAGGGTCACATATTGGCCGAATTTGACGTCGATGCCGCCGGCAAACAGCCAGGGCAGATGGACGATGCCGAACGCCTCGACCGGGGTGAACTGGCTGCGGTCGTTGATGATGTAATCGAACTCGCCGAGATAATGGGTGTAGCGCGCGTCCGAGCCGTACATCAGCTGCAGCTTGAAGCCGAAATCATAATCGGTCGCCTTCGGATCGAGCGGCCGCTGGGCGGTGAGCAGCATCTGGTTGAGGAGCGGCGTATTGGCCTTGTCGGTGAACAAATGGCCGAAATTCAAGCCATCGCCCGGATAGTCGGGATTGAGGGTCAGGCCGCCCTCGACCACGCCGGTGACGGTGATCGTATCCCACCAATTGGCGGGGGCGGGCGGCGGGGTCGCGGCGACATCGGCGGCTTGCGCGATCCCGGCAAGGCCCAGGGAGAGGCCGAACATCAGCCCGGTGCAGAGCGCCGGGACCAGCAGGGTTTTTCGCGAACGGGACATGAGCGGGTTCTCCAAGCGGCAAATCATTGGCTAGGAGGGTGCGCCGCAAAATTCTAAATGCAATATTTCTCGGAGGTCCAAACACGCTTCTTCCAGACCGCGATGCGATTCTGCAACAGTTTGCGTAATTGCACAGCAGGAAATGGGGCGAATAGTGTGGCGGCGCATTCCTCGTCAGTTCGCCGCCAGCAGCCTCAAAATGCCAGCGCCTTGACCTCTTTGACGCCAGGGAGCATTTCGGTTTCGGCGAGTACCTTGTCCGGCACCGGGCTATCCACCTCGACAAGCGCAATTGCCGAGCCGCCCTCACGGTCGCGGCCGAGCGCGAAGGTCGCAATATTCACTCCGGCATTGCCGAGAATATTGGCGAAACGGCCGATGAAACCGGGCTTGTCCTCATTGGTGACGTAGATCATCAACGGGGCCATCACGGCGTCGACGCCGATGCCGTTGATCGAGATGACGCGGGGCTTTCCATCGTGGAAGACCGTGCCCGAAACCGAGCGGCTGTGGCATTCGGTTTCAACCGAAAGCGTAATCAGCGATTCGAAATCGGTTTCGGCCGCGCGGGTCACTTCGTCGATCGCTATGCCACGCTCCTTGGCCACGCCCGGCGCGGAAACCACATTGACGTCGGCAAGCAGCGGCCGCAAAAGCCCGGCGATCGCGGATGCGGTCAGTGCCTTTGTTTTCAGTTCGGACACGCCGCCCTCATAGGTGATCACGACTCTCTTGATTCCGCTGTCGACAAGCTGTCCGGCGAACGAGCCGAGACAATCGGTGAGGGCAATATAGGGTTTGAGCTTGGGGGCTTCCTCGGCGGTGATCGAAGGGAAATTGACGGCATTGGAGATCGCGCCACGGATCAGATATTCCGACATTTGTTCGGCGATCTGCAGCGCCACATTCTCCTGCGCCTCGCTGGTCGACGCCCCGAGATGCGGGGTGCAGACCACATTGGGATGGCCGAACAAGGGATTGTCGGTTGCCGGTTCGTTGACGAAGACGTCGAAAGCGGCGCCCGCTACATGGCCGCTGTCGAGAAGCGAACGCAGCGCCTTTTCATCGACCAATCCGCCCCGCGCGCAATTGATGATTCGAACGCCCCTGCGGGTCTTGGCAAGGTTTTCCGCCGACAGGATATTCTTTGTCTGCGGCGTCATCGGCGTGTGCAGGGTAATGAAATCGGCGCGGGCAAGAAGGGTTTCGAGATCGACTTTCTCGACCCCGAGATCGAGCGCGCGTTCCGGCGAGAGATAGGGGTCGAACGCAATGACATGCATGTGGAGACCGAGGGCGCGCTCCGCAACGACCGACCCGACGTTGCCGCAGCCAATGATGCCGAGCAGCTTGCCGGTAATCTCAACGCCCATAAAGCGGTTCTTTTCCCACTTGCCGGCCTGCGTCGAGACATCCGCCTGGGGTATCTGCCGGGCGAGCGCGAACAACATAGCGATCGCATGTTCGGCGGTGGTGATGGAGTTGCCGAACGGCGTATTCATGACGATTACGCCCTTGGCCGTTGCGGCGGCGATATCGATGTTATCCACACCGATGCCGGCGCGGCCGATGACTTTCAATTTACTGGCCAGGGCGAGAAGTTTGGCGGTGACCTTGGTGGCCGAGCGAACCGCAAGGCCATCGAAATCGCCAATGACGCTCGCCAGCAGCTCCTTTTCCTTGCCGAGATGGGGCCGAAAATCGACCTCGACCCCGCGCTCCTTGAAGATCGCGACCGCCGCAGGCGAAAGGGAATCGGAAATCAATACGCGCGGAGCCACAGGGCATCTCCTCAAGCAAGAGCTTTAGAATCGGCACGTTGTTTCGCGATCAAATCACGCAAAGAAACACTTGGGTCCGTGATCCGTCTTCGGTTCAGGCACCAAACTTCACGCAAGAAAGCGAGCCTCAAGAGCGCGGTGAGGCCGCGTTCAACGACACACGCCAAGTCTCGCGGCGCTCTTGTCCCGACCGGTCAATCCGGGTCTTCCGGCGTCAGGCCGCCAGAGCGAGTTCGCCCTTGGTTTTTGCAAAGGCAAAATCCATCCAATGCGTCAGCGCTTCGATATCGCTCTTTTCCACGGTCGCCCCGCACCAGACGCGAAGACCTGGAGGCGCATCGCGGTAGGAGCCAATGTCAAAAGCGACCTTCTCCTTTTCGAGAAAGCTGACGATCGATTTGGCAAACGATGCCTGGCCATCATACGAAAGAGCGGTGACGGCCGGATCGACGACCTTCAAGCAGACGCTGGTATTCGATCTGATCTTGGGGTCGGGGGCGAGGAAATCCACCCAGGGAGTCTTCATGACCCAGTCGCTGAGGACCTTGGAATTGGCGTCGGCGCGCCCGATCAGCGCGTTGAGGCCGCCAATCGATTTGGCCCAGTTGAGGGCGCAGATATAATCCTCGAGGCACAAAAGCGACGGCGTGTTGATCGTTTCGCCCTCGAACAGCGCATCGATCAGTTTGCCGCCTTCGGTCAGGCGGAAAACCTTCGGAATCGGCCAGGACGGGGTAAAGGTCAAAAGCCGTTCCACCGCGCGCGGGGAAAGGATCAAAATACCATGAGCGGCCTCGCCGCCCAGCGCCTTCTGCCAGGAGAAAGTGGTGACATCGAGCTTTGGCCAATCGAGATTCTGACCGAAGGCGGCGGAGGTAGCGTCGCAAATCGTCAGGCCCTTGCGGTCGCGGGCGATCCAATCGGCATCGGGAACCCGCACGCCGGACGTCGTTCCGTTCCAGGCAAACACGACGTCATTATCGAAGTTCACCTTTGCGAGGTTGGCAATCCGGCCGTAGTCGGCGACTTCGGCACGGACATTCGGGAGTTTCAATTGTTCGACGATGTCGATGACCCAGCCTTCGCTGAAGGATTCCCAGGCGAGAACATCGACGCCACGCTGGCCAAGCAATGACCATAGGGCCATCTCAACCGCGCCGGTGTCGGAGGCCGGGACGATGGCGATACGGTAATCGTGGGGAACCCGCAAAATCTCGCGTGTCAGATTGATGGCGAGCTTCAATTTGGCTTTGGACGACTTCGCCCGATGCGAGCGCCCAACCGGGGCATCCTTGAGGTCTTGAAGTTGCCAGCCGGGGTGCTTGACGCAGGGGCCGCAGGAAAAGTTCGCGCGCGCGGGCCGCACAGCAGGAGCCGTGATTGACATGTTAACCATCCTTTCAGATGGGCGCCTTTCGTTGGGGAAAGGTGTCCCGCCTGGATGCCTACGCCGCAAGGGCGCAGCGGTCAAGCAGGGTGGCGGGCTCTTGCACTGGCAACTGTAAAAAATCCGATCGTGTTGCATAGGGGTTGGCCGGCGGGTGGCGATGCCCGAAACTGCCACTCTCGTCTCAATCCATGCTATTTGAGATATTCGATTTATCTGTAAAGCTTTCGCTGTGGCTCCGGATTGGGGAAGGTCGTGTCAAAGAAAGCCGCAACCATCCTCCGCCATGTTCATTTCGAGGATCTTGGCGTGTTCGAACGGCCTCTCTCGGACGCTGGCTATGGGATCCGTTACCATGATGTCGGGCAGGCGGGCTTCGCGGCCATCGACCCCTTGGAACCCGATCTTCTCATAGTGCTCGGTGCGCCGGTCGGCGTTTATGAGGACGACAAATATCCGTTTCTGGGCGATGAAGCCCGCCTCCTCAAGGCGCGCCTCGGCCACAACCGGCCGACGTTCGGCGTCTGCCTTGGCGCCCAGCTCATCGCGGCCGCGCTCGGCGCCAAGGTCTATCCGTCCGGGGTCAAAGAGATCGGCTGGGGGCCGGTCGAATTAAGCGAGGCGGGCTTGGCATCCCCGCTCCGGCATCTGGCGCAGACCCCGCTGTTGCATTGGCACGGCGACACCTTCGATTTGCCGGCCGAAGCGGTGCATCTGGCCTCGACTTCGCTTTGCCGCAACCAGGCGTTTTCCGTCTCTCCCAACGTCCTGGCTGTGCAGTTCCACCCCGAGGTCGATCCGCTCGCCGGCATCGAGCCCTGGCTGGTCGGCCACGCGGTCGAAATTGCCGACGCCGGACTCGATCCACGCCAATTGAGAGAGGGCGCGAAAACAGCGGCCGCGCTGCCGGCAAGGGCCCGAAAAATGTTTGAGGAATGGCTGGGCGCAATTCAGCCCTGAGCACCGATGACGGTCATTTCAATTCAATCGCAAGTGGTTCACGGCCACGTCGGAAATAGCGCCGCGGTTTTCCCGCTGCAAGCGCAGGGAATCGAAGTCGCCGCCGTGCCGACGACGCTTCTGAGCAATCATCCGCTCTATCCCTCCTTGCGCGGCCAGGTCCTCGGCGCCGACCTCGTCCGCGACCTTCTGGTCGGCGCGGAAGAGCGGGGTCTCGTCGACTCCTGCAAGATCTTGATCTCCGGCTATTTGGGGTCCGAAGAGATCGGCGTGGTCGTGATGGATTTCGTGCAGCGCGCAAAATCGCGAAATCCAAGCCTCCTCTATTTGTGCGATCCCGTCATGGGGGACCATGACCTCGGCTTCTTCGTGGATGCCGGGCTGCGCGTTCTGCTTTGCGAGGGTCTCATCCCTTGGGCCGACATCATCACGCCGAACCACTTCGAATTGGCGCACCTCGCCGGCGCCGCACTCGACACGCGCGAGGCGGTCATTGCGGCCGCCCGCAGGCTCGGGCCGTCCACGGTTGTCGTGACCGGCGTGCAAGGCGAGGGCGTGCCGGTGGGACTGATTCAAACACTTGCCGTCGAACCGCGCACCGCCTGGGCGGTCTCGACGCCGAAGCTTGCGTGCCGTCCGGCTGGAACCGGCGATCTCTTCACCGCGCTTTTTGCCGCCGGGCTTGTGAAGGGCTTGTCAACCGGCGCCGCACTTAGCCAGGCGGTCTCCGGCATCTATAGCGTGCTTGAGGAAACCGAGCGTCGGGGTGCCTATGAGATGGCGCTGATTGCGTCGGCCGAGCGGATGCTCCACCCCGAGCCTCTCTTTGAGCCTGTCCAAATCCCGTTCAATGCTGGGATTCGTTAGGAGCGGAAGAGGCGCGTTTTAAGCGTGCGCCTTCGCCTTTGCCATCATGTCGGTGAAGCGGGTGAACAGATAATGGCTGTCGCGCGGGCCGGGCGAAGCTTCCGGATGGTGCTGCACCGAGAACGCCGGGCGATCCATCAACTCCAACCCGCAATTCGACCCATCGAAGAGCGACCGATGGGTTTCCCGCGCATTGGCGGGCAGGCTCGTCGGATCGACGGCAAACCCATGATTCATGGAAACGATCTCAACCTTGCCGGTGGTGAAATCCTGCACGGGGTGATTGGCGCCATGATGGCCCTGATGCATTTTCAATGTTTTCGCGCCGATCGCGAGCGCCAGCATCTGGTGGCCAAGGCAAATGCCGAAGGTCGGGACCTTGCTGTCGATGAGAGTCCTGATAATCGGAACCGCATATTTCCCGGTTTCGGCCGGATCGCCAGGACCGTTTGAAAGAAAAATCCCGTCCGGCCGCATCGCGAGGATCGACTCGGCCGTGGTCTGCGCCGGCACAACGGTGACCGCGCAACCGGCGTCCGTCAGGAGCCGAAGAATGTTGCGCTTGATCCCATAGTCGATGGCAACGACCCGATAGGTCGCGGGCGCGGAGGAACGATAGCCTTGTCCCGCGATCCAAGCGCCTTGCGTCCATTCGTAACGCTGCGCGGCGGTGACGTCGGGCACGAGATCCATGCCTTCGAGACCGGGCCATTCCCGAGCCATCTTCTGCAACGCCTCCATATCGAAAACGCCATCGGCAGCATGGGCGATCACTGCGTTGGGCATGCCGTTGTCGCGAATGAAACCGGTCAGCGCGCGGGTATCGAGACCGCACATGCCAATGATGCCGCGATTTTTGAGCCAGCTGTTGAAATCGCCCTTGGCGCGATAATTCGAGGGGCCGGTGATGGGCGCATGGACGATGACGCCGCGCACGCCACTGTTCGCGGCGAGATTGCTCGTCTCGATATCCTCGTCATTGGCGCCGACATTGCCGATGTGCGGAAAGGTGAAGGTGATGATCTGGCCGGTATAGGAAGGATCGGTGAGAATTTCCTGATAGCCCGTCATCGCCGTGTTGAAGCAGACTTCGCCCACGGCCGCCCCGGTTGCGCCGAGTCCCACTCCCTCGAGGACCATGCCATTAGCCAAAACGAGGAGAGCGGTTGGACGTATCTCGCGCCAGAAGGTCGAAGTTTGCTCTTGCTCGGGTCTCATGCTCACTCTTCCGTCTCAAACAGGGCATTAAAAATAGCTATCCCATCGGTTCTCACCTAGGCAAAGCGAGAGCTATTCGGCGGGGCAGTGCCGATAGCCGGCCGATGCTGTTTTGGCAGATGCCCGCATAAGGACGCAAGGCTTTGAATCGGGCAACAGCGACTGCCGACGCACGCTAACCCAAATCAATCGGCGCCGTGCGCATCTTCTGCCGGCTGGCGGAGTGACAGCGACGCCCGCCCATCGCTTCGGCCAAGCATAGCGGAATGAGGCCCTCTTCCGGGGTGGAGAGGGAACAAGCGCGCGAAGCGGAATTTTGAGGGGTTGCACGGCGGCCACCGATCGTGGAGACTTAGATAACATTACGATTTCAAAAATAGTTATTCCGCTTTTAACAAAAATACGTTGCGACTTAACAGATTTATCGGACCATGACGGATAAGCGCAGCAGCGGGCATTCTCCGCCGGGTCCGATCAGCTCGTTGACGGGGATGAGCTGAACGATCCAGACCATGCGGGCCTGCGCGCGGCGCTGGACCGGCTCGATCAGGTCGACGTCTCGGCGCTGGCCGCCCGCCGGAGTCTCCGCGATATCGCGGCCGGTCCCCTGGGTGAGTTGATTTCCACCGCCTTTCGCGTGATGCCGCGCCAGCCGAGATCGATGGAGACCGTGGAGCGGCTGCTGGCTGCTGGCGAAGCCATCGTCAAGCGGAAGAGACGGCTCGACAGATTAACGATGGAAACGGTCGCAGACGAGGCGGGCATCACCCCGCAGGCGGCCTATCGCTATTTTGGTGACGTCCAGGCCCTGATCCTGCTGGGCATGCTCCGCCTGCAGGCAATCGAGCATGAGCGGCTGCTCGATTTCCTGACGGCGCAGGCATTCGATACCGAGACCGATCTTGCGAACGCGGCTGTCGCCTTCGTTATTCAGGCCTTCCAGGGGATGGCCAGGATTCCCGCGACGATGAGAAATCGGATAGCTCAGGATTACTTCGATATTTGCTACGACGTGTTGTGGAAGATCTCCGAGGCGATCCACAGCGCGATGGCCCGGCGCGGCGACCCGTGCGCCGGGATTGGCGTCATGCAACTCACCGCCAGCCTCACCTCCGTGGTTGCAGTCGCGAAATCATTGCTGCTGCACGACGCGACTCTCCTCAATCAGCCTGGCGCCCAGCTCATGTTGGTCGACATTTTTCTCGGCGCGCTGCGGCGCGGGCCGGACCCACCCGCCCATTGAGCGGGAGCCGCGCGTCGAGGGCTCCACGCCAAGAGGTTTCATCCCCTCCTTGAGGCAGCGGTGGGGCCGACACCCCGCAAAACTGACTTTTTCAACATTTCTCCAATGGCATGAATAGAATTATCAGGCAATATTTCATAGTCGAATTAATTATGTGCTTAAGAGTAATATTAAGTACTTAGACTTAGCTCAGCAGATTTAAATCAAGGAGGGTAGTTATGGCCAGTTACAATGTAAATGTTAGTATTGACCAGAACACAAGAGATTATCTTATGGGCCATTCCTATAGCATGTATGTGTTTAAAGGCATTCAAGCTGGGGGCGGAGCCGTCAGTACCGTATGGCAAACAGTAACTGGCCAGCAGCTGTATGGACAAGATAGTAATGACATAAATTGGACCGAGAATTTCTACATTGGCGAAACGCAGGTCCAAATGACAAATGGTGCCACGATAACTGGTACGGCTCCGTATAAGGGAGCCGACGGAAATCCTGCTGCTGTCGCACTCGGGAAACTTTACACATATGACAATGCAGGCTGGCAACCACAGCCGAAGGCAGGTCCTCAGTCTCAATCATTTGCGATAACCAATCTTCCAAGACAAACGAATAACTTCTATGTGTCACAAAATCAATCAGGGCAGTATATTGCCGTTCAAAACCTTGTTGGAAGCGGGGGGCTTGGGACATTCGAACCTCTCGAAAGCATCGCAATACTCTTAGCAACGCAAAGCTATAATACAGGTACACTTATCATTCAGACTTATACGCCAGGTATCATTGCGATGTTAAGCGGCCAAAGTCCAAATGTGCAGGTCGCATATAATGTGGATACAGGGTGGAGTGGACCTGCAAATCAGACCCAAAACATCGGGGCCGTTGACAGTATATATGATGCCCTCATAAACGCCTCTGCTTAATAGCAGATGGTGTGAGAAGGAATTTTAGACACATTTTATCAGAAGAGCGGATGTTCAACTTTCTTCGATTTCGAACGCAAGTTGGACATCTGCCTGGACATAATTTTGGGGACACAGTTATGTCAGATTTCAATATCACTTTGTATGTAGATCAGGATAGTATTGATTACCTAAATCAAAATAAATATTATTTATATGGCATTAAATTCCTGGCAACTCAGTTTCCTGCATCCCCTTTAATCTGGTTTACGGACGAAGTGTTACTTAAAAGTACGCGTCTTCAGTGGAATAAAACCTATCAGGCATTCATCTCAACTCAGTTAGATTATAGATCCGGTACTGTAATTATAGCCTACTCTTCTAAGGCAAAAGCTGATGTAATTCCAAGTGCCTCTTCAGAAGATATAAAATTAGGGCAGGAAATGATTGTTGGAGATAATGGTGCCTTGAGTATTCAAAATGGGCAGGTGGCTCAGATTGTAATCGTGAGTAAAACAACAAATACACGCTATTCTTTTGGTCTCAATCAATCGCTCGATTCTTCGCCGCCTACCCCCTTGTTTATTGCTCAGATTCTCTCGGGCGAAAGTAAGATAATGATGCCCATCACGGAAAAGGTTCTGCTCACGTTCTCCCAAATAGATCCTCCGCTACAAACCAGTACGGTAGTAGATAAGGCATTTGCGCCAGGTATCCTAATTTCCCTGTCTAGCGCAGAAACAAGTCGGGAGGTGACATACGATATAAATGGAGACGGGTGGGGCCCGATAAATCAAGAATGGATAACAGAAATAACTGCCGGTGACGACCTAACAGGGATTTATAACGGATAAACTGCGGTAGAGGCAAAGTCTAACGCCGTTAGTAGCCATAGCCGTGATCTATAGACACAATATTACATGCTAATCAAGCTGTATTACTCTCATAATATCAGCTTTATGGTTGAGTGCAATTATTTATAATTTGTACATATTTAGGCAGAGTGAAACTTACGTTCCCTAATGGCGGCATTAATCTTCAGGCATAGCAATCTTCGTCGATGGTCGAGTTGTTTTGTTGATGCCGCTTCGGATCGAAGCCGTAATTGAAGTTGAAACAACAATCTAATGTAAAGAGCCAATATCTACAGTTTATTTGATCAACCACGGCCAAATGCCGTGGGGAGTCAAGTAATATGGTGGGATAAACCTAGCTAAATGGAGCATTCGATATGACGATTATCAATAGCCAAACTACTCAATCTTGCGAAACTTCTAAGAGTGCAACTCAAATTGCACTAGTGAACCTGGGAACTAAAAGCGCAAGCGTAGAGATTACAACCGAAGATGGAATTATTAATATCCAGAAGCAGGTTCCAGCAAACCAAACGGTAAATTGTGCGGTGCATGGCAACGGCCCATACACGGTAACAAATAAGTCAAACGTAAACGTTAATGTAACTTGGACTTAAAGTGGAGGTTTATCGTTAATATTAGGCGTGAAGGAGAAAAAAAATGAAATACTATGTGTGGCTCGAATATTACGCCGCATCGCCGGTCAGCAAAAACGTGAAATCGGATGAATTGATGTACTACGACGGACACCAACATGGGGTCCAGCCATCGCAAACCCAAGTGAATACTTTGTCGCAATCGCTCATAGGCGAGGTAGACTCGGCCTACGACACCTATAATAAAGCGCACGTCAATAACCCAGCCTCGGCACCGGCGCCTAATGTCATAACGGCAGACAGGACTGTCAAGACAAGATCGGCACAGTAGAGAGCGACAGTATCCGGCTAAGATTAACCTATGCCAAGAGGAAACTGCACGGTTCGCACCCGAATTTCATAGTCCTTTTCACCTTTGAATTTTTTGGATGCCGATTGTCAGTAAGGAGTTGATCATGCGTATTTGTTTATTGCTCGCTTTGGTGTTTGCCTCCTCTGCCGGCTTTGTTTCAAGTGCTGCGCGCGCGCAGAGCCAGACCGCCACGGCACGGGTTCAGGCCCCCCAGGATAGCAAGTGTCCGGTCGAAGATCGAAGTAAGACCGCCACGGCCACCTTCGACGGTTGTACCGACAAAGCTTGCAACGCGGCGAGGCAATCTGCGATCGCTAAGTTGAGGGGTGAAGTGGAGAACACTTGCGCGAACTTCATCCGCGCAGATAGCCAGTGCGCGAAAAGCGGCTGCTGAACATTTTTACCGGCGGGTTGTGGCGCAAGCTTCGCAACGCAACCCGCCGGATGTCGACGGCATGGGTCGGCTAGAGCGCTTCCCGATCAGATGGAATCATCTGATCGAAAAGGAAACGCTCAAGTTCAACGAGTGGGAGCATGTTCTGATCGAAAAGTCGGTCAACTTTTTCGGAACCTGCTCTAGGCACGGACATCTCTGCGGCTCTGCTGACGAAGCTAATCCCCGCCTGCATTAAATTGCGCCGCTTTTGCAAAGCGCCTTAACGCCACGACAACGCGCTGATTTCAAAACTGATTTGTGGACGGCTGTTGACCATGGAAGCTATGGGCGATACTCGCAAGGTGATGAACCGGTCAGTTTCTGCCGGCAAATCCGTGAGACGAGGAGAGTCCTATGCGCGAAAGATTTTCGAGCGAGCTTAAGGCCGCGATGAAGGCAGGCGACAAGCGGCGCGTCGATACGATCCGCATGATCACGGCCGGGCTCAAGGATAAGGACATCGAGGCGCGCGGGCAGGGGAAGACTGTCTCGGACGAAGATATTTTGGCCTTGCTCCAGAAAATGGTGAAGAGCCGGAAGGAATCGCAGGAAATCTACGAAAAGGCGGGTCGAACCGACCTGGCGACGCAGGAGAGCGAGGAAATCGCAATCATCCAGAGTTTTTTACCGCAACAATTGAGCGATTCCGAAACCGAAGCGGCGATCATTGCCGCGATTGCCGAAACCGGCGCTGCTTCGATCAAGGACATGGGCAAGGTCGTTGGCGCTCTCAAGGGCAAATATGCGGGCCGCATGGATTTTGCCAAGGCGAGCGCCTTGGTCAAAGGCAAGCTCGGCGCGTAGAGCATGATCCCGAAAAGTTGCAGACTTTTCGGATAAGATTATGCGTCAAACAAGTAGTTAGAGTGTATGATCATGCTTTATTTTCGCGGCTGACCTTTCAAAAAGATCGCAAGTTCGTCCTGGTCCATCGGGAACACATTCGCCTCCGCCGGAAAGTCCTTGGACCGCACATCCGCAACATAGGCTTGTGCACCCTGGTGCATCAGCTTGCCGACCTCCTCGTACCGCCGGTTGTGGCGGTAATTCGCCGGCGTGAAGCCGAGCACATCCGTGATTACCAGAACCTGTCCATCGGTCTGGCGGCCGGCGCCAATTCCGATGGTCGGCGCGGCAATGGAACGGGTCACTTCTGCGGCGACCTCTTCCGGCATGAGTTCGAGCACGAGAAAAGCCATGCCGGCCGCGTCGAGGCGCTTTGCGTCACGCAAAAGCTGCATCGCCGCCTCCGCCTTGCGCCCCTTGACGCGCTTGTCTTCATGATGCTGCGGCTCCAGCCCCAAATGGCAACAGACCTCGAACGCGGCGGCGCCCAAGGCCTCGACGATTTCAGGTCTGGCGCCTTCAAATTTCACGATGTCACCTCCGGCTTCAACCAGGAGGCCGGCGGTCTTGAGCGCGGCCTCTGGAGTTTCATAGCTGCGGTAGGGCATGTCGGCGATGATCGTGGTATTCGGCGCGCCCCGGCGCACCGCGCGGACATGGTGGCACATGTCGGCAAGCGTAACTTCCCGCTCGCTCGCATAGCCGAGCATGGTGGTGCCGACGCTGTCCCCGACCAGAATAATATCGACGCCGGCCTCGGCCTCGGCCTTGGCCGTCGGTGCGTCATAGGCGGTCAGGACGGCAATCGGCTGGCCGTTTCGCTTCATGTCGCGAAAGCGGGCGGTTTTGCTTGTCAAGGTTCAACTCCTTTGCGCGCCTCACCGCAAGGGTTCGGCCTCGGGGCATTTTTTCGGGGACTGTCTCAGTGATTTAAGCCTTCGGCCTGTGAATTGAGGGGACGGAGCAGACCCGGTCTGGCCTCGTGTCTATAATTGGTGTTATTGCGAATCACAGCGCCCATGCGATTTCCGCCATCTTTTCTCGATGACATCAAAGCCAGGCTTCCGGTTTCGGACGTCGTGCGTCCTCGCGTCAAATTGGTGCGGGCAGGGCGGGAATGGAAAGGGCTTTCCCCTTTCAACACGGAAAAGACACCCTCGTTTTTCGTTAATGACCAGAAGATGGCCTGGTTTGACCTTTCGGCCGGCAAAAACGGCAATATTTTCGACTTTCTTATGGAGACCGAGGGGCTTTCCTTTCCCGAAGCCGTCAAGCGGCTGGCCCACGAGGCGGGGCTGGCCTTGCCGAGCCCCTCGCCGGAGGCCGAGGCCCGCGACAAGGCGCGCGCCACTCTGCAGGAGGTGCTGGATCTTGCCGCTTCCTATTTTTCCGCGCAGCTTTCAGGAAAACAGGGCGGCGTGGCCCGGAACTATCTCGCCGAACGTGGCATCGACCCGGCGCTGCAAAGCCAGTTTCGCTTAGGCTTCGCCTTGCCGGAAAAATACGCCTTGCGCGACTACCTCGCCGGAAAGGGCGTGTCCCCGCAAGCCATGATCGAGGCGGGTCTGTTGATCCATGGCGAGGACATCGCCGTCCCCTATGACCGGTTCCGCGACCGGATCATGTTTCCGATCTGCGATTCCGGCGGCCGTGTCATCGCCTTTGGCGGCCGGGCGCTCGCCAAGGATGTCGCGGCCAAATATTTGAATTCGCCGGAGACCGCACTCTTCCATAAAGGCGCCATCCTTTACAATCACCATCAGGCCCGCAAGGCCGCGCATGAGAGCGGACAAATTATTGTCGTCGAAGGCTATGTCGATGTAATTGCAATGACATCGGCTGGATTCCCCGCAGTCGTCGCGCCGTTGGGAACGGCTCTGACACCGGATCAAAGCGAGCTTTTGTGGAAAATGGCTGAAGAGCCGATCCTGTGCTTCGACGGCGATCGGGCCGGACGCAAAGCCGCCTATCGCGCGGTCGATATGGCGCTTCCCCTCATCGGCGCCGGCCGCTCCCTCGGTTTCGCGCTTCTGCCCGAGGGCCAGGATCCCGACGATCTCGTTCGCTCAGGCGGGCACGAGGCGGTCTTGGAGATTCTTGCGCATGTGCTGCCGCTGGCGGATCTGATCTGGATCCGGGAAACTGAAAATAAAGCTTTTTCCACGCCCGAACGCCGCGCCGGTCTCGAACGCCGCCTGGGTGACATTACGCGCGAGATACGGGACGAACCCCTGCGCCGCCATTATCAGGCGGAATTCAAGGCGCGGCTGTTTGATTTTTTCAGCCGGAGCGGAAACCGCGGGGTGGCGCGGGTGCCCGCGCGCGGCTCCGCCCCGAACCCAAGGTTTGCCAAGTCCGGCGAAACCCAAAGCAGTCTTGTGGCGCCGCCCCCGGTCAGCCAAAGTCTTGCGAATTCCTCGCTTTTTCGACCGGGGCCGCCGCGCCTTCTTCCGCGGGAAGGATTGATTTTATTGCTCCTGCTCAATCATCCCGGATTGATCGACCGGCACGCCGAAGATTTGGCCGAGATCGAGTTTTCCAGTCCCGAAGCGGGAGCTTTACGGGATGCCATGCTTGCCGCCGCCGGTGCGAGGGAGGCCGGCTCGGACGAGCTTGATCTTCGCGCTGCGGTCAAAGAGCAGGGGTTCGGACCCATTCTGGTCAAGCTCGACATGATGGCGGCGCATGCCTCGCATTGGTATATCAAAGCCGATGCCGCGGAGGCCGACGCCGATGAAGTTCTCAAGCAAGCCTTGAACTTGCATCGCCGTGCCAAGGCGTTACATAGGGAGTTGCAATTGGCTGAATTGGCTCTAGGTAAGGACTCTAGCGAGGCCAATCTCGGCCGTCTCAAGGATATTCAGGCTCAATTATTGTCGCTCGGGGGGACGGAGGCCGCCCTAGAAGGGTTTGGCGCGCGTTCGGGGCGACCGAGCGGAACCTTGTGATGAACATTCCAAGGCACGGCGGAACGGGCGAAGTCTGTCGAGTATAGCGAAAACAAGGCCCAGGGCGCGGACGCAGTTCGTGACTCTCCTTAAACTTATCCGGCGGTTGAAGCAGCGAAGGTTTTGGGGCAAGCAAGTTTCAAATGACGGCCAGGCTTGTTCAAGTCGTATTTTTCCTCAAGTTCGGAGGCCATTGATGGCGAAAAAGGACAGTGAGAAGACCGAGGTGGAAAACGGCGCGGTGGAAGTCACCGACGGCCCCTTGCTCGATCTCACCGATGCCGCCGTCAAGCGGATGATCAAGCTCGCCAAAAAGCGGGGCTTTGTCACCTATGCCGAATTGAATGCCGTCCTCCCCTCCGAGGAGGTCAACTCCGAGCAGATCGAAGACATTCTGTCGATGCTGAACGAGATGGGCATCAATGTTGTCGAGAATGAAGAGCAAGACGAAGCCGCGCCCGAGGAAGCCGCCGAGGAAGAAGAGGTCGAAGGCGGTGAGCTGATCGAGGCGCCCACCTCGAAAGCGGTCACCACCCGTTCCTCCGAGCCCGCGGACCGCACCGATGACCCGGTGCGGATGTATCTGCGCGAAATGGGTTCTGTCGAGCTGTTGTCGCGCGAGGGCGAAATCGCCATCGCCAAGCGCATCGAGGCTGGCCGCGAGGCGATGATCGCCGGCCTCTGCGAAAGCCCCCTCACATTCCAGGCCATCATCATCTGGCGCGACGAATTGAACGACAGCAAGGTGCTGCTGCGCGACATCATCGATCTCGAGGCGACCTATGCGGGCCCCGACGGCAAGAACACGCCGAAGATCGACATGACGGCGCCGGGCGCCGCCGAAGCGCTCGCCGCCCAACAGCAAGCGCCCGCGACCGCGCCGCTGAACCCGCCGGCGCGTCTGCGTCCCGCGGGCGAGGATGGCGACATCGATCCACCCATTTCCGAGGAAGTCTTCGACGAGGAAGACGACATGGAAAATTCGGTCTCGCTCTCCGCGATGGAGGCCGAGCTGAAACCCAAGGTCGTCGATACATTCGACCGGGTCGCCAGCGCCTATAAGAAGCTTCGGCGCCTGCAGGACCAGAACGTCGTCAATAAGCTCAAGAACGAGACGCTCACGCCGGCTCAGGAGCGCAAATATAAGACGCTCAAGAAGGAAATCGTCGTCGACGTCAAATCGCTGTCGCTCAATCCCAACCGGATCGAGGCGCTGGTCGAGCAGCTCTATGACATCAACAAGCGGCTGATCGGCCTGGAGACGCGTCTGCTTCGCCTTGCCGAAGGGTCGGGCGTCAGCCGGGAAGATTTTCTGAAGAACTACCAGAACTCCGAGCTCGATCCGAAATGGGTTTTGCGGGTGTCGAAGCTCGGCGGGCGCGGCTGGAAGGATTTTGTCGCCAAAGCGAAGGAGCAGATCAAGGATCTGCTGACCGAAATTCACGGCCTTGCGACCGAAACCGGCCTCGAGATTCAGGAATTCCGCCGCATTGTCCATCTGGTGCAAAAAGGCGAGCGCGAAGCCCGCCAGGCCAAGAAGGAAATGGTCGAGGCGAACCTCCGCCTGGTGATTTCCATCGCCAAGAAATACACCAATCGCGGCCTGCAATTCCTTGATTTGATTCAGGAAGGCAATATCGGCCTGATGAAGGCCGTCGACAAATTCGAATATCGGCGCGGCTATAAATTCTCGACCTATGCGACCTGGTGGATCCGGCAAGCGATCACCCGCAGCATTGCCGATCAGGCGAGAACCATCCGCATTCCGGTGCATATGATCGAGACCATCAACAAGATCGTGCGCACCTCGCGTCAGATGCTCCATGAGATTGGGCGCGAGCCCACGCCAGAGGAACTCGCGGAAAAGCTCGCCATGCCGCTTGAAAAAGTGCGCAAGGTCTTGAAAATCGCCAAGGAGCCGATCTCGCTCGAAACCCCGATCGGCGACGAGGAAGATTCCCATCTCGGCGATTTCATCGAGGACAAGAATGCGATCCTCCCGATCGACGCCGCGATCCAGTCGAACCTGCGCGAGACGACGACGCGCGTCCTCGCCTCGTTGACGCCGCGCGAGGAGCGTGTGTTGCGCATGCGCTTTGGCATCGGCATGAACACCGATCACACACTGGAAGAGGTCGGCCAGCAGTTTTCGGTGACGCGCGAACGCATCCGCCAAATCGAGGCGAAGGCCTTGCGCAAGCTGAAGCATCCTTCCCGCTCGCGGAAGTTGCGCAGCTTTTTGGATAATTGACCTCAGCCATTTTCTTGCCGCCTAGCACGCATATTGTGCCCTGCGATACCAAGGCTTGCTTTCCCGCGGCGGTCGGACGCGTGACACCAATCACGCGCCGAGATTGCCGCGTGGTGAGCCCTCGATCGAGGTGGCGCGGTGGGTTTACGAACTTTTTTGGGCCGGCGCGCCAATCATCTTCTCGGTCAATTCAAACTGGAAGTGTCTCCGGTCGGGAGGGATTTCGACGCGCGTCTCGTCTCGGGCAGGCATCTCGACCGTATGTTTGCGGCAATAAGCCAAACCGCGTCGGACTATTTGGCTTCCCAGGATCTGATCGAAATCAAAAATCGTTTCGATGTGGAACGCGAAATCCGAGATTTTTACGAAGCGTATCTTCAGTCGCCTTTTCGATTGCAAAGAGGAGGCAGCCGGTTTGGCAATTTGCTTTGGCTGGATTTGATCGCCAAATCCCAACAACCCGATGTCATCGTCGATAGCGGAACCTATTTGGGCGCCAGCGCCTGGGCGCTTTCTCAAGGGGCTCGCAACAGCCGGATCATGAGCTTCGATATTGATCAGTCGCGGCTGTTGCTGAAGTGCGAGAATGTCGAATACATCGAGCGGGACTGGACCAGTATCGATTTCGAGAGCTTCGGCACGCCCACAAGCCTGTGCTATTTCGACGATCACGTCGATCAGGGGCGACGCTTGCAAGAGGCGGCGGATAGACGATTCAACCTGCTTCTCTTCGACGATGATTTTTCCGTCCTCGATTTCGTAAGAATGGCCCATGGGGGGGCCGCCTTGCCGAAGATTTCGTTTGTTCTGGATCCCTTTTTGGAGGACGGCGAGACGATCGAATGGATCGACGCGGGCCAGCATTATTCCTGGAAGGTCGATCGCCCGCAGCTCGATGGTCTGAAGAGCCTGATCAAGGCGGCGGATCGATTGCCGAATTTGGGCGGTCCCTTGGGCATCGAGCAACTTCCCTATCGTGTTGTAACGGTCCCGCAATAACCGCCGCTCAAGTCGCGACGCCCCAAATCATCGTGAACGTGATCGATTCCAAAAGTTTAGAGCGGGATGCGGGCGGAAAACCGGTTTCCACTTTTCCTCATCCCGCTCTAGCGTCGATGGAGTTTCTCGTTCTGCTCCAGATGCGCCTGCCATTCATGGCGTTCGAGTTCGGGATCGAGATGCACCTCCTGCGGAAATCCCACGCATAGATAGGCGATCAATTTCCACGGGGGTGGGACATCAAGCGTGCGGGCGAGCTCATGCGGGTCGATGATCGAAACCCAGCCAACGCCAAGATTTTCGGCCCGTGCCGCAAGCCAGAACGTATGCACCGCCGCAACCACAGAATAATCCAGCGCCTCCGGCATGGTTTTGCGGCCGAGGCCGGCGCCGGCCAGCGTCTCATGATCGCTGAAAACGGCAAGATGAATTGGCGCCTCGCGAAGCCCGGACAGTTTGAGGCGCGCATAGAGTGCCGCGCGCTCGCCCTCATAGTCGTTGAGCGCGGCCTTGTTGCAGCAATTGAAATTGGCGATGACCGCTTCGCGCTTGGCCGGCGTCTCGACGCTCACAAACCGCCAGGGCTGGCTGTTGCCAACGGAGGGCGCATGCGCGGCGATGCACACAAGTTTCTCGATGAGCGCGGCCGGTACCGGCTCCGATTTGAAGCGGCGGACATCGCGCCGCCATTTAAAAAGCTGGCTGAGCCGCTCGCGGAAGGGACCGTCGAAATTGGGAGGCGTGCCCATTCCTTCTCTGCATTCCACCGTTGCCTCCCACAGATCATGCCGTCTGCTTAAAAAGCTGCCGCCATGATATCAGTTTGCAAATCGGAAATGCAAAACGTCGCCGTCCTCCACGACATATTCCTTGCCTTCGAGGCGGAATTTGCCGGCTTCGCGCGCGCCTGCCTCGCCATTGCAGGCAATATAATCGGCATAGGCGATGGTTTCGGACCGAATGAAGCCTTTTTCGAAATCCGTGTGGATTACGCCCGCGGCCTGTGGCGCTTTGGTTCCTTGCGCGACCGTCCAGGCGCGGGCCTCCTTGGGCCCAACGGTGAAAAATGTAATGAGCCGCAACAGCCCATAGCCGGCGCGGATCACGCGGTTGAGCCCAGGCTCCGCAAGGCCGACGGCGTCGAGATAATCCTTCTGATCCTCGACCGCCAGAACCGCGATCTCGCTCTCGATCTTGGCCGAGACGATCACCGCGACCGCGCCTTCCTCGCGCGCTCGGGCCTCCACGGCTTTGGAAAAATGATTGCCGTGATCGGCGGCGGCTTCCTCGACATTGCAGACATAGAGCACCGGCTTCGACGAGAGGAGCCCCAGGCCGCGAAACGTCTTCTGCTCCTCGGGTTTGACCGCGACCAGCCGGGCTGGCTTTCCCTCGCGGAGCAAAGCGAGACAACGCTGCACCAGATCGAAGGCCTCCTTGGCCTCCTTGTCGCCACCCTTGGCTTTTTTTTCCAACGCGACGACACGTTTTTCCAGGCTTTCGAGATCGGCGAGCATCAGTTCGGTCTCGATCGTCTCGATATCGTCGACCGGTACGATCTTGCCTTCGACATGGGTGATGTCGGAATCCTCGAAGCAGCGCACGACATGGGCGATCGCGTCGCATTCGCGGATATTCGCCAAAAATTGATTGCCAAGTCCCTCGCCCTTCGAGGCGCCGCGCACCAGCCCCGCGATATCGACGAAGGTGAGCCGCGTCGGGATGATCTCTTTGGAGCCGGCGATGGCCGCCAATTTTTCAAGCCGTTCATCGGGCACCGCGACGTCGCCGACATTGGGCTCGATGGTGCAGAAAGGATAATTCGCCGCTTGCGCGGCCGCCGTTTGCGTCAAGGCATTGAAGAGGGTCGATTTGCCGACATTGGGCAGGCCGACGATACCGCATTTGAAACCCATGGAAACGATACTCTTGGAGGTTACGGCTAAGGGAGAGAAACAATGGTGCAGCGCCCTATGCGGTCCGTGGAAGGAAAAAGCAAGGTTGGGGATTGTCTCAGAGGAAAGGCCAAACCGCCGCAGGTGGTTTTTTCCTTAAATGGAACGGCTGACCCCAGCGCGAATGGGTTTTGAAGTCAAGGACCTGCGGCCAGCGGAGCTGGCGGCCCTTTAGGGCCGTCCTTGAGTTCAAAATCCATTCACGCTCTCCTGCCGCCGTGCCGTTTAAGGAGGGCTGTCGCTGGATCAGCGGTAAGATCACACGGTAAGCAATTTGCTACGGCCATACTCGAAGAATTAAGTCGGTGATTTCAACGAGGGTTGAGTTAGACCATCCGGCGGCCAAACTCTTTTGGAGTGTCGCCCCTGGATCGAGATCGGCAACCCAAAGCCTAACTCATCCCCTCCTTGCCAACCCCTTCCATTGCGAGATGGATCTTGGTTTGAAAGGCTTCGTCTTGCCCTTTGACCAACAGCCCGGCATGGGCGGCGAGCGATTTGCACAAGGTCTCGACCCAAGGCATTTCTGCCTTGGCGAAATCCCCCAGCACATAATTATGAACCAGGGCCTTGTGGCCCGGATGGCCGATCCCGATCCGCACGCGGCGGTACTCATTGCCGAGATGTTCGGTCAGCGAGCGGAGGCCGTTGTGTCCGGCATTGCCGCCGCCGGTCTTGACCCGCACTTTTCCGGCCGCGAGATCGAGCTCGTCATGGAAGACCACGATGTGGGAAAGATCGATTTTGTAATAGCGCGCCGCCTCGCCGACCGAACGGCCGGACTCGTTCATATAGGTTTGCGGCTTGAGCAGGACGACTCTTTCGCCGGCAATCAGGGCCTCGCTGGCGAGGCCCTGAAACCGTGACCGAAAGGCCGGTGCGTTATGTTCGCGGGCGATAGCATCGAGCGCCATGAAGCCCACATTGTGGCGATGGCCGGCATAGGCCTTGCCGATATTGCCGAGGCCAACAAAGAGGAGCATGGCGCCCGCCTACAAAGCGTTGTCGTTTACGCGCGGAACTCAACGCTCCGCGCGTAAACGCGAAGCGCTATTTCTTGCCTTTGGGCGGAGCCTTGGCACCGGCGGCAGGTGCGGCCGCCGCCGCGGCGGGTGCAGCGCCGGCTTTCCCCTTGGCCTCTGGCGCCGCCGCCGGGGCAGCCGCACTCGGCTCTTCCGCGACAACCAACGGGGGCGTGATGGTGGCGATCGTGAAATCGCGTTCGCGCTGCGTCGGCCTGCATCCCTCCGGCAAGGGAAGCTCGGTGAGGTGCAGTGAATCGTTGATTTCAAGTTCCGCGAGATCGGCGACAACCGCCTCGGGAATAGCATCGGCCGGCACGCGCATTTCGATCGCGTGGCGCACGATGTTCAGCGCGCCGCCCTTCTTGATGCCGGGGCAGATTTCCTGGTTGATGAAATGCACCGGTACCTGGACGCGCAGGCTGGCGCCCGGCTTCAAGCGCAGGAAATCGATATGAAGCGGCTGATCCTTGATGGGATCGAGCTGGTAATCGCGCGGAATGACGCGTTGCTTGGCGCCGCCGACATCGAGCTCGAAGATCGTCGTCAGGAAATGCCCCGCGTAGATCAGCTTGTTCAACTCGCGGTAATCGAGGGTGATCGGCTCGGCGGCGTCGCCGCCGCCATAGATCACGCCTGGAATGCGGCCTTCACGGCGAACGCTGCGGGCGGCCCCCTTGCCTATCCCTTCGCGTACCGCAGCCGTAAGTGTTTTCGTCCCGGCCATTTGGGTATCCTCAAGATATCAATGATAAAGATTGCGCGCCCACGCCTCCAGGGGTGTCGGAAGGGACGCCAGGAGCTTATAGCGGCCCGCCCGCGCTGGCGCAATCTTTCCGGCCGCATCCCATTCAGCTGCCGCGCACGCGCCTCCAGAATCGGTTATGACCGGCGAAGGTAACGCCAATGAGGGGGCGCGAGATTTCCGAAATCAGGCAAATTCCCTCGTATATGCGCCGGCTGGTCCGGCGGAACGAGGTGGGTCTCATCGGCCTGGCGGTTGTTGCCGGAGGCGCCGCCGGCCTGCTGGTGGCCGCGCTCCTCGGAGGCGCGAACTTCCTCCATGATCTATTCTTCGGCCACAAGCATCTGAGCAGCCTCACTTCGCTGGATTGGCCCGGCAGCGCTCTGATTCCGCTCGCGGGCGGTTTGGTCCTCGGCGTTTCCGGGATTTTCGTGAAAAAATGGATGCCGCACCGCCCGGTCGATCCGATCGAGGCCAATGCGCTGCAGGGCGGCCGTATGTCGCTCGGGGATAGCGCGGTGATCGGGGCGCAGACGGTGATTTCCAGCGGCTTCGGTGCCTCGGTCGGGCTGGAGGCCGCCTATACGCAGATGGGGTCGGGGTTTGCCTCCTGGCTGGGGGCGCAGTTCCGGCTGCGCCGCAGCGACATGCGCACCCTGGTCGCCTGTGGCTCGGCCGGTGCGATTGGGGCGGCCTTCGGCGCCCCGCTGACCGGCGCCTTTTATGCGTTCGAGCTGATTTTGGGGACTTACACCCCGTTCGGCCTGGCCCCGGTCGGCGCCGCCGCGATCTGCGGGGTGCTGGTCTCCCGGCAGTTTGGGACCAGCGGCGACTACCCGGCTCTAGTGTTGAACGCGGTCCTTTCCCAAACCGAAATGTGGCTGTTGCTGCTGCTTGGGGTGATTTGTGCGATTTTCGGGATCGGCATGATGCGGGCCGTGACGTTCGTTGAGTCGATCTGCCGGCGCAGTCCCTTGCCAGTGGCTCTTCAACCTGCGCTTGGGGGAGCGATCGTTGGACTGCTCGCGCTTGTCACGCCGCATGTGCTGGCCTCCGGCCATGCGGCTTTGTTCGAGCTGTTTGGCCCGAACGCCCAACCGGCTGAAATGATCGCGATCGTTCTTTTATCGAAAGCCCTCGCATCGGTTGTTTCCATCGGCTCCGGCTTTCGGGGCGGTCTTTTCTTTTCCTCGCTTTTCATCGGCGGCATGATCGGACGGATCTATTTCTTCGGGCTCGAATATATCGATCCGTCTCTGCCGCCCGACGTTTTGGTCTGTACCCTGGTCGGAATGGCGGCACTAGCCGTGGCGATCATCGGCGCCCCGCTGACCATGAGTTTTCTCGCGCTGGAAACGACGGGCGATTTTCCGCTCAGCATCGTCATGCTGGGGGTCGCAAGCATTGTCTCCATCATTGTGCGGCGCGCCTTCGGCTATTCCTTCGCCACGTGGCGCATGCATCTGCGCGGCGAATCGATTCGCAGCGCTCAGGATGTGGGCTGGATCCGCGATCTGACCGTCGGCCGCCTGATGCGAACAGACTTTCCGAAGGCACCCTATGATATGACCATCGCCCGCTTCATGGAGGCGTTTCCGGCCCGCTCCACCAACCAATGGGTCGTGGTCACCGGACCATCGGGCGCCTATGCCGGCATGGCTTTCGTGCCAGACGTACATCTTGCCGGAGCCCACGCGGATGGGGGTGCAACCGGTCTCGGCAAGCTGGCGCGCTTGGCCGATACGTTTCTGCTGCCGCAGATGAACGTCAAGCTTGCCGTGCAAATCTTCGAACAGTCTGAAAATGAAGCATTGGCGGTCGTCGACAATGAAAATGACCGCTATGTTCTTGGGCTTTTGACCGAGGCCCATGTTCTGCGTCGCTATACGGACGAACTTGACAAGGCGCGCCGCGAACTCTCGGGCGAATATTGGACCAGCGAGAGTTAGGCCTAGCCTCGCCTAAATATCCTGTCCTTCGACTTCGAGGGTGAGTTTTTCGACGAGCTTCTGAATGTCCGTCTCAAGCGGATAAATGCTCAGCGCTTTCTTGAAAATCTCCAACGCGCGTTTCTCGAGTCCTTCCGCTTGCAAGATCATGCCCATCCCGGCCATTGCGCCGAAATGGCGCGGTTCCAATTTCATGACCCGGTCGATATCGGCCATCGCGCCGTCCGGATCGCCGGTGAGAAATTTGGTCGTCGCGCGTTGATTCCAGGCCTCCGCCCAATCCGGCTCCAGCGCGATCAGCCGATCGAAAAGCGAAAGCGCCACTTCATATTGCTGCGTCTGGATGGAGGCCATCGCCCGCTGCATGAGCAAATTTGCGGTGTCGGAACCAGATTGCAGCCAAATATGCTCAATCGATGCCGCAATGGCCTGTGCCTGCTCTGGTTCGGCGGCTTTTCTGAGGTGCTCAAAGAGCCCATCAAGCGTTTTCCTGCGCCGTACCTCGGGCGCGGGCTGCGCCGCCAAGGCTTTTTTCAGCTGCTCGGCTCGGTCGGCGGCGGGTACTGCGGCCTTGGGGGAAGATTGGCCTGGGTTGGGCTTTTGCTTTGGCGCTTTAGTGTTCGGCGCCCGCAAAAGATCGTCGAGTTTGATCCCAGGAAAGGGTGATGGCTGAAAGCTTGGCGAATCCTCGCGGTTCTGCGCTTGCACCGAGGGGATGGTTTCCGCGGTTGCTCCGGTCACGCCAAGAGCCTGCACTGCCAAAGCGCCGGCCAAGGTTGCTGCAAAGAACCGGGATGCGCGCATAGGGGTCAACTGGCTGGGTTGCAACGGCCGCATGGAACGAGACCCTATGGATGCAAAGCGGCGCATGTTCCTCTAAGAGCCATGTCATTTTCGAGCGGAGGCTGCACTCTTCTGGGGCCGATCCTATCCGAAAAATCGTCAACTTTGCTAAAAGCTAAAGTTAAAAGCAAACGCTCACGCTTCAGCCTTGCCGGGCCTTGTAGCGTTTTTGCACTTTATTGATGATATAGACTCTGCCTTTGCGGCGCACCAATTGATTGGCGCGATGCCGTGTACGCAGAGATTTCAAGGAGTTGCGAACTTTCATCGGTCGGATCCTGGAATAAAAAACCCGGCTGTCACGGCCGGTTTGAAACGAACTTGACCCTATGCCCTATTCACGGCCAGCGATCAACCTTAAAACGAACGTGGCCACCCTATAAGGGCAAGCGCTGGCCACGGCAAACCGGCCATTTGGCCCGGAAACCTGCCGCCGCCGCTATGAAGTCCATGTGAGCGGATCGCCTTTCTTCGGCCAGACTTCCGCAGTCAAAACGGGCACATCGCTCGCGGGCCTGCGCGAAACGCGGCCCACCAAAAGGGTTTTTATGCCAAGGCGCTTTTGTTCGAGGCTTATCCTGGCCGCCGCGTTTGTAACCGGCCTGACTCAGATTGCCGCTGCGCATCCGCATGTTTGGGTCTCTGCGCGTGAAGAGGTCGTCTTCAACGCCCAGCGCGAGATCGAGGCCATCCGCCATACCTGGACCTTCGATGAAATGTATTCGGCCTATGTCACCGAGGGGCAAGGCAAGGAAGGCCAGCTTTTGACCAAGGACGACTTGGCGCCGCTGGCCAAGACCAATGTCGAATCCATGGCCGAATTCGATTTTTTCACCTTTGCCAAGGCGGCAAATGTGAAGGTCGAATTTGGGACGCCAACCGATTATTCGCTGGAACAGCGGGAAGACAAGCTTGTTGTTTTGCGCTTCACGCTGCCGCTGAAAACACCGGCAAGCGCCGCGAAGGCCTTCTCGTTTCAAGTCTATGATCCAACCTATTTTGTCGCTTTCGAGATGGAAAAGCAGGACCCGGTCGGCACTGTCAGCGCGCCGAAGGGATGTTCCGTGAATTTGCTTGGGTCAAAGCCTTTGGCTGCCGATGACACAAAAAAGCTCTCCGAATCCTTTTTCAGCGGTCTGTCGCCCGGCTATGATTTCGGGGTCAAACTTGCCAGCCGAATCATCGTCGCATGTCCTTGAGGCTTGGTTGACCCATTGGCTATTGGCTTTGATCCCATGAAATGGAGTCGGCTCGTGGTCGAGCGTTCGTCTTTCCATAAGATCGATTGTGTGACGCCCATTTCCAGCCTCGCGCGCAGGGCTGCGCGGTTGCGGCATCATCCGACGCTTGTGCCGCTGCTGCTGCTTTGCATCGTCTGCCTATTGTCGTCTCAATCCTTTGCGCAAGGCGCCCATCATCCCTTCGCGGTCGGCGCCAACGAGGGGGCGGCCGCCGGCACGCAAGGCTTAAGCGGCTGGATCCTGTCCCAGGAATCGGGCTTTTATCGCCTGCTCAGCGGCGCGATCCGCGCCGCCAAGCAAAGTGGCGCGGCCGGCTGGGGCCTAATCGGTCTGAGCTTCGCCTATGGCATTTTTCACGCCGCCGGACCCGGCCACGGCAAAGCTGTGATTGCCTCCTACATGCTCGCCAATGAGCGGGCTTTGCGGCGCGGCCTCGTGATCGCGTTCGGCGCGGCGCTCCTTCAGGGACTCAGTGCGATCGCGATCGTGGGCCTCAGCGCCATCGTGTTCAAGGCGACGGCGGCGCGCATGACCAGCGCGGCGAATATCGTCGAAATCATCAGTTACGCAGGTATCGTTCTGCTTGGCGTGGTCCTGGTCTACACGAAAGGGAGAGCGCTGATCCTCGCATGGCGCATGGCGCCGGCGCCTCTTGCGCTTGCCGCAAATGGCGGGCCGAGAATGTTCATCGCCGATGACTGCACGCTCGATCATGTGCACGGGTTTGGATGCGGGCATGTCCATGCCCCCGATCCGCGACTGCTCGACAAAGGATTTTCGTGGAAAGGCGCTCTGTTGACGATGGTGGCGGCCGGTGCGCGCCCGTGCTCTGGTGCCATCCTCGTTCTTGTCTTTGCCTTGGCGCAAAATATTTTTTCGGCAGGATTATTCGCCGTTCTCGCGATGTCGCTCGGCACTGCGATGACGACCTCGGCGCTCGCCAGTCTCGCCGTCTTCGCCAAATTTGCCGCCGTCAAATATTCCAAGGCCGATTCGCATTGGGCGCTTCTGGCGGGACGCATATTCGAGGTCGGCGCGGCGGTCTGCGTCTTGGCTTTGGGACTGATCTTGCTGCTTGCCACCATCGCGGGCCGGGGGCCGGCCAATTAGCAGACGCCGCTTGGCACGCCGATGCCGTGCGACCGGAACTGTTGCTCACGTCATCATGTCGGGGCGCGACCGCCTTCGGGATTCTGATGATTCACCGAGCGTTGCCAGTTTCGTGCGCTGAAATCCCTGAGGCACGAAATTCGGGCACGATGCCGCCGATACTTGCGTTGCCTGGCGAAGCAATCGTCAAGCGTTACTTCAAAGGATGAGATGACGGCGACTTCAATACCGGCGAATC
Source organism: Beijerinckiaceae bacterium (assembly GCA_004564215.1). Classification (NCBI taxonomy): domain Bacteria; kingdom Pseudomonadati; phylum Pseudomonadota; class Alphaproteobacteria; order Hyphomicrobiales; family Beijerinckiaceae; species Beijerinckiaceae bacterium. The sequence continues at coordinate 1,245,166 of CP024846.1, read as the reverse complement.
GGTGCCGAAGCGTCGGTGATGCGGACAAATCCTTGCGCCAGGGCGAGGGGCTTTGCCGCGGCTCCGGTAAAGTGCTTCGTGTCGAGATCGCTCGCCGCGACGCCGAAGGCCGAGACAAATTCGGTCGAGGGCACATTCGAGAGCAGATCGGGAGTAATGCGCGCCGCCTGTCTCAAACCGGTGACCGGTTGACCGAGGATCGGTTGGGCTGGGGAGGCCACGGCCGAAACCTCACTGGAGACGCCGCGCAAACTGGTCCGGCTGAGCCGCGCCGAAACGATGGCCGAAGTCGTTAAGGGCTTATCGGCGGTTTCAGTCGGGGTCGGGCTGGGAGCGGCTTCGCGCACATCCTGAATCCGTCCTTCCGATGCGAAGGCTAGGACTCGATTGGGCGCGCTCGGGCGGTCCTTGGGCCCATCGGTAATTACCACCGGAAGGTTTGCGGCCCGCGCCAATGTCGCACTTGCCGGACCGGACAGCGCGTCGTTCCGCGAAAGCGCCTTGGCGATTTGCGCCGTTTCGACTGCGGCCACGCGGTTAAGCTGCTCGGGCCGCGCGGGCGGCGTCGGCACATCGGCGAACGCAAGCGCCGGCCGATCCCCTGGCAGCGCCGGACGCGAAGGCGGAAGCGGCACGAGTTCGGCCCAGCGCTTGTCCATCTTGTCCTTGAGAGGATTTGGCGTCGCGCCGTCTCGATCCTGCCGCTCGGTCCGGTCGCGTTCCATCGCGACGCGGGTGTCGATCGCGTTTGGCGTCGAGCCGAGATCGGCGACGACAGTGCGGTCGGCGGCGGCGGAGCTTGTCTCGACGCGCGCAACATTTTTGGTGAGGCTTACGTTTTCGGTGCGAACCGCGGCGACTTCCGTTCCGCCATGCCGGGAAGACGGAGTACGGGCCTGGGCGCGGGCATCGGCATCGTCGTCTTCGTCATGCTTGTTGCCGAACAGCCAGGCAAACAAATTTCCGCCCGAGGATGCCGACTGCGGCACATCGGACATCACGCCGCCACGCGATGCGATCTCGGCGCGGGCTTCCGTATAACGGGGAAGCGAGCGGCCATTCGAGGCTAGATGGACAGTCTTGCCATCTGGAAACAAACGCGCGAGCTGATCATAGCTCATGCGCGGCCATGCCCGCACGTTGCCGACATCCAGATGGACGAAATTGGAGCTCGGGTACCAGCCCACGCCGCCACGCTGCAAGCGCATTCCAATTTCGCGAATTCTTTCCATTGGCATGCCGGGCATGGTGGTATCCATCGCCTTGCCCAGCATATGCTGAGAGTGTTCGGCGACCGCATGCGAGCGCGCGCGCAGCATCGCGTTGGTCGCCGGCGAGCGATAGGAGGAAATGATTACGATCGGCTGGGTCGCCCCGGCGGTCCGGTAGGCCTCCCACACCACGTCGAACAGGCGCGGGTCCATGCGGATACGATCATTGTTGCGCCAATCGCGCAGGAAATAATTTAGCTTTTCAAGAGCGGCCGGATCATAGGAACCATTGACGCGAAAAGTCGCCTGAATCGATTCGCCGGTATGAGAATGATAGAGGTTCAGCGTGCGGGTATCGCCATTGGCAACCGCGGTCTCTGTCGAGGTGGGGACCAGGATGCTCGACAAGATCGCCGCAACGCTGGTCGCGGCAAGCAAAGATACATATCTCACAAGAGCCGGGCGGGGGCGGGATTGTCGCAAATCAAATCTCGCAATTCTGGCTTGAAGCTGCTGGCCTCGATTCACAAGTGGTTGCCCATTGGTGATGAAGCCAACTCATATGATTTTAGGCGAACTCTCGCGACTTTGGTGAACTCTTGCCTGGAACAGTTAACAGCTCGTGACACATCGGCCATTTCCGTCCGTTCACGATTCATCAACCCTAACGATCACGATCATTCACCAAATAAGTTGGGAAATATGGCGAGCATGTGTCGGAGCTGACGCGGAGATGAGCTGTTCGCATTTCGCCTGCGATTTCCATGCGCTTACCATGCATGGCCGCCTTGCAACGATCGGGCATCGGGACCGCCTTCCCATTCGCAGTTCGTCTTTATGCAGCAAAGGCAGTCCGCGGCGGCATAATTACGCGGTAAGCGATCGGAGATTCTTGGCGCCGACGAAGAAAAGCATGGCACATTTTTGGGCCAGAATCCCGAGCTGGCCTCGCCGACATCGTTTTCATTCTTGCCGCATTGCGGTTTAATGCGCGGGGTTCGTTGGGTTGCCGCTTCGCTTGAAGGAAACTGCAGCCTTGCGGCCGGGTTGGGAGTGCTTGGATGACCGGCTTCGATGTAGACCTCTTCGTGATTGGCGCGGGATCGGGCGGGGTCCGCGCCGCTCGGGTCGCAGCCGGCTTTGGCGCCAAAGTGATGATCGCCGAAGAATTCCGTATCGGCGGAACATGCGTCATTCGTGGCTGCGTTCCGAAAAAATTGATGGTCTACGCAAGCCGCTTCAAGGACGAGTTCGACGATGCCGCGGGATTCGGATGGACGCTCCCCACGCCCGTTTTCGACTGGCCGAAACTTGTTGCCGGCAAGGAAATGGAAATTTCGCGTCTCTCCGCGATCTATCGCAACAATCTCGATAAGGCGGGCGTAGCGATAGAAAACAGCCGCGCGGAAATTGAGGATGCCCATAGCGTGCGCCTTCTCTCCAGCGGCCGCAGGGTGAGCGCCGGCGTCATTCTTGTTGCGACGGGTGCTTCTCCGGTGCTCGAACCCGATGTTCCGGGCCGCGAACACACGATCACGTCGAACGAGGTTTTCGATTTGCCGGTTTTGCCAAAGCGCATGTTGATTGTTGGCGGCGGCTATATTGCGGTCGAGTTCGCCTCGATTTTCGCGCGACTCGGCACCAAGGTGACACTTGCGGCGCGCGGCGAGAATGTCCTGCGGGGCTTTGACGAGGATATGCGCATTGGCGTGCGCGACGCGCTTGTGCATGCCGGCGTCGATCTGAAATTCGGAATGTTGCCGACCGAAATCGGAAAGACGTCCGATGGACTCTGCATCACCTTGACGAAGGGTGTCCAGCTCGACGCCGATCAAGTGATGATCGCAACCGGCAGGAGGCCCAACACCAAAGGGCTCGGACTCGAACAGGCCGGAGTTGAGGTCGATGGTCTCGGCGCGATCAAGGTCGATGCATTTTCACAGACGAACATCGAGTCGATCTATGCGGTGGGCGATGTTACCAACCGGGTTAATTTGACTCCGGTTGCGATCCGCGAGGGCCATGCTTTCGCCAATACGGTGTTCGGCGGTAAACGAGATGCCGTCGTGCACACCAATATTCCGACCGCCGTTTTCACCACACCCGAACTTGGCACCGTCGGCCTGAATGAATTGGAAGCCCGCGCGATCTATGATCGTGTCGACATCTATCTGGCCAGCTTCCGCCCTTTAAAGGCAACCCTTTCCGGGCGGCATGAAACCACCGTCATGAAGATTGTTGTCGATGGCACGACCGACCGTATTCTTGGCGTGCACGTTCTTGGCGAGGGTGCCGGTGAAATGGCGCAGCTGTTGGGAATCGCCGTTCAAATGGGCGCTAATAAGGCCGATTTCGATGCGACCATGGCGGTCCACCCGACCTCGGCCGAGGAGCTTGTGACCATGCGGGTGCGGACCGCCCGATTTGAGCGGGAAACCGCGGGGCCGGAAGGCCCGGACGGCGGACCGCTTGGGGCGATCTGACGGTCCGGAAGCCTGTCGCCATTTGCAAAAACCGCGCTATAAGGACTTGTCCTGTACGACGGATCTCGGATAAGCGATCCGGCCGACATTTTCCAATCGCCCCTTTGCGAGGCGGAACGGTGAGGTCGACGGTACGGGACCGTGGATTGAATTTCGGCAAGGCGACGTGAGCCTCGCACAGGGAGTTATGGATATGCCCACCGAAAGCTGGTCGCCAGCCAGTTGGAGAGGCAAGCCGATCGAGCAAGTGCCTGATTATTCCGACCTGGCGGCGCTCGCCGAAGTCGAGGGCCAGCTCGCGGGCTTTCCGCCACTGGTGTTTGCAGGCGAGGCCCGCAAGCTTAAGCGTATGCTGGGCAAGGTCGCCGAAGGCGAGGCCTTCCTTTTGCAAGGCGGCGATTGCGCCGAAAGCTTTGCCGAACACGCGGCCGACAATATCCGCGACTTTTTTCGCGTGTTTTTGCAAATGGCGGTGGTGACGACCTTTGCCGCCGCTCTGCCGGTCGTGAAGCTTGGGCGGATCGCGGGGCAATTTGCCAAGCCGCGTTCGGCGCCGACCGAAAAGATCGACGGGGTGGAGCTGCCGAGCTATCGCGGCGATATCGTCAACGACATCGCTTTCAACGGGCGCGCGCGGGCGCCCGATCCCGCGCGCCAGTTGATGGCTTACCGTCAGTCGGCGGCGACCTTGAACCTGCTTCGCGCTTTTGCGTCGGGCGGCTATGCCAATCTTGAAAATGCGCACGGCTGGATGCTCGGCTTCATCAAGGACAGTCCGCAATCGGCGCGCTACCAGGAACTCGCGGATCGTATCACCGAGACGCTCGGCTTCATGCGTGCCATCGGCCTCGACCCCGAGGCGCATCAGGAGTTGCGGCAGACGGATTTCTATACGTCGCACGAGGCCTTGCTGCTCGGTTATGAGCAAGCGCTGACCCGCATCGATTCGACGACGGGCGACCATTATGCGACATCCGGCCATATGATTTGGATCGGCGACCGCACCCGCCATCCAGACCACGCCCATGTCGAATATGCGCGGGGCGTCAAAAATCCGCTCGGCCTCAAATGCGGCCCGACGCTGTCGCCCGACGAATTGCTGACACTGATCGATATTCTAAATCCAGCCAATGAAGCTGGCCGCCTGACCTTGATCTGCCGTTTCGGCGCCGACAAGGCGGCCGATCATTTGCCTGCGCTCGTCCGCGCCGTGAAGAAGGAAGGCCGCAGCGTCGTTTGGTCCTGCGATCCGATGCATGGCAACACGGTCAAGGCGACCGGCGGATACAAGACCCGGCCGTTCGACCGAATCATGAGCGAGATCCGCACGTTCTTCACGGTTCACCGGGCCGAGGGCACTTATGCCGGTGGCGTGCATCTCGAAATGACCGGGAAAAATGTCACCGAATGCATCGGCGGCGCGCGCGCCATATCGGAATCCGATCTGCGCGATCGCTACCACACCTATTGCGATCCAAGGCTCAATGCCGAGCAATCGATTGAAGTGGCCTTTCTTGTCGCCGAACTGCTCAAGGCGGAACGGATCGAACGCGGCCGCGGTCAGGCCGATGCGGCGGAATAGACTGCCAAGAGAGTTGCTTGCGTGAGCTGCCGGTGAAGCGTCTTGCCTCGATGGGCGCGGACTCCTTGATTTTATTTTCGCATGATCGGCGAGCCGCCTCCGCTTTCGCCGATCATGTTTTTGAGCGCCGGACAGGCTCGAAATGAGCGCAGATCTCCCCGCACAGCGTCTTGTTATCGGCTTGGCGCAAATCGATTGCACGGTCGGCGACGTCGCCGGCAATCTTGCGCGGATTCGGGCCGCTCGCCGGGAAGCGGCTGCCTTCGGCGCCGATCTGGTGATGTTCTCGGAACTCTTCCTTGCGGGCTATCCGCCCGAAGACCTCGTCTTGAAGCCGGCGTTCGTCGAGGCCTGCCGCGCCGCTTGCGAGGAGATTGCGGCCGATACGGCCGATGGCGGGCCCGCGATTCTCGTGGGGCTGCCATGGGCCGAGAACGGGCGCCGTTACAATGCCTATGCCCTCCTCGAAAAAGGGCGGATCGAGGCGATCCGGTTCAAGGTCGATTTACCGAATTACGGCGTTTTTGACGAAAAGCGGGTGTTTTCGCCGGGGCCTATGCCCGGGCCCGTGGTATTCAAGGGCGTGCGCATCGGCATTCCGATCTGCGAGGATATTTGGGGTCCGGATCCGGTCGAGTGCATCGCCGAAACCGGCGGCGAGATTCTCCTGGTTCCGAATGGCTCCCCTTATTGGCGGGGCAAGACGGACGAGCGCCTGTCGGTCGCGGTTTCGCGCGTTGTCGAGAGCAAATTGCCGCTCATCTATCTGAACCAATATGGCGGCCAGGATGAGCTCGTCTTCGATGGCGCCTCGTTTGGGCTCAATGCCGATTCGACGCTCGCCTTTCAGCTTCCGGCTTTTTCGGCGACGGTCGCCAAGACGGTTTGGGAGCGCCGCGCCCATGGCTTTGTCTGCGTGGAGGGACCCCGTTCGCCCATCGAAGAGGGCGATGAGGCCGATTACGCTGCCTGTGTCCTCGGGCTTCGGGACTATGTGAACAAGAATGGCTTCCCCGGCATCGTCATGGGGCTTTCGGGCGGGGTCGATTCCGCGCTCTGCGCCGCGATTGCGGTGGACGCCCTCGGCCCGGACCGCGTCCATTGCATCATGTTGCCCTATCGCTTTACCTCGAATGAATCCTTGGCGGACGCCGAGCATTGTGCCCGCGCGCTGGGGGTTCGCTACGATATTCTGCCAATCGCGCCGGCCGTCGATGGATTTGAAAAAATCCTCGCGCCTATCTTCAAGGGTACCCAGCCGGGGACGACGGAAGAAAATATCCAGAGCCGGGTCCGCGGCACGGTGCTGATGTCGGTTTCCAATAAATTCGGTCCGATGCTGGTCACGACCGGCAACAAGTCGGAGATGTCGGTCGGCTATGCGACGATTTATGGCGACATGAACGGCGGCTTCAATCCGATCAAGGATATTTACAAAATGGAGGTGTTTCGTCTTTCGGAATTACGCAACCGCTGGAAACCGGCGGATGCGCTAGGGCCTGGCGGCGAGGTGATCGCCCGAAATATTTTGACCAAGCCGCCCTCCGCCGAATTGCGCGAGAACCAGAAGGATGAGGATTCGCTGCCGCCCTATGAGGTGCTCGACGCGATCCTCGAAGGGCTGGTCGAAAAGGAAATGCGGATTTCCGACGTCGTGGCTTTGGGCCACGAGCTTGAAACCGTGAAGAAAATCGAAAAGCTTCTCAATCTGGCGGAATATAAGCGCCGCCAGTCAGCACCGGGCGTCAAGGTGACCAAGAAGAATTTCGGCCGGGACCGGCGCTATCCGATCGTCAATCTGTTCCGCGATCCCGGAATGGCGGCAAAGACCCCTACCAGGGGCCTGCCGGCTCCGGAGGATGGCTGAGGATTGGCTGGATTGGGTCAATCCGACCTCAAAAGTGAACGCGAACAAGAAACCTCTCAGCGCCTGCAGCGTTCTGTCAGAATGGGAGGGGGGACGTCGCGATGCTCAAGATATTTTTGGTTTTCCTATTTTTTGCGGCCGGTTGGACGATGGTCGCTTACGCCCAAACCGATAGTTCGGCTGCATTGGGCCTCACGTCCGAGCAGAACGGGCCATGGCCCCTCGGTCAGGATTATTTGAACGGGGCGGTTCCGCTGAACCGGAAATTCGTGACATCGACGGGACAGACCGTTCCACGCCCGAGCCTTGCTCCGGACGTGGGCACTTCGCACGTCGAGCGCAAAATCATCGATTCCGACAGCCTGCAAGGGCGCAGCATCTGCAGCAATTGCTGATGGCGGCATCCAAGGGGCGGCCGGACGTCATCTCCAGCGACAATTGTCTTGTGGCCACAAGCGGGGCCGCGCTTTTGGCGGGCCTTTGGAACTTTTGAAGGCCACGAGCGATATTAAGTGTTCGCAGGTGGCGGTTCGGCATATTTCTTGCTTGCGCATAGATGCCCCTGCATCCCCTTAACGGAATGAGGAATAGCTCATGCGCCGGATCCTGATTTTCCTGGAAGTTGCCACCATTGGCATGGTCACCGCTTATGGCGTGCTGGGTTTATGGCAGGATTTTAGGGCTGGTTCGGGGCCGGAAGCCGTTGTCCGAAGCTTCGAAATCAGGCCGTTGCATATCCCGCCGAAGGGCTGGGGAATTTAGCGCACGTTGCAAGCAACTGTCTTTGGTGGCTGTTAGCCTTGCTCAATGCTCGGAACCTCTTCCCGGAGGTCCATTTCAACGCCGCGCCACACGAATTGGTCGATGCACCATGCATCTATGTAGATGATGGGGAGCATCAGGTCGCGGCATAGAAAGAGCAGCGGCATGCGCTTCGAAAAATGCCATCCTGCGGCCAGGGCCAACAGCGTTTCGGGGCCGTACCAGGCGAGCGCGAAGCTGAGCAGAGCGGCTCCGGTGTTGATGTCGAGCGCAAAAGCAGCATAGGTTGCGGCCAAAAACGGCAGCGCAGCGCCGGCGACGATTTCAGTGGCATAAAACGCCGGAAATGTTTTGCGCCGCATCCGGGCCCAGCGCACCTGCCGGTGCCAGACGTCCTTGAGGGCACGAAAGCCAAGCGGCTGCTCGAACGGGTCGTCGACGAGATTGATGCAAAGGCCCTGCTGACGCACAAGCTTCGTCGAGGCTGCATCTTCCGCGATTTCGGCGGCCAGCGCCCGGATTCCGCCGCCGGCTTCCAAGACCTCGCGCCGCCACAACATTGTTTTGCCCTGGGCGAATCCCTGGCCCACGGCTTCGGCACAATATTGCCAGCGCGCTTCAAAAGTGTTGAGAAAAGCGCATTCGAGTTCGGCCCAAAGATTTTGCGGCCGCGAGCCAAGCGGCATCGAGCAGACGAGCCCCGTATCGCGTCGCCAACTGGCCAGAAGATTTTGGATATAATCTTTCGGCATCAGGACATTGGAGTCGGCGAGAATGATCCAATCATGGCGCGCCGCGTCCCAGCCACGGACGCAATTGTTCAATTTTGGATTGGGGCTGACCTTTTCATCGCCCACGATCAACTGCGCCGGCACATTCGGATGGCGCGCCATGAGGCGCCGGACGACCGGCACGACCGGATCATTGGCCCGCGCTACGCAAAAAATTATTTCATAATTCGGATAATCGAGGTGAAAACCCGATTCCAAGGTCTCTTCACAAAAATTGTCGAGCCCGCAGACCGGCCGGACCAGACTGACGCCCGGACCGGCGCTGGGCGGGGCGAGGGGCGCGCCACGACGCTTTGTCCTGATGGCCGCAATCCCGATACTGATCAGATTGAGGCATGTTAAGAAGACACAGAACCAGGCCGCCGCATATGCCATCGTCATCGTCGTCGAGCTCCCGAGCCGGTATCTGATCGCCGACGAGCGTTTGAAGCCTATGCTGGAAACGCACAGATATTCAGATACTTATTGAAATGCGACCGGCGGTCTTTTAGTAAGTCCGAATGGTCGCCCTCGATGAATTGCAGTGAACAAGCTCTAATTCGGCATTTGGCGCGCAATTCCGTGATTCCGTAGATCAGGACCCCCATGCCGCACCCCATCGTCCGCTTCGCCCCATCGCCGACCGGCCGTATTCACATCGGAAACGCCCGGACGGCGCTTTTGAACTTCCTCTATGCAAAAAAGTACCATGGCGAATTTGTTCTTCGGTTCGATGACACTGATGTGGAGCGTTCAAAAGAGGGGTACGCCCAGGCGATCGAGGTCGATCTCGCCTGGCTGGGCATTGTCCCGGATGTGACTTTGCGCCAATCAGGACGAATCGCGCTTTATAACGCCGCCGCCGAAAAGCTCCGCGACGGGGGACGGCTATATCCCTGTTACGAAAGCGCCGAGGAACTGGAGCGGAAGCGCAAACGCCAGCAGGCAAGGGGCCTGCCACCGGTCTATGACCGGGCCGCCCTCGCTCTGAATGGCGCGGATCGGGCCCGGCTCGAGGCCGAAGGCAAACGGCCGCATTGGCGCTTCAAACTCGAGCCTGAAATTGTGCGCTGGACCGATCTGGTGCGCGGCGAAAGCCATATCGATTGCGCCTCGCTCTCCGACCCCGTGCTATTGCGCGAGGACGGCACTTTTCTCTACACCTTGCCGTCCGTGGTCGATGACATCGAGCAGAAAATCACCGATGTCATCCGCGGCGAGGACCATGTGACCAATACTGCGGTCCAAATTCAGCTTTTTGAGTTCTTGGCCGGTCCGGGCAAAGCACCGTCTTTCGGGCATCACAATCTTCTGGTTTCGGCCAGCGGAGAAGCGCTGTCGAAACGCTCCGGGTCATTGTCGATCGGCGGGTTGCGTGACTCCGGAATTGAATCCCTCGCGGTGGCCGCCGCCGCTGTCCTGACAGGCTCTTCGAGCGCGCTTCATCCGATCGCAAGTCTCAGCGAACTTGTTGCATCGCTCGACCTTGCCCATCTGTCCCGCAGCCTTGCACGGTTCGACCCGGTCGAGTTGGCTCAACTCTCGGCGCGCACGCTGCATAATTTGGAGTACGAAGCGGTCCGGGAACGGCTTCAGACGCATGACATCATCGGTTACAAAGCCAAGCCCTTCTGGCTGGCCACGCGCGGAAATCTTTCGACTTTCCTTGAAGTCGTCGATTATTGGCGAATGGTCGAAGGTACTGTCGAGCCGGTCATCGAGGACGCGGAATTTCTGGCGGCTGCCCGTGAGACCTTGCCGGAAGAGCCTTGGGGGGAAACCGTCTGGGCCGATTGGACCAAGAGTCTGAAGGATTTGACCGGCCGCAAGGGAAAGGCCCTGTTCCACCCCTTGCGGCTTGCGCTCACCGGGCGCGACACCGGGCCAGAACTCGCAGCCCTGTTACCGTTGATCGGCAAGCTTAAAGCGGCGGCACGATTATCCGGACGCGCCGCTTGACGCCGTCCGGTCCGGTGATTTCCTGGGTTTCCGTTTTCGCGACGGAGTGATCCTCACCGGCTTCAAGATCCGGGCCTGGGGGAGAGGGTTGGCTCCCGAGCTTTTGTTGGGTCGTCTTGTCGGGTTTCGGCCGCGATAATTCGAGGGATTTTTCCGGGGTCACGGTAATATCCGTGTTGCGCTCGCGGGCGCGCCCGAGCACGCGTTCCGCTCCCAAGAGCGCTTCGGCCCAGGATTGCCCGGGTGGTTTGCAGGTGCAGGCGGGATCGAAGCGCTTCTGAAAGGCCAGCGCGTTGGGGAGATTTGCATAGGCGTCGCCGCTGAGCGAGACCGCCGTGGCGATTTCATTATGGGGCGAACGCGTGTAGACGCGGACCGGAGTGTTGGGGCAGAGGGCCTCGCAAAGATCCTCGAGCTGGCTCGGATCGCCTTCCCGCGCCGATACGTTGAGCGGGAAGAATCCGCCGTCGCATTCGCGGACACAAACCGCTTGCGACCCTCCACGGGGGGTCAGATCTTCGTCGGGCGCGTGGACCATTTGTTCGTTGGGCGGTTGCCCGAACGGGTTCTGGTTGGGCGTAAAGACGCCGAACAGCGCCTCGAAAAAATTTCGCGGGTTGGCGCGCGGCTGAGGCTGTCCCCGGCAGGAGGCATTGAAGCGCTCGGTCAGCTGCCGCTTAAGCGCGGCGTTCGCTCCCGGATCGCCGCCACCTTCGGCCTGACCAAGGCTGGCCTGCATTTGCTGAATTTTTGCATTGAGGCTCGGACATTGCGCGGCTGCGGGATCGAGGAAAAAAATTTGCTGCCGGTTGCAGCCGAGCGACCGCGCATATTTGATCGTGCGGTCAAGCTCCTCGCGTTGTTTCTGCGCGCCGCTTCCATAATGGGTGGACCGCCGCGGAGCCGTCGTCCCAATCGCATTGATCTGCGCGGCGAACTGAGCGCAATCGATTGGCTGGGCAGGCACCGGAACCGGCAGCAGGGCAAAAATGGCGGCGCCCAAAAATATCCACGCATAGGCGCCAAGGCGCCTGAAACAGGATGGGAGGGCAAAACGATCGCCTGGCGTAGTGTTCATGCACGTCTCTTGGGAGCACTGCTCGCGGAAGAGACATTGCTCACTCGGGGGTCGCCTGCCAAGCCGGCATTTGTGTCGGGCCGCCAATTTGGCGTGCGTTCATGGTCTTACCGTGACCACATTGCGACCACGGCCAAGGTGGCGGCGGAGACGCGGGAGCGCGATGATTTGGGAGGGGCGGCCAAGCAGCATGATCGTTTCAGAGCTGAGCCGATCATGCCTATCTATTTGGTATCGCGCCGATCTTGCCCGAAATAGGGCCTAATCGACCCCATCGCCGCAGGTGACGTTGAAGGAGCCGGGCGCCGCATCCGATTGGATCTGTCCCTCTGCCGATTGGGCCGGACCAAATGTTTTGGAGGCGGCAAATCCATGCGCCTTGCACCACGCATCCGCCACGACGATCCCGCAGGCCGAACCAACCTTCAGACATTCCTCGAAGCCATAGCCGTCATTCGACGGGATGATCAAAGTGCGGCTCTCCTTGGCGTTTGCCGACAGCTTGAGAGCGAAAGCTATCAAAATCACGCTGAGTACCAATAGAACCGAGCGAAACAACTTGCGGCGGGTGCCGGGGGCGAAGGGCAGTTTGGTAATCGGAGAGGTTGCGAGCGACATGGAAATCTCAAAACTTTGGGAAAAACGAGAGCATCACGAGGGCCTTAGTGTGGCGGAAGCGCTTGAAAATTCTATTAACGCGTCGATGACGGATGACGATCCAGCACTACCGTTGCGCTTGACCAATAGTGGATTTCGCGCGCATAGTCACGTGATGACGCGCACCAACCGCACTTGCCGAACCATCCAATTAATCACTATTTGTAACGGTTAGCCTTGCCCCTGGCTGGAGCCGTCGCGTCCTCATAAAGAGTTCGACTTTGATGTCCCAGGCCAGAGCAGGCGCTGGGGGACATATGTCGTTGCGGCTTTATAATACGCTGACCCGCCGGAAAGAAGACTTCGCGCCGATCGACGCTACAAATGCGCGTCTCTACGCCTGCGGTCCGACGGTCTACGACCATCTGCACATCGGCAATGGGCGGATGTTGATCGTGTTCGACCTGCTGTTCCGCCTGCTCCGCCAAGCTTATGGCGCGGACCACGTCAAATATGTCCGCAACATCACCGACGTCGACGACAAGATCAATGCGCGCGCCGCCGAACGCGGCATCGATATAAAAGTCCTGACGGACGAAATGACAGCGATCTTTCACGAGGATGCCAACGCGCTCGGCTGCCTGCCGCCGACGGTCGAACCCCGCGCGACAGAGCATATGACGCAGATGATTGCGATCATCGAAAGGCTTCTTGCCAAGGGCAACGCCTATGTGGCGGAAGGCCATGTGCTGTTCGACGTGCCCTCGATGCCAAGTTACGGCAAGCTCTCACGGCGCCCGCTCGACGAGATGATCGCGGGCGCGCGGGTCGAGGTCGCGCCTTATAAGCGGAGCCCGATGGATTTCGTGCTGTGGAAGCCGGCAAGTGCTGACGAGCCAGGCTGGGAGAGTCCGTGGGGGCGTGGCCGGCCCGGCTGGCATATCGAATGTTCGGCGATGAGCTGGAAACATTTGGGCGAAATCTTCGACATTCATGGCGGCGGGATCGATCTCGTGTTTCCCCATCACGAGAACGAAATCGCGCAAAGCTGCTCGGCCTTCGGGCATGAGGTCATGGCCAATATCTGGATGCACAATGGCCATCTTCAGGTCGAAGGCGAGAAGATGTCGAAGAGCCTGGGGAATTTCGTGACGATCCATGAGTTGTTGCACACCGATAAATTCGGCGGCCGGCCCTGGCCCGGCGAAGTGCTGCGGCTGGCTATGCTCAAGACGCATTATCGGCAGCCGATCGATTTTACGGTGAAGGCGCTGGAGGAGGCGGACGCGATCCGTAAACGTTGGTTTGCAGTGGACCAGAAGGTAGGTCAGCAAAATTTTCGTGCGACTGAAGCTCTGTTGTACGCGCTTAACGACGATCTTAATACGCCTTTGGCGCTCAGCATCATGCATCGACTGACCAATAGCTTCGAAGCTGGCGACCACCGGGCTGGAGAGGAGTTGATCGCCAATGCGAATTTCCTTGGTTTCATGATGGACGATATGGTCGGCGAAGAAACAGTTGATGCAATATTCCGCGGTTTAATCGAGGAGAGGATCACCGCACGGAAGAGTGCCCGCTCAGCTAAAAACTGGGCTGAATCCGACCGGCTCCGCGACGAACTCGACGCAATGGGAATCGCACTGAAAGACAACAAGGACGGCACGACCTCATGGGAGGTAAAGCAATGAACGCCAGCGCCTTTCCAAAACCATCGCTGCGGCCCTACCTCGCCTCGGACCTTCCGCTTCTTGCTGAAATCCGCTTCGCCGCCATCGAGGAATTGACCGTCGACGACTACGATGAAGGCCAGCGCCGCGCTTGGGCCTCGGCCGCAGACGACGACGAAGTGCTGGGCCAAAGCCTGAGAAACGCGCTCACTCTCATTGCGCTGATCGGTGGCTCGCCGGTTGGTTTTATCGCTTTGCAGAATGGCGGCCTGATCGACCAGCTTTATGTTCATCCCGCTGTCGCCCGCACGGGAGTTGCGAGCACGCTCTGCGACGCGATCGAGCGGCTTGCGACCGCGCGGGGCATTGCCGCGCTTGTGACCGATGCCAGCGACACCGCAAAGCCTTTGTTCGAAAAGCGGGGTTTTGTACCCGAGAGGCGTAATACGATAGAGATCGATGGCCAATGGTTGGGCAACACGCGTATGAAGAAAGTGCTGGCTCCCAAAGCTCAGCCGGACGAACGGCAATGACCCGCGAAAGACTGTCCCTGTTCGATACGACCTTGCGAGATGGCGCGCAGATGGCTGGCGTCGATTTTTCGCTGGCCGACAAGCGCCATATCGCGGCCCTGCTTGATGGACTGGGCGTCGATTTCATTGAGGGCGGCTATCCCGGTGCCAATCCTCTCGATACGGAATTTTTTGCGGCAAAACCGAAGTTGAAGAATGCGCGTTTCACGGCCTTCGGCATGACCAAAAGGGCAGGGCGATCCGCCGCCAATGATCCGGGCGTGGCGGGCCTCCTGGCGGCCGACGCCGACGCCATCACTTTTGTGGCCAAGGCCTGGGATTATCACGTGCATGTCGCGCTCGGCTGCACGCTCGAGGAAAATCTCGACAACATCAGCCAGTCGATCGAAGCCGCATTGGCCAAAGGCCGCGAGGTGGTCCTTGACTGCGAGCACTTCTTCGATGGGTACAAGGCCAATCGGGCCTATGCGCTGTCCTGCGCGAAGACGGCCCATGCGGCCGGCGCCCGGTGGATCGTGCTCTGCGACACCAATGGCGGAACGTTGCCGCATGAGATCGAAACGATTGTCGCGGACGTCGCGCTGCATGTGCCGGGATCGTATCTTGGCATTCACGCGCATGACGACACCGGCAATGCGGTCGCCAATTCGCTGGCCGCGGTCCGTGCCGGCGCCAGGCATATTCAAGGCACGCTGAATGGTCTTGGTGAGCGTTGTGGCAACGCCAATCTCGTTACGCTCATCCCGACGCTGCTGCTGAAAAGCGATTTCGCGGATAAATTCGAGATCGGCGTCTCACTCGATCAGCTCGCCGCGCTGACCAAAGTCAGCCACACGCTCGACGAATTGCTGAACCGGTCGCCGAACAGGCATGCGCCCTATGTCGGCGCGTCCGCCTTCGCCACCAAGGCCGGCATCCATGCCTCGGCGGTGATGAAGGAACCCAAGACCTATGAGCATGTCACCCCGGAAGCGGTCGGCAACAAGCGAAGGCTCCTGGTGTCGGATCAGGCCGGAAAGTCGAACATCCTCGCCGAGCTGGAGCGGATCGGCGTCTCCGTCGACAAGAACGATCCCCGCGTCGCGCGCTTGCTCGATGAGGTCAAGCAAAAGGAATCGCTGGGCTATGCCTATGAGGGGGCGGATGCCTCCTTCGAGCTTTTGGCCCGGAAGATTCTCGCGCAGGTGCCGGATTATTTCGAAGTCGAGCGCTTTCGCGTCAATGTCGAGCGCCGCCACAATGCGCAAGGCGATCTGGTCTCGGTGTCGGAAGCGATCGTCAAGGTGTGCATCGATGGGGAAATCCTGATTTCCGCCGCCGAGGGCGAGGGACCGATCAATGCGCTCGATCTCGCGCTTCGCAAGGATCTCGGCAAATATCAGCGCTTCATGGAGGATCTCGAACTGGTCGATTACCGCGTCCGCATTTTCCAGGGCGGAACCGATGCGGTGACCCGCGTGCTGATCGAATTTCGCGACAAGAGCGGCGAAAGCTGGTCGACGGTCGGCGTCTCGGCCAATATTATCGACGCCTCGTTCCAGGCGCTGACCGATGCCATCACCTATAAGCTTTTAAAGTCCGGCGCGCGGTAGACCGAGAGCCTATCGCGTATCGAAATGAAACCAGATGGCGTGGGGATCGTTGCGCGGCGGCGCCGGAAACGGCGCGGCGCGGCGGACCGCGTTAAGGGCGGCGGCATCGAGATCGGGCAGCCCGCTTGAACGATAAACTGCCTGATGCGTCAGATGGCCGGAGTCGTCGACATAAAACGAAACAATCCCTTCACCCATCACGTGACGTTCGCGAACGCCAGGCGGAAAATGCATCTGGCGCATGATCATCCCGTAGAGAATCGACAGATAGGAGGCCTTCTCGGTGCCCCCTCCCATCGGCAGGGCTTTGGTCGCTGCGCCAAACGAATAGGTCGGCGCGGCGGAAAACGCCGCGAGCTGCTGGGCGACCGTGGTTTTTTTGCCCTGGGTGGCGGGGGTCTTGCTCGGTTGCGGCGCTTGCTTTTCTTGTGGCTTGGCGGGCGCTTCCGGCTGGGCCTTGTCGAGGGCCTCGGCGTCGAGCTTTTCGTCGGCGAGCTTTTGCGGTTCGGTCGGAGGCGAGGGCTTGTCCACTTTTTCCTGGACCGGCGGCGAAGCTTTTTCCTGCTCCGGCTTGTCCTGGGGCGGCTGCGGGGTCACGAGCTTGGGCGGTGGAGCAACGCGCGGCGCCTTGGTTTCCTTTTCGGGTTCGCCCTTGTGGGTCTTGCTGTCGTTTCCGGTCCTTGGCGCATCCCGCGCAATATCGGCCTCGTCAAGCTCCACCTTTTCCGGCGGCGGCTTTTCCTTGACCACGGGCGGCGTTACGAGATCGGGAGGCGGCGGTTTCTTGGAAGCCGGCTCGGCCTTTTGCTCGGGCGGCAGCATGACAACTTCGATGGGTATCTCTTCCTCGCGCGTGGGCTCGACGATCGATTTCTCGCGGTCGAGTAGGAAGAACAGAACCGACGCATGAATCAGAAGGCAGATCGCAAGCAGGAACGCAAAGCCGCTTCTGCGAGCCAGGGCGCTGCGTTCCGACGGCGTGACGAGACGTTCGGACGGATCCGCCTTGATCTGGATAGAGAATATCTCGGGATCATGCGTCACGTTGCACCGTAATCAATGCGCGTCGCGATTACCATTTATATCACCGCCGCAGCTCTGTCTGGCCTTCGGGCGGAGTTTGCCGACGGAAAGTTGATTTTCTAAGACACTGTGATTTCAAAACCATAGCTTTAAAATCTGGGGTCTACGGTCTCCTTGCGTGTGCCCAGAACCACAGCCTTTGCCGCAGCGGTCTCCACCATGGGCAAGATGTCCTCTATCTTTTCGGCAACAAGATAGCGGACTTCGAAAGACGATTGGATGAACCGCCGCTCGCGCATATGGGCGAAAAGGCCGAGCAGGGGCTGCCAAAAACCGGCGATATCGGCGATCAAGACAGGTTTGGTGTGACGCTCCAGCTGAACCCAGGTCAATTGTTCCGCCAACTCCTCCAGTGTACCGATGCCGCCCGGCAAGGCCACGAAGGCGTCGGCGCGCTCGAACATGAGGCGCTTGCGCTCATGCATGTCACCGACGACAAGGCATTCCTGCACTTCGGGCAGCAATTGCTCCTTGCTTTGCAGAAAATCCGGAATGATCCCGGTCACTTGACCTCCATGGGCGAGGACGGACCGAGCGATTGCGCCCATCAGCCCGGTGGCCCCGCCGCCATAAACGAGGCCCACTCCGGCGGAGGCCATGGCATGGCCAAGCTTCTGGGCGGCTGAGACATAAATCGGGTCTGCGCCTTGGGCGGAGCCGCAATAGACGCAAATGTTGCGAACGAGGCGAGAGCCTGAGCGCGCCTCCAAAGATATTTGTTTTGATGACATGGCCTGCTTGTCGCCCGCCGCCCATATAGGGTCAAGAGCCGGTTTCGATATCCGCCTTAGGCTAGACCGATGGCCTATCCGCCAATTGGCTGGGCACGCACCGGCTTCCGGGTATTTTGCGAATGGCTAGAAACTTGATACTTCCCGGGGCCGGTGGTTGCGCGCCTAAATAATCTTCTTCGGCAGCCCCGCGAAAAGCGCCGGCGGCGTCCGGTCCAGGTTGAGCCTCCCTACAAACGAGCCAGATGTCGCGTCCGTTTCTTTTTTCTTTCCCGTCGGCAGATGCCGCCAACGCGCCCGCCAAGGTGCCTGGCACGACGCTCCGCAAGCTCTGGCCCTATATTTGGCCCAGCGGACGCCGCGACTTGATGGTGCGGATCTTCGTTTCCCTGGCGTTTCTATTGCTTGCCAAAGTCATCACTATCGCCGTCCCCTATTCCTTCAAATGGGCGACCGATGCCTTGAGCTACCCGGAGCGCCCGGCCCTTGCGGGTGTGATCGCCGGACCCCTGGCCTTTACACTGCTTTACGGCGGCTTGCGGGTGGTGATGGCGCTGTTTACGCAATTCCGCGACGCGATCTTCGCCGATGTCGCGATGCATGCGGTCCGCCGTCTCGCGCGCGACGTGTTTGCCCATTTGCATGAGCTATCGCTTCGTTTTCACGTCGAGCGCAAGACGGGCGGCCTCACGCGAATTCTAGAACGGGGACGCAATTCGATCGAAACCATCGTTCGCACAACCATGCTGACGGCAGTGCCGACCATCGTCGAATTCATCCTGATCCTGACGGTCTTTCTGTATCAGTTCGACTGGCGTTATGCGGCCGTGGTGAGCGCGATGATCCTTGCCTATATGGCGTTCACAACCGCGGCGACCAATTGGCGGATCGCGATCCGGCGGGCAATGAACGAGAGCGACACGGATGCCAATACAAAGGCCATCGACAGCCTGCTGAATTTCGAGACGGTGAAATATTTCAACGCCGAGGAGCGCGAGAGGCAGCGTTACGACAAATCCATCGCCCGTTATGAGCGGATGAGCGTGAAGACCTACACTTCGCTGGCGTGGCTCAACGGCGGCCAAGCGGTCATTTTCACAATCGGCCTGACCAGCGCCATGGCAATGAGCATTGCCGGAATCAAGAGCGGCGTAAATACGGTCGGCGATTTCATTCTCATCAATGCGATGATGATTCAGCTCTATCAACCGTTGAGCTTCATGGGGCTTGTCTATCGCGAGATCAAACAATCGACAATCGACATAGAGATGATGTTTTCCATCCTCGGCCAGGATCCGGAGGTCCGCGACCGCCCAGGCGCCAAGCCGCTTGTCGTCTCCGAAGGGAAACTCTCGTTCGAAAATGTGTCGTTTCATTACGACCCGCGCCGCCCCATTCTGAAGGACATCAGCTTCGAAGTGCCCGCCGGCAAGACGGTGGCCATCGTTGGCCCCTCGGGCGCCGGTAAATCGACGCTTTCGCGGCTGCTTTTCCGCTTCTACGAGCCTTCCCCGGGATGCATCAGGATCGACGGGC
Organism: Beijerinckiaceae bacterium; assembly: GCA_004564215.1. Classification (NCBI taxonomy): domain Bacteria; kingdom Pseudomonadati; phylum Pseudomonadota; class Alphaproteobacteria; order Hyphomicrobiales; family Beijerinckiaceae; species Beijerinckiaceae bacterium. The sequence goes on along the minus strand of CP024846.1, from coordinate 1,225,712 downwards.
AGGACATCTCGCTGGTGACGCAACGCTCGCTGCGCGCCGCGATCGGCATGGTCCCGCAGGACACCGTGCTGTTCAATGACACGATCGCCTACAATATTCGGTATGGTCGCCACGACGCGAGCGACGCCGAGGTCCACGAGGCGGCGCGCCTGGCGCGGATCGATCATTTCATCGAACAAATTCCGGGTGGTTATGAAGCGCAGGTCGGCGAACGCGGACTGAAGCTCTCCGGTGGCGAAAAGCAGCGCGTCGCGATTGCAAGAACCATTTTGAAGGCGCCGCCCATTCTGGTCCTCGACGAGGCGACGTCGGCGCTCGACTCTTTTACCGAGCGCGAGATTCAGGACGCGCTCGACCGGGTCGCGCGGGGGCGGACAACCTTGGTGATCGCGCACAGGCTTTCAACCATCGTCAATGCCGACGAGATCATCATGCTCGACAAGGCCCGCATCGTGGAACGCGGCACACACACCGAACTTCTGGCGCAAAACGGGTTCTATGCCGCGATGTGGAACCGTCAGCATGAGATCAGGCAGGCCGAGGAAACCTTGCGCCGTGCCGCGATCGAGGAAGGCGCAAGGCTCAGCATCAAGATCGAGACGGATGAATCAGCTGAAGCTGCCGGCGATCCGGACGAGGAAAATTTGCTGGACAAGGATTCGGTGATACCCCCTAGTCTTTGACCGAGCGTGAGCGTTGGACTTTCAAACTGGACCGGCGGGCGCCGGGGGTTCCGAAATAGGATTGTCACATGTCGATCATCGAATCGATCCGTAAGCAGGTCACGCCCATCCATCCCGAGGGGTATATTTTTATCGCCGGCTTCGGCATTGCGACCCTGGTCCTCGGCTCTTTTTTCGGCACGCTCGGCTGGATCGGCACGATTGCAACGGTCTGGTGCGCCTATTTCTTTCGCGACCCGACCCGCCTGACGCCGCTCGATGAAAATCTGGTGGTCTCGCCCGCCGATGGTGTTGTGTCCGCGGTCGGATATTATCCTCCGCCGCCGGAGCTGGGGCTCGGCGCCGAGCCCATGCAGCGGATTTCGATTTTCATGTCGGTGTTCGACTGCCATGTGAATCGTGCGCCGGTCGCGGGGCGCGTCACCAAAGTTGCCTATAAGCCGGGCCTGTTTCTCAATGCCGATCTCGACAAGGCGAGCGAAAACAATGAGCGCAATGGCCTTGTGATCGAAACCGCCGCCGGCCGCTTCGGCGTCGTGCAGATTGCCGGACTGATCGCCCGCCGCATTGTCTGTTTCGTCCGCCAAGGCGAAGTCATCGGCGCGGGGGACAGGTTCGGCCTCATCCGCTTCGGTTCACGGGTGGATGTTTACATTCCAGGGGTGGCACGGCCCGTCGTCACAATGGGGTCCAAGGCGATCGCCGGCGAGACCGTCCTCGCCGAGCTTCGTTCCAGCGCGCCACGCCGGAGTTTCAAATCCGGCTGAGCGCAGTGCGCCTGACGGTGGCCGTGGCCGTTGATTTATGTCATGTTCAATGAGTCATCGGGGGGTAGAAGCTTTGCAGGCGCGTGCGGTTCCTGATTCCGAACGCTTAAGAGAAACCAGCTTTCCTGCCTTGCAAAGCCCCACGAGATCAGGCCCTCCACAGCGCCCATAATCAGGCGGCATGAGATGAACCATGGCAAAAGATCTACCGAGCTTGACGATCACAACCGAAAAAGTCTGCTTCATTATTATCAAGGCGCGTGAATTCGACGTCAAGGACGTGGTAACCGACCCCGACGATGCTTCCAATGCGACGGATGATTCCATGGTGTCTGTGTTGGAGGACCATGGCGACGATCCGGTTGTCGAAGAGATCCGTGGCTTCATAGGGGCCATGAACGAGGACGAACAAATCGATCTCGTCGCGCTCACATGGCTCGGCCGCGGCGACGGCACGATCGACGATTGGGACGAACTGCGGGCGGAAGCCACGCGAGCTCACAATAAACGTACGGCAACCTATCTTCTTGGCATTCCGCTCCTCTCCGATCACCTTGAGGAAGCCCTGTCGCAGTTCGACCGCTCCTGCGAAGATTTCGAAATGGGCCGTCTGTAAGAGGCGCCCGTATCCGGCGAGCGTGGGTGAAGGGTTTAGGCCCGCACCCATGGCAAAAGGGCCAAGTACCGCGTTTCGATGAAGGTCAAAGCCGATGCACCGAGAATGCCGACTTTGGTCTCCCGCAGATACTGGGTCGGGTCTGGCTGAGGGGGCGCCCCCCAAGCTGTTTGCGCTGCGGGCAACTGCCGAGCTAGGGGAAGCGATTGCGCGGGCTCTTTGCTGGCCTCTTGCGGCACATGAGGAACGCCAATTCGAAGATGGCGAGCACAAGACGCGGCCGCTTGATACGGTCAGTGGCGCGGAGGTCTATGTGGTGCAAAGCCTCCACAGCGGCCCCGTTGAGAGCGCCAACGACAAGCTTTGCCGCCTTTTGTTTTTTATCGGTGCGCTCAAGGATTCAGGGGCGGCGCGGGTAACGGCCATCGTGCCTTACCTCTGCTATGCCCGCAAAGATCGTCGCACCAAGCCCAATGATCCGGTGATTACCCGATATGTGGCCAGTCTTTTCGAGGCGGTCGGCACCGACGCGGTGCTTACGCTCGACGTCCACAATCCGGCGGCGTTCGAAAATGCTTTCCGGTGTCGAACGGTGGCGCTCACTGCCGCCCCCTTGTTTGTCGACTATGCCGAGGCTTTGAACGCGGAACGCCTTTGTGTCGTGTCTCCGGATCCCGGCGGGGTCAAGCGTGCCGAACTGTTGCGCGAAACCCTTGAGGCAAAGCTCAACAGGCCGGTCGGGAAGGGGTTTGCCGATAAGCATCGCAGCGCCGGTGTCGTAACCGGAGATCTTTTTGTCGGCGACGTGGAAGGATCGACCGCATTGATCATCGACGATTTGATCAGCACCGGGCACACATTGCTGCGGGCGGCGAAGGCGGCGCGCCGCGCGGGCGCCACGCAGATCATTGCGCTCGTCACCCATGGCTTGTTCATGGAAGGCGCGCGCGAGGTCATCGCGGACTCCGCACTCGATCGATTGGTTGTCACGGACAGTGTCCCGGCGTTCCGGCTTGGAACTGAAGCGATGCGCGAAAAGATCGATACGCTGCCGGTTGCACCCCTGCTGGCGGAAGCCATCCTGCGCCTGCACAGAGGAGAAGCTCTCAGCGATCTCCTTGCTTTTTGAGCATGCGCTCAAGAAGCAAGGCGTCGGCTGCGGCCAAACGCAGATAGGTGCGGGCGAGACGCGGCCATTTTTCAGGCGTGCGCGGATTCTCCTCAAGGAGATGAGCGATGGCCAAGCGTGCCCGTAGCGTCGCGCGATAGCAGCGGTAAAAACAAAATAGCGCGGCGGACGGGCTGTCGCTCCATCTCCGCAGAACCCGGCGTTTCAGGTATTGGCCGGCCCAGGCGGCGCCGAGCCGATCGCATTCGACGCTGAGGTAAGCCAGTTCATCAAGAGGATCGATGGCCCGAAGCTTGGAATTGAATTCGAGACAATCGATGATTCGGATGGGATGATCGATCCAAATATGCTCCGGGCGGAGGTCTCCGTGACCATCCACGATATGATGGGCGCGTACACGCGCCGCGAACCATTCCGATTTCGCTTCGAGGAAGCGGCGCTGGGCGATGTCGATTTTCCGCACCAGGCCGGCAGGAAGCGCCAGACGCGGCTCAAGCAGAATCCTGCGATTGAGGGAAAGATTGTGCCGCCACTCCGCAAGGTGGAGCGCGGGCGTCGTGAACACTGCCGGTGCGTGCCGGTAAAATGCGCTAAGGGTTGCCATGAGCCGATCAAGATCTTGACCCGCGAGGCGATGATCGAGAATCCTGCGTTCGAGCGTCCAGGCCTCGTCGAGCCGTCGCATCACGACAAGCCACTCGACAGGAACGCCCGGTTTGCCGATTGCAAGGCCGCGCGGCGTCTCTACCAGAGGTACGACGTCGAGGTAGACGTCGCTCGCCAGACGGCGGTTCAACTTCAGCTCGGCCTGACACGCGGCCTGCCGGCGCGCCAGGGTCGAGAAATCGAGGTAGGAAAAACGGACAGGTTTCTTGAGCTTCAGAACATGGCCATTGGCCAGGAAGAGCCAGGACATGTGGGTTTCCTGTCGCGCTACGTCACCTCCGCCGCGGCCATAGACGCTGGGTTGACTCAAGAATGTCACCTTGTCGGCAAGGGTCGGCCCGTCGGCAACTGCATTTGCCGGCTCGTGGCACAAGGACATTTTCTGCGCCTCTCCGGTCAACTCAGCGAGCAACACATCAGGCGGCCCTTCGTTGTCGCCTATCGGCGCAGCCAAACCTCGCCCCGTTTCACATAGTTCCGTTTGACCGCCGCCCAGGCCACCCGGTGGGCGATCTCTTCCTGCCTCGGGTCGCCACTATAGCTCACATAGGCGTTGTTGAACGCTGCACGATAAATGTCTTGCGCCCCTTCCGGCAAGTGAGCCCTTACGGAAAGCGGCAGATCGTGGTTGGAGGGATACGGCATGTTCAGCCTTATTCGAGAACGACCGCCGCTGAGGGGATCAGGTTTTAAGGAATAATTTGCATGAGCCGTTTTCGTCGATGGGATATGCTGGCCAAGATGCGGACTGAATTGATGCTGCGCAAATACGTTGTAAACGGACCTGGCTATTTCCCATCATCATGGGAAATAGTCACCTGGATGAAACCTGAGTTTAATTCAGGACATAAACAAATGACGGCCAGATGTGGAGCGTTCGAATGAAGGTCAAATTACGCATTGTCAGCGACGGGGCGCAGCTTTTCGAAGGCACCTACGACATCCGCGATGCGGAGAGCTTTGGGACGGCTTGCGCGGATGCCTGGGAAAAATTGCGGATGGAACGATTGGACCAGGCGACGAGCATCGGCGCCTTGATGGATGTCCTTAACGACAATGTCCTCGATCTTTTGCAAAACGCGAAAATCACGCTCGAAAAAATCTGATGCGATGGCAAGCCCCACATTGGTTCGGAAACGGGGGACGACAGGGAGATGTTCAATGACTCATGCAGCAAGCGGCGAAGTCAGGGCCGGCCCTAAAACGCCGGACAAGCACACATCCTATGACGAGAATGTGGATGAAAGCGCGAAATTGATCGATAGCGAGCCAGTGGAGATCGAGGCAGAGGTGCCGGCCGAGGAAAACGAGCCTGTCGAAGACACCAGGCCGGATGAAAAGCCCTCTCCGCCCGTCTTCGAAGAGTAGCCCCGCCGAGCCTCCCTAAATCCGGACCGTCGGCCGGCCACCAGAGGCTCCGCCGGTTTCGTGCGCTTTTCGGCGCAGGGCCAGAGCATCGATCACTTCTTCGTCGGTTGTCTGCCGGAAATCATCGTAATAGTAGCCGATGGCTCCGAAATCTCCGTGTATTTCCAGACATAGGACTTCGTCGGCCTCTTCCCGCATGGCCTCGATCGTATCGGGGGGGCCAACCGGGACGGCAAGAATGAGCTTCTTGGGTTGATGCGAGCGGATGGCCTGCAAGGCGGCGCGGGTGGTCGCGCCGGTTGCTATGCCGTCATCGATGACAATTGCGTAGCGGCCTTTAACGTCGAGCTGAGTCCGGTCACCGACATAGAGTCGACGGCGGCGCTCGATCTCGCCAAATTCTCGGTCGCAGACGGCTTGAAACGCAGATTCATCGACGCCGGCCAGCCGTATGACGTCCTCATTGCGCACAATGATCGGGGTGCCGCCATCGACGATGGCGCCCATGGCAAGTTCCGGCTGCCAGGGCACGCCGATTTTGCGGACTAAAACGAGATCGAGCGGCGCATCGAGCGCTGCCGCGACTTCCGCGCCGACAGGCACGCCGCCGCGCGGCAGAGCGAGGACAACAGGGTTTTGGTCCTTATACTTAAGGAGGCGGGCGGCCAGCTTCCTTCCGGCATCGGAGCGGTTCCTGAAACTCATTCCGTGGTCCTTTGCTGCCCCTGCGAATTCGTCTCATCGGCGGAAGTGAGGTAGGTTTCAAACCAATGGACGGCGTGGGCGATCACCGCTTCCAGCGCGCCCGGCTCCGGGAAAAGATGGCTCGCGCCCGGCACAATTTCCAGTGCCTTTGGTCCTCGCAGACGTGCGAATGCGCTTTGATTGAGTTCGATCACCTGAAAATCGACGCCGCCTACGATCAAAAGGGTCGGCGTATGAAGGCGATCGAGAACGGCACCCCCCGCAAGATCGGGGCGCCCGCCGCGCGAAACGACCGCTCTGATGCGATTGCCGAGCTGCGCCGCTGCCACGAGCGCCGCCGCCGCTCCGGTGCTCGCGCCGAAGAGACCGATCGAAAACTGTCGTGTGAGCGGATCTCGACCAAGCCAGTCCACCGCATCGACGACCCGTCCGGCCAAAAGGGAAATGTTGAAGACATTGGCCCGCTCCGCCTCCTCATCCGCAGTCAGCAGATCGAACAAAAGCGTGGCCATGCCGCGCTTGTTCAGCTCTCCGGCGACCAGCATGTTTCGGGGGCTGAGACGGCTGGAACCGCTGCCATGCGCAAACACGACCAGCGAAGTGGCCTCGCCAGGGATTTGTAAGGTCCCCGGAAGGCCGATTGGCGGAATGTAGACGGTGCGGGCCAAGGTTGCGCTATTTTCCATGTGCAAGATTGCTAGCGGGAAGGAAATACGCGGTCAGTGCCCGGCCCGAAGCGTCAGCGAGGCGACACCGGCAGCGAGAGCGAGGCCGGTTTGCGCTTGAACCGACAAGGGCTGCAACGTAAACGAGCGGTGAGAGCCGCCAACAAGCGCGTTCGCGCCAAGCCCGACCCCGACGGTCGCCGATGCATCGACGCCCACATAGTTACCCGCGAGCGCTCCGCGCTTGGGTCCTTGGGACGGAGCAAAAACATCCCACACCAAGACGCCTTGATCGGTGGCACCGATATCGAGGCCGAATTTAAGAATTCTGCCATAATATCGCTCCCGATATCCCCTGGTCGAGGTAAAAACGCATCGCATGTCCTTGCTCGACGAAACGATAAGACCAAGGCCTCCGGCGACATCGCAGCGCAATGCGCCGACTTTCAAGCCCGGCTGTGCAACCGCGGTTTGCGCGGTTGTTGTCAAAACGGCGAGCGACGCCGCGCATAGAATGGCGCGAATGTTCATTGATTTTCCTTATTCGTCGAGGTTGGAGGCCAATTGGCCAGAGTGGGGGACCATGTCGATAGGGTTTCTGACCAATGTGACAGAGTCTACATGAAGCCTTCGCTTCCGACCTCCACAATCTCTTTCAAAATATGCGGTTGTTCCGGCAGTGCATTGATGTCCCTCAAATCCCGTGCGGGCTTGCCCTGATAGGTTGAGCCAATCAGCCATTGGTTATGCTCCATTGGCTGGAGGCGCGGCATCGATTAATCTGCCTATATCGGTGCCGCGCCAGCCCAAGCGCTCAAGCCAAGGCGTAGCGGGTCGGATTTTTGAGCCTTCAGCGAATTGTTATGAACCACCCGAGCCGACAAGGGTTAGCCGAGGCAAATAGGCTTTCGCCGGCGCGGGCTGGATAGCGCGTCAATATCTTTCGGAGCTAAGAATAAGATGCAAGTGCCGCTCGACATCACCTTCCAAAATTCCGAGCCCTCGGAATCCATTCGCTCGGAAATCGAGAAACACGCCCAGCGGCTGGAAAAATTTAGTGACCGAATTACGAGCTGTCACGTGGCGGTAACGGTCCCGGCGACGCGGCATCGGCACGGCGATCTGTTCGAGATTAATATTCGTATCGCCATGCCGCAGCACAAGGATGTTTTTGTCACCAAAACGCATCGCGACGCGCCCGAGCACGAGCATGTCGTGGTCGCGATCAAGGATGCCTTCGCAGCGGCTCAGCGCCAAATCGAGGACGCCGTGCGCGAAATGCGTGGCCAAGTCAAGCTGCACAAAGAAGAGAGCTACGGCCGTGTCACGAAATTTGTCGCGGGCGAAGGGTATGGATTTATCCAAACCGCCGACGGTGGGGAAGTGTACTTTCACCGCAATAGCGTGCTCGACAACGCTTTCGATCATTTGACGATCGGGTCCGAGGTCCGGTTCGTTGAGGAGATTGGGGAAAAGGGGCCGCAGGCCAGTACGGTTCGTCTGGTCGGCAAACATCATTTGGCCTAGCTGGCGGTTTCAGTCTGCGGATCGCGCTCCAATTTGGCAATTTCGCTTTCCCGATAAAAATCGGGGCGAGGGTTAGTCATGGTCGACAGTCTTGTTGCCGAAACCCTTCGCTCCCGAGGTGCCGACGAGGCAACTGCAATCGTTCGCGCGGCTAGCGAGCCGCTGCCGTCGCCAGACGAGGGGGAGGAGTTCGGCGAATTTTTCGACCGTTTCGGCGACGCGAAGGTCGTTTTGCTGGGGGAGGCGACCCATGGCACGTCGCAATTCTATAGAGCTCGTGCGGCGATCACCCGCCGCCTAATCGAAAAGCATGGGTTCACTATCCTTGCGGTTGAGGCGGATTGGTCCGATGCGGCGCGAATCGACAGATACGTTCGCCACCACGCGCGTGAGCCATCTTCCGAAGAAGCCTTCTCGCGCTTCCCCACGTGGATGTGGCGCAATGTCGAAGTGCATGATTTCATCGAGTGGTTGCGGGCTCATAATGAAAACCTGCCGGCGGCGTCGCGGACCGAGTTCAGAGGCCTCGACATTTATAGCCTGGGGAATTCCATTGCCGCTGTTCTCGCCTATCTCGATCGAGTGGATCCCCAGGAAGCCAAATTGGCGCGTGCCCGGTATGGCTGCCTCACCCCCTGGCAGGATGATCCATCCCTCTATGGCCGCGCGACGCGCTATCTCGACAAGTCCCCTTGCGAGGATGGTGTTGTAGCCGAACTTCGCGCACTGCTGGACAAACGGCTCGTCTATGTTCGCCGCGACGGAGACTCATTCTTCGATGCCGCGCAGAACGCCCGTGTGGTGCGCACGGCGGAGCATTATTATCGGCTGATGTATCGCAGCTCCAAAGACTCCTGGAATCTGCGCGACCGCCACATGTTCGATACTTTGACGCGGTTGCTCGCCGCGCGTGGCGGCGAAGCCAAAGCGATCATCTGGGCGCATAATTCACACATCGGCAATGCCGCGGCCACCGCCATGGGCTGGCAGGGTGAGTTCAACATCGGCGAATCGTGCCGCTCGGCATTTGGCGATTCGGCAGTGCTGATCGGCTTCGGCACGGATCGTGGGACGGTTGCCGCCGCGAGCAATTGGGGCGGCCCCATGGAAATCATGCAAATCAATCCCGCGCGGCCTGATAGTTATGAGCGCATATTCCGTCAGACGTTCGTCGAGTGCTCCTTGACCGATTGGCGAAGGGGCAACAAAAGCGAATTATGCGATGCCTTGTCGAAGCCCCGCCTGGAGCGGGCCATCGGCGTCATCTACCGGCCGGACACGGAATTCCTCAGTCATTATTTCGAGGCGGTGATCACCGAACAGTTCGACGCCTATGTGTGGTTCGAGCAGACCAGCGCGGTGACCCCGCTGGCGGGCGGTCGGCCGCATGGGGCGCCGGATACCTATCCGTTCGGGTTATGACGCGAGACGACGCCCGTAAGCTTGGTTGGGCCGCGGATAATTCAAGCGACTTTCCGTTCTGCCTTCCTTCCATCTTTACTTTGCGCGGGTCACGATGGCACATAGTCTAAGAGTCAACCTAAGGGAGCCGCGCGCCGGGAATCCTCCTGCGACGCGCCTTGTGGGAGAGCGAAACATTGGCGCCCGAACTGATCCTCAAGGGCGGCGGCGCCGAAGAGCGCCTGCAGCTGTTGGCGTCCGGCTCCTGGACAGCCGCTCATGCGGCCTTGCTTGAGCAGAAGGTCAAGGCGCTTGAGGTTCCAACTCAAGGATCCCGGCGCCTCGAGATCGACATTGCCGGCATTGGAGAGCTCGATACATTCGGAGCTTGGCTGCTCGAAAGGACCGCCCGCGACTTCGCCGCACATGGATTTGACGCCGAGCTCGTCGAGGTTGCCGCCCGCTTTCGCGGCTTGCTCGATGAGATTCATGGCTGCGGCCGTCAAAAGCCAACTTCGAGGCGGCCTGCAAATCCGATCTTGGACAAGCTTGAATATCTCGGCCGTCTAACGACCGATTTAGGCCTGGATCTCATCCGGCTGTCGGGATTATTGGGTGCATTGGGCAGCGCGACGGCCCGTATATTTGTTCGGCCGCGTTCCTTCCGCTTGGCGTCCGGCGTCCATCAGCTCGATCGGGTGGGTTGGCAGGCGATCCCGATCATATTCATGATCACGCTTCTGATTGGCGGCATCATCGCCCAACAGGGCATTTTTCATTTCCGAAAATTCGGGGCCGGCGATTATGTCGTCGATCTGGTCGGCATCTTGGTGCTGCGAGAACTCGGCGTTCTCATCGTTGCGATCATGGTTGCCGGACGCTCGGGTAGTTCCTATACGGCTGAGCTCGGCTCCATGAAAATGCGCGAGGAGATCGATGCCCTTCGCACCATGGGCCTCGATCCGGTGGAAGTCCTCATGCTGCCACGGATCGTCGCCTTGGTTTGCGCCTTGCCCATCCTTGCTTTCATCGGCTCGATGTCAGCGCTCTATGGCGGCGGCCTGGTGGCTTGGCTCTATGGAGGCATGAGCCCGGCTGTCTACATTGGTCGCCTTAGAGAGGTGGTCACCGTAACGCATTTTGAAGTCGGCATGATCAAGGCGCCGTTCATGGCGTTGGCGATCGGGCTCATCGCCTGCTCGGAAGGATTGCAGGTGAAGGGAAGCGCCGAATCGCTCGGTTTGAAGACGACGGCCTCCGTTGTGAAGTCGATCTTTTTCGTGATTGTCCTGGACGGGTTCTTTGCGATCTTCTTCGCCTCGATCGGAATGTAATGCATGGGTAGCCTGCCCGAAGAATCGATCATTCGTGTCCGTGACCTCGTCGTCGGATTCGGAACGCAAACCGTGCTCAATGGTATTTCGCTCGACGTTCGGCGTGGCGAAATCCTGGGGATCGTCGGGGCCTCCGGCGGAGGCAAATCGGTTTTGCTACGGACGATCATCGGGCTGATTCGAAAACGCCGCGGCAGCATTACCGTCTTCGACAAGGATCTCGACCTTGCCACACCTGAGGAAATCCGGTCGGTGGAACGGCGCTGGGGAGTCCTTTTTCAACAAGGCGCGCTGTTCTCGTCGCTGACGGCACAGGAGAATGTGCAATTTCCGATGCGCGAACACCTCAATCTTTCGCAAACATTGTTTGAAGAGGTCGCCGCCGCGAAGCTTGAGATGGTCGGCTTGAGCCCAGACGATGCGCAAAAATTGCCTTCGGAGCTGTCGGGCGGCATGGTCAAAAGGGTGGCGCTCGCCCGCGCGCTCGCGCTGGATCCCGAGATCGTCTTTCTCGATGAACCGACGTCCGGCCTTGACCCCATAGCCGCCGGCGAATTCGATTCCCTGATCAAAACCTTGCAGCAGACTTTCGGCCTGACCGTCTTTATGGTCACCCATGATCTCGACAGTCTCCACACGGTCTGCGACAGAATCATTGCGCTCGCCGATGGCAAAGTGGCCGCGGCCGGGTCGCTTGCCGCGATGCTTGCTTGCGATCATCCCTGGGTGAGTGCTTATTTTCGTGGCAAGCGGGCCCGCGCTCCTGCCTCGAACCTTGCGTCGATACATTGAGGTCGCGATGGAAACGCGCGCACGTTACGTCTTGATCGGTCTATTTGTCTTGGTAACAGGAATTGCGGGATTCGGATTCGTCTATTGGCTTCATGCCACGGGCGGCCTCGGCGAGCGTTCCGTCTTTCGCGTGCGCTTTGATGGACCGGTTTCCGGCCTGCGCGCGGGGGCTCCGGTCCTCTTCAATGGTATCCACGTCGGCGAAGTCACCGCTCTTCAATTAAGTTCAGCGAACCCAGGGCAAGTCTTCGTGACCATCGCCGTCGATCGCAATACGCCGGTCCGCGCCGACAGCAAAGTGCGGATCGACGTTCAAGGCCTGATGGGCAGTCCTTCGATTGCACTTATTGGCGGCTCGGCTGCATTGCCGGTTCTTGCGGCGTCCCAGGGTGAGCCACCCATGCTGATCGCCGATGCTTCGGCCGGTCAGGATCTGACGCAGTCCGCACGCCAGGTCCTCGGCCTGATCGACAAGGTTGTCTCGGAGAATTCAGATACGCTTCACGACGCGATCACCAATCTGGATACCTTCTCCGCCGCACTTTCCCGCAATTCCAATCGGATCGACGGCATCGTCGCCGGGCTTGAGAAAACCTTCGGCGGCAGCGAGCCAAAGGGCCCTCTCCCCACCTTCGATCTGGCCGCCCCCCGGGTGATCGTGACGCCCCCGAAGAAGCCTAGCAAACAACTTGTCGTCGCAGACCTGACGACCTTGGTGAGGAACGACACGCAAAGAATCACGATTGTTGCAAAGGATGGGCAAAGCTCCTTTTTAGAGAATGCGCAATGGGCCGACAGCGTGCCGAAGCTGCTTCAGGCCAAGATCATCCAGAGCTTGGAGAATGCTGATTTTCTGTCGGGCGTCGGACGCGCCTCCGACGGTCTCAGCAATGATTATCAGCTGCTCATCGATCTCCGCAGCTTCCAGATCTCGCTTTCTTCTCCACCGAAAGCCGAGATAGAATTCGCGGCCAAGATCGTCGCGCAAAGCGGACGGATCATAGATTCTCGTGTCTTTCGGGCCGAGGCGCTGATCAAGGCAGTTGAACCGGCAGCCGCGGTCGAAGCGCTCGATCAAGCCTTTATGCAGGCCGCCTCGGAACTCGTCGAATGGACGGCGAAGAAAATCTGAAGTCCAGAGCCTTTGCTTTGGCGAAGCCGGCCTGGGCCCCCAGCGGAATCTCATTTTTGGCGATCGAGGAGAAATAATGTGCTTCCTGCCACACTGACTCTCGATGCGCTCCGCACCCTCTATCTCGAGCGGCCATCCGCGATTATGGATGTCGTCGAGGAGGTGCTGGCGCGAGTTGCGGCCGCCCAAGACCCTGCCATCTTCATCTCGCGTGTTGCCCCGGACGATCTCCGGCGCGCGGCGGGCGATCTTCTGGACCGGGAGCCGGATCCCTCTCGGCTGCCGCTTTGGGGCATCCCCTTCGCGGTCAAGGACCTCATCGATGTCGCGGGCCTCGACACCACCGCTGCTTGTCCCGCCTTCGCCTATCGCCCGGAAAAAGACGCCTTCGTTGTGGGCCGCCTCAAGGAGGCCGGCGCTCTGGTCGTCGGCAAGACCAACCTTGACCAATTCGCCACCGGGCTGAATGGCACCCGCTCGCCCTATGGCGCTCCACGCTCCGTGTTCAATGCCGATTATGTGTCCGGCGGATCAAGTTCCGGCTCGGCGGTCGCGGTCGCGGCCGGGCTCGTCCCCTTTGCACTCGGCACCGACACGGCGGGCTCGGGCCGGGTCCCGGCCGCATTCAACAACATCGTCGGGATCAAGCCGACACCCGGTCTGTTGAGCGCGACAGGCATTATTCCGGCCTGCCAAAGCCTCGATTGCGTGAGCATTCTCTCCGCGAGCGTTGCCGATGGCCTCGAGATCCGCCGCATTGCGGAGGGGTTCGATCCCGCCGATCCCTATTCGGTGCGCGGAAAGCAAGAGCCGCTTCCATCCTCTCCACGCATCGGCGTGCTCCTGACCGATGAACGCGAATTTTATGGCGATGAGGAGAGCGCGGCACTCTACGCCGGCGCGATCGATCGGCTGAGGGGTCTCGGCGCCGAAATTGTTGTCTTCGACTATCGGCCGTTTCGCGACATTGGCGCGCTTCTATATCAAGGACCCTGGCTTGCCGAGCGCCTGGCCGCTGTGGGCGGCTTCGTCGACGCCCATCCGCAAGACGTCGAACCCACGGTGTTCAACCTGCTCGAAAGCGCGCATCGCCACAGCGCGGTTGACGCCTTCGTCGGCATGCACCGGCTCAAGGAATTGAGCCGGATTGTCGAAACCGAATGGGCGAGGGCCGACATCCTGCTGCTTCCGACCTCCCCGACGATCTATAGAGTCGAGGACATGTGGGCCGATCCAATTCGTCTCAACGCCCGGCTGGGTCATTATACGAATTTCGTCAATTTTCTGGGTTGCTCGGCAATTGCAATTCCGGCGGGCTTTAGAAGCGATGGCCTGCCATTTGGGGTTACGCTGGTCGCGCCGCCATTTTTCGACGACGCTTTGGCCGTCCCGGCGGCGCTTTTGCACGCGGCCTCGAAATGTGGCGCAGGCCATGCGCGGGGTTAAAAAAACCGCCCGGCGTTTCAGCCGGGCGGGATTTTTGGGCTCTTTGTTTTGCCGCCTGATCTTGTCCCAAAAGTCAAACGCCTTTTGGGGATCGGGCTCTAGATCACGATGATTTTGGATTGACTCGATCCAAAATCATGAACGTGATCTTGTTCCAAAAGCTTAGAGCGGGATGCGGGCGGAAAACCGGTTTCCACTTTTCCTCATCCCGCTCTAGAACTTCGCGATGATGTCGCCGCCGAAGGTGAATTGCGAGCTTTTGGTGCCGACCCCGAACGCCGGGAAGCCCAGGCCGTTGAACGGCGTCGTGCCGTTCAGCGAAGCGTCGTAGCGAACTTCCGGGCGCACCGTCAGCGATTTCAAAAACGGCAGGCCCTCGGGCAACGCCGGCGAGATGTTGAGCCCGGCGGTCAGCTCCAGATAGGTCGTCGGCGCCGGCCCGAACACCGCGGTCGACGGGAACCCATATTCGACATTCACGAAGTCGAAATTGCCCGGGAAGGCGGCGACGAAGAAATTATTGTTGTCGCGCCAGACCTCGCCGCGGCCGACCAGTTTCAGCCAGTCGTTGACCGTGTAGATCGCATATTGCGCGATGCCATAGCCGCTCGCCTTGAACCCGTCGTCGCGGATGTAGTTGAGGTCGGTGATGAAGGTCAAGGAGTCGGTGGCCTTCCAGATCGCGGTGATGTCGCTCAGATAGCGAAGCGCCCGGTTCGGATTGCAGGCGCAGGCGAGGGCGGTCCCGAAGGTGTCGGGGTTTTCCGCGCCGATGTGGGTGGTCGCCAAAATCGTCAGATTGCCGTCGAGCAGATTGAGCCCGATGCCGCCATGAAACGCCGCGGCGCCATTGTTGTCGCCCTGGCGATTGCCGAAGGTGGTGTTCACGCCGGTGTCGACGCCGAGATAAATATCGACCATCGGATCGACATGCGAGATCGTCATGATGCCGGTGTGGACCAGCGGAATGCCGAAGTTGAAGATGTAGGAATGCGAGTAGAGATAATTGGTGGTCGGGTCGATCGTCTCGGCGCCTTCGAGGGTCACATATTGGCCGAATTTGACGTCGATGCCGCCGGCAAACAGCCAGGGCAGATGGACGATGCCGAACGCCTCGACCGGGGTGAACTGGCTGCGGTCGTTGATGATGTAATCGAACTCGCCGAGATAATGGGTGTAGCGCGCGTCCGAGCCGTACATCAGCTGCAGCTTGAAGCCGAAATCATAATCGGTCGCCTTCGGATCGAGCGGCCGCTGGGCGGTGAGCAGCATCTGGTTGAGGAGCGGCGTATTGGCCTTGTCGGTGAACAAATGGCCGAAATTCAAGCCATCGCCCGGATAGTCGGGATTGAGGGTCAGGCCGCCCTCGACCACGCCGGTGACGGTGATCGTATCCCACCAATTGGCGGGGGCGGGCGGCGGGGTCGCGGCGACATCGGCGGCTTGCGCGATCCCGGCAAGGCCCAGGGAGAGGCCGAACATCAGCCCGGTGCAGAGCGCCGGGACCAGCAGGGTTTTTCGCGAACGGGACATGAGCGGGTTCTCCAAGCGGCAAATCATTGGCTAGGAGGGTGCGCCGCAAAATTCTAAATGCAATATTTCTCGGAGGTCCAAACACGCTTCTTCCAGACCGCGATGCGATTCTGCAACAGTTTGCGTAATTGCACAGCAGGAAATGCGGCAATGAGGCAGCCTCAGCCGCCCCCGGCGCCCGCATCTTCCGCTGCGCGTTTGGCAATAGCCGACCAGTCAAGCTCGCCATCACCATGGGCGAGCGCGGCCAAAAATCTGTCCCGCACGATTCCCGCGAAGGGCAGGGGAACCTCGAGTTTTTCCGCGGCAAGCTGAATCAGGCGGTTGTCCTTCTGGCCAAGTGCCATCTTGAAACCGGCCGGAGAATATTTGCCCTCGAGGATCATGCTGCCGTAGGTCTTGTAGACGGGGGCGGCAAACAGGGTCTCGGTCAAAAGTTCGTAGACCTTGCCGGTCTCGATCCCGCCTTTGGCCGTCAGGGCAAAGGCTTCCGCGAGGCTTTCGATGACGCAGGTGATGAGGAAGTTGCCGGTCAGCTTCAGGAGATTGGCCTGCGCGGGCGTTTCGCCGATGACGAAGGTTCGTTGTCCCATCGCATCCAACGCCGGACGGATCCGCCGCACAATCTCGCCAACGCCGGCCGTGGCGATAAAGAGCTTGCCGGCCTGGGCCTGGTCTGGCCGGCCGAACACCGGTGCGGCGACAAAGTGCTGACCACGTTCGGCATGTGCGTGATCGAGATGCTCGGAAAGCGCCACAGAGATCGTGCTCATGGAGACGTGCACCGCGCCCTTGGGCAGCCCCTCGGCAAGGCCGCCTTGGCCTAGAGCAACGGACTCGACCGCCGTGTCATCGGCGAGCATGGTGATCGCGATTTCTGCGTGCTTGGCCGCCTCCGCGGGCGTGGCGGCGACCGCGGCGCCCTGCTCGTGGATCGCTTCGGCGGGCGCAGAACTCCGGTTCCACACCGTTATCTTATGCCCGTGCTTCAGGAGGTTGCGGGCCATGCCGCTGCCCATCCCTCCCAATCCAAGAAATGCAATATCCATGGCTGCGCTCCGTTGTCGGCTTCAGCTGCCCGCTTCCAGCCGGATCAGGCTCTATGTTTCGATGATGACCTTGAGCGCTTGCGTGCTTGCCGCCCGTCCGAACGTATCATAGGCATCTAATACATGATCGAGCGTGAAGTGATGCGTGATCAGCCGCGCCGGATCGATCCTCCCGGACTGAACCGTTTTGAGGAGCATCGGCGTGGTAACCGTATCGACCAGACGGGTCGTGATCGTGATATTTTGCGACCATAGCCGCTCTAAATGAAGATCCGCCTTCACACCGTGCACGCCGACGTTGGCTATGGTGCCGCCTGGCGCAATGATGTCCTCGCAGAGAATAAAAGTGGATGGTATGCCCACGGCCTCGATAGCGGTATCGACGCCGCGCTCGCCGGTCAGCTTCATGACCTGTTGTGCGGCCTCACCGCCACTTGCGTTGACCGTCGCAGTGGCGCCAAACCGTTTCGCTATTTCCAGACGGTTCGCATCGAGGTCGATCATGATGATCTCGGCGGGCGAATAGAATTGCGCCGTGAGCAGGGCGGCAAGGCCGATCGGGCCTGCGCCGACGATGGCCACCGTATTTCCGGGCTGTACATGCCCGTTGAGGACGCCACACTCGAAGCCCGTGGGCAGGATGTCGCTCAGCATGACGAGCGCCTCTTCATCCGCGCCTGAGGGAATCGGGTAGAGGCTGGTGTCCGCGTGAGGAATGCGCACATATTCGGCCTGGGTGCCGTCGATCGTGTTGCCGAGGATCCAGCCGCCGGTCGTGCAATGGGAATACATTCCCCTGCGGCAATACTCGCATTTGCCGCAGGAGGAGATGCAGGAAATCAAGACGCTGTCGCCTGGCTGGAATTGGGTGACGCCGGAGCCGGTTTTCTCGATAATCCCGACGCCCTCATGTCCGAGGATACGGCCCGGTGCGCAGGTTGGCACATCGCCCTTGAGGATGTGCAGATCAGTGCCGCAGATCGTGGTCTTGGAGACCTTGACGATGGCGTCTGTCGGCGCACCGATCTCGGGCATCGGACGATCTTCGAGAGCTTTCTTCCCAGGTCCCTGATAGACAAGGGCTTTCATATTGGCCTCCTAGGCTCGGGGGCCGCATGAGGCGGCCTTAGGGAAAATTGATAAGCCACCCTCCAAACTTTATTTTGATGTCAGTCGATGAAGAGTTAGAAACCATCATGGTCTAGGTTCCCACGCTAAATCGAGGAAAGCATATGTGTCTTGCTTGTCGTCCTGGGCTCCTCGCTTTTGCTAAGCATGGCACGGCGCGACGAGGGTTCCTCAAAGGCATGATAGCAGCGGGAGCGCTCCTTGCGGCCAAAGCGTCAGCGGCTGAACCAGCAGCCGCGCCGGCCGGTTCTCACGCTGATCTTATCATGCATGGCGGAAAGATCCTCACGATGAACGATGCCCAGCCGCAGGTGGAAGCCATTGCTGTGTCGGGAGGTAAAATCATCGGAGTCGGATCGCTTACCGAGATCATGACGCTGAAAGGTCCCAAGACGCAGGTCATTGAACTTGGCTCGCGAACATTGCTACCCGGTTTCGTCGAGCCGCATATCCATTCTACCTTCGCCTTCTTCGATAGCTGGCTTGACCTCGGTCCCTTCGTCAATCGCTCGATGGACGAGGTGAAGGCCAAGGTCATGACGGCAGTTGCCTCGGCCAAGCCCGGAGACTGGATTCTCGGCCAGCTTTTCGATCCATTGATCACACAAGGCACCTTCGATGTGTCCATCAAAGCCCTCGATGCGCTGGCCCCGAACAACCCCCTCGTCATCCTCGAGGACAATGGCCACATCGCCTTTGTCAACAGCAAGGCGTTTGCCGCGGCCGGCATCACGACCAAGACGCCCGACCCTCCCCATGGCCGCTTTCTTCGCGATGCCGCGGGCAATTTCACCGGTGAAATCCAGGAGCCGCCGGCCCTTATACGCTTCGCTGAAGCGGCGCCAAAAATCACTGGCGCACAATATGTGGCCAACATCCTCAAGCTCTTCAATCTGGCTGCGTCGAAAGGCTGCACGAGCGTGCATGATTGCGGCATCGGGGCGCTCAGCCCGGAAAGTGATCTCGCTGCGATTAAGGCCGTCATGGAAGGGGGAGCCGCACCGGTGCGGTTTTCCGGCTTTCTGGCTTCGACTGCCATGCCGACATGGCAGGCAATGGGGCTCAAACCGGATAATTCGAGCGAGACCGTCCGCATCAATGGAGTGAAGGCTTGGGTGGATGGCACAAACCAGGGCTATTCCGGCTATCAGCGCGTGCCCTATTTGAACACAACGAGCGTCGGCACTGCCAATTACACGCTGGCTGCGCTGAGCGCGGCGGTCGTGGAGGCCCACGACAACGGCTGGCAGGTCGGCGTCCATGCCAATGGCGATGCGGCCATCGACATGGCCCTGACGGCATTTGAGGCCACGCTGAAAAAGACCCCACGCAAGGATGCGCGGCACCGGATCGAGCATTGCACGCTGCTTCATCCCGAACAAATGGACAAGATGGTAGAACTCGGGATCTCGCCCTCGTTCACAATCGGACACGTCTATTATTGGGGAGACTCGTTCCAGAAGACGATCTTCGGCCCCGAAAGGGCCAAGCTGATCGACCTCTGTGCATCCGTCGTGAAAAAGGGTATGCGACTGAGTTTGCATAGCGACTATAATGTCACCCCGATCGGACCGCTGCGGTATGTCTCGAACGCGGTCACCCGCAATCTACGCGGTACGACGCAAACACTGAATCCGACCGAGGCTCTCACTCCGATGCAGGCGCTGCGCGCCGTGACGATTGATGCCGCTTGGCAATGCCACATGGACGATATCGTCGGCAGCCTCGAGGTTGGGAAATGCGCGGACTTTGTTCTCCTCGATCGCGACCCGACAAAGGTTCCGCCAGCCGAGATCATGGATATTCCCGTTCATGAAACGTGGCTCGGCGGTATGCGCCGTTTCTCCGCGAAAACGGGAAGCCCTAAAGATTCAGTGCGATCGCGCGCGGGGTAGGCGACATGCGCCATGTTCATGCCTATTGGCCGGATCAATGCGCAGCGTTGCAATAGTGCGACAACGTTGCCGCAAGAGTGTAACGAAAAAAATTGACACATCCGCGGAACAGGCGGATCATTCGTAGGCTTTCGCAGTGTTCACAAGAGCCGGTCGGAAGCAGAAGGCGCCCTCTTTCGATAACCCATCGGATCCCTTTCAAAGGGAGAAGCCATGACTCCACCGGGACAATCTGACGGACCCTGGCACGCCACAGGGTCACGGTGACGTGAAAGCTTAATATGCCGGCCGAAACGCCACCGCCGACAATCCAACTATGATTTTGCGAGTACGGCCGCGAAGGCCAAGCATCCGTTACGTCGCAACAAAATCTGCACAAATCACAGATCGCTTCGCAAAGCCGAAGCAGGGCCCCGTAGCCGCTTGAATGCGCCGGGGCCCGTTGTGCGTCTTGGCGGCGCCCCAATTTTTGACGTAAATCCCCTTCAAAGCCTCGGTGCTCGCACAGGTTGAGCCTCTGAAAAATATTGTTCCCTCGGCCCCGACCTCCTCGCATAAACTGTAATCGCTATGCGCGGGATCAGGTCGTTTTGAGAGAGGGACAGGCCGTCGTCGACTTCTGATCATTCTCCACCAGGGGGCTCCGTGCAGCCGATTATTTCCGTATCCGATCTGACCAAGACCTACGCTTCTGGCTTTCAGGCCCTCAAAAACATCAATCTGCAAATTCGGCCCGGAGAAATCTTCGCCCTTCTCGGACCCAATGGCGCGGGTAAAACAACCCTGATCAGCATCATTTGTGGCATCGTCAATCCAACGCGTGGCGTCGTCCTGGCCGACGGCCATGACGTCATCAGCGACTATCGGGCGGCACGATCCAAGATCGGTCTTGTCCCGCAGGAATTGTCCACCGACTCATTCGAGACGGTCTGGGCGACGGTGAGTTTCAGCCGCGGCCTTTTCGGCAAACCCGCGAACCCTTCCTATATCGCGAAAGTGCTCAAGGATCTGTCCTTGTGGGACCGCAAGGACAGCAAGATCATGACGCTGTCTGGCGGCATGAAGCGTCGTTTGATGATTGCAAAGGCCCTTTCCCACGAGCCTCAGATCCTCTTTCTCGATGAGCCAACGGCAGGCGTCGATGTCGAGCTCCGCCGCGACATGTGGGAAATGGTGAGATCGTTGCGGGCAACCGGCGTGACGATCATTCTGACGACCCACTACATCGAAGAGGCCGAAGAAATGGCCGACCGCGTCGGGGTGATCAGCAAGGGCGAGATTATCCTCGTCGAGGACAAGATCGCGCTCATGAACAAGCTTGGAAAAAAGCAGCTCACCTTGCATTTGCAAAGCGCCCTGGCAACGCTCCCGGCCGAACTCGCGGGTTACCAACTGGAGCTGTCTGAGGATGGATTGGACCTTGTCTACACCTTCGATGCGCAACGCGACCATACAGGGATCGCTACTTTGATGCGGCAATTGAGCGAGCTTGGGATCGATTTCAAAGACCTCAAAACAAGCCAAAGCTCCCTGGAAGAAATCTTCGTCAGTCTGGTGAGGTCGAGACGATGAATTATTATGCAATCCGCGCGATCTACTCTTTTGAAATGCGGCGCACCTGGCGAACGCTGCTGCAAAGCATCGTCTCGCCGGTTATCTCGACGTCCCTCTATTTCATTGTCTTCGGAGCGGCGATCGGCTCGCGCATTTCGGCGATCGACGGGATCCATTACGGCGCCTTCATCGTGCCTGGCTTGGTCATGCTATCGCTCTTGACGCAGAGCATTTCGAATGCGTCCTTCGGCATATTTTTCCCGAAGTTTTCGGGCACGATCTACGAAATCCTCTCGGCTCCCGTCTCTTATATCGAAATCGTCGTCGGTTACGTGGGAGCCGCCGCCAGCAAGTCGATTTTGCTCGGCCTTATCATCTTGATCACCGCGCGGATGTTCGTGACTTTCGAAATCGTTCATCCGCTGTGGATGCTGGCCTTTCTTTTCCTCACCGCCATCACCTTCAGCCTGTTCGGTTTCATCATCGGTATCTGGGCCGATGGATTCGAGAAGTTGCAACTCGTGCCATTGCTGATCGTCACGCCCTTGACCTTCCTGGGCGGAAGTTTCTATTCCATCGACATGCTGCCGCCATTCTGGCGCACGGTCACGCTGGCCAATCCGGTCGTCTATTTGGTCAGCGGGTTTCGTTGGAGTTTTTACGGGAGTTCCGATGTCGGCGTCGGCCTAAGCCTTGGCATGACCATAGTCTTCCTCACTCTTTGCCTGGTGACGGTGTGGTGGATTTTTAGGACGGGCTATCGACTAAAAAATTGACGTTGCGGCAGCGCGCGAACAAGCAGCTCCCTAGGCAAGCGCCCCCGCCAAAAGCGCGCCGCAGATCGCGCCCGAGAACAGGCCGAAATCATGCAGCGCGAGCAACAAGCGGGGCGGGGCGCCCCGCTTGTGGATCCAAAGCGTTGCGCCCAGCGTGGCGAGCGACCACCCGCAGCCAGCTATTATGAGGGTGAAATCAAACCCAGGCGCCGTCGTCTGGAAACGCGCCGCGACGCAGCCCAGCGCCAAGAGCGCGAGCCCCGCGCCCACAGTCCGCGCTTCGCGGGGACGCCATCCCGTCGCACCGATCGCGGCTGCCGGGGCATACATCGCAAGGACATGCAGCGAGATTGCGCTGGAGGCGGCTCCAAGGCCAAGCCCGCAGCCCGCCATCAGTAGCGGCGCGCCAGCCATGAGCCAAGTCATGCCCAGCCACGCCAATGCCGCCGCCACGCTGATGACCACAAAGCGGCGTGTATCACTGCCCCGCCAGCCTCGCTCCGTTTCGGCAAGTTCGATGCCGGCGGGAAGCCAAAGGGCGAGCGTCAACACGCCAAGTTGCGCCAGCCCGGCCCCGATCAGAACGGCGGCGGGAGCCAGGGGGCCCGCCACTTCCTGGGCAACGCGGATGATCGCGGGGGCAGCGATCGCGGCCAGACTTGCGGCGCCGAGAACAAGCGTGATCGCGCGGGCACCCGCTTGTGTCCCGCTCGCCGCCGCATGACGGTAAAACAGCCCAAAGCCCTGGGCTGTGCCGAGCCAGAATGCACCGAGGCAAAGACCCGCGAACTGGCCCGCGGCAATTCCCCACGCACCGAGAGCCGCGCCCGCCACGCCAAGGCTCGCGCCAAGCGCGAAGGACGAGCGGCGACCGAATTTGCCAGGCAAAACGGAGGCCGGAAAGCTCGCCAAGGCCGCGCCGATGAGCATCAGAACGAAGGGTATCGTCGAGGCCGCGGGCGAGGGCGCGAGGATTGCTCCAGCCAATGGCAATACGGCGAATGCCAGCACTTGAGCGACGATGGAAAAGCTGAAACTCGCCGCAATGAGCGCGAGCGCGGGCACGCGGACGCCGGGCGTTGTTTCATCCGGCGGGTCGATGTCGCAGGCACATGCCAGCAATCCGGCGCGGCCTCGCTGCGTGATCTTACTCACGGCGAGAGATCGTCGTCGGAAAGAACCCGCACGGCCGAACCGTCAAGATCCTCATATTGTCCATTGCGGAGCGACCACAGAAAGGCGACAAGGCCGAGTAGACCAAGCGATAAGGCCAAGGGCACAAGGACGAGCAGAATCGTCATGACAAGGCCTCGTTGAGGTGGCCGGGGCGGCTTGTCGAGGTGGGCAGGGGCTCAAGACCAGACGGTCCTAAAGGGCTGCTCCCATGCCTGGCTCGAAGCGCATTCAGTGTGACGATGACCGATGACCCCGACATGGCGGCGGCGGCGATCAGTGGTGTCGCAAGGCCCGACATGGCGAGCGGAACCGCGACCGAATTATAGAGGACGGCAAACCATAAATTCTGCCGCATGAGGGTCTTCGCCTGGCGGGCGATGTCGATGGCCGCGACGACGGGGGCAAGCCGGTCACCGAGGAAAAGTGCGTCGGCGGCCGCCTGTGTGATACCAGAGGCAAAAATCGGTGACAGGGAGGCGTGCGCAGCGGCAAGAGCCGGCGCGTCGTTCATCCCATCGCCGACCATGAGGACCTTGCGGCCCTGCGCTTTCAGCCTGGCAAGAAAGGCGACCTTGTCCGCAGGTTTGAATTGGGCGTGCCAATCGCTCAGTCCGAGATCATGGGCGCAGGCTTGCACCGCGGGCGCGCGGTCGCCCGAAACCACGATAATGGGGAGGTTCCGCGATCGTAGCGCCGCAATGACCTCCACCGCGTCGGGACGAAGCCTCTGCCGAATGCGGAAAACAGCGCAGTTGGCACCCTGTCGAAACGCAATAACGGAGGCCTCGGGATATAAATCGCGTGAACGATCCGCCTCGTCTTCGAGATCGCAAAATCCGGCGTCGCCGAGCCGCGCTTCGACCCCGTCGATGATCGCGCGAACGCCTTGGCCCGGCTCCTCGTGGCAATCTTCAACTGGTACGCGATTGCGCGCCAAAGTCGCGAGCGCCCGCGCGAGCGGATGGCGGCTCGATAGAGCCAACCGCGCCGCGAGTTCGACAGTCTGCGGCACCACCTCGTCGGCATTGGCGATGCCCGCTTCTGGCAGGGTCAGGGTCCCTGTCTTGTCGAACACAATTGTATCGATTTCGGCCATGCGCTCAATCGCGTCGCCCGCGTTGAGCAAGACTCCCGACCGGAACAGGGCTCCTGCGGCAACGACCTGAACGGCGGGGACGGCGAGCGCCAAAGCGCAAGGACAGGTGATTATCAGCACTGTGATCGCCGTGACGATCGCGTCATGCGCGGAGGCGCCGGCGAGGAGCCAGCCCAAGGCGGTCAAAATGGCCGTTGCGTGGACGACCGGCGCGTAGAGCCGCGCCGCCCGGTCGGCCAGTTGCACATAGCGAGTCTTTTGCGAGACCGCGCTTTCCGTCAGCCTTTCAATCTCGTCAAGCAGCGTGCCGCCCGCGACAGCGCGCACACGAATTTGAAGGGCGCCGCTGAAATTCAGCGTTCCGGCGTAAACCTCGGTTCCGACCGAGGCGATTGAGAAGGCGGTCTCCCCGGTCACAAGACTCTGGTCGATCTCCGAATGCCCTGAGACGACGGTGCCATCGACCGGGACGCGCTCGCCTGGGCCGACGAGCACGAGTTCACCGGCCGCCAATGCCGCGGCGGGAACGGTGGTCATTGCACCGCTCGGCCCGATTCGTAACGCGGTGGGAGCACGGAGCGCCGAGAGATTTGCCGCAAAGGCTCGCGTCTTTCGCCGCATCGCGTGGTCGAGATAGCGGCCGGCAAGCAGAAAGACGAGCAGCATGATCGCGCTGTCGAAATAGGCATGCTCGGCGTGGTGGGCGGTCTCGACCACCGACATAGACAGGGCGAGAAGAATCCCTAGGGAAATCGGGACGTCCATATTGAGCGCCCTGGCGCGAATGGCCCGGATGGCGCTGCGAAAGAAGGGTTGTCCGGCAAAGGCGGCGGCGGGGAGTACGATAAGTCCGGACAGCCAGTGGAAGAAATCCCGCGTCTCCGGCGTGATGTCGCTGACATTGCCAGCCCAGACCGCGACCGAGAGCAGCATGATATTCATGGCGGCAAAGACCGCGACCGCCAGGCAGCGCAAAAGCCATCGCGCCTGCGCGCTTTCGGCATCCTCGCCCGCCTGCGATGCAAAAGGATGGGCGCGGTAGCCGAGCGCGGCGAGGTCATCGACAATTCGCGCTGGATCGAACGCTGGATCCGTCCATTCCACGAATAGGCGACGATCCGTAAAATTCACGCGGGCACGAGTGATCCCCGGCAGCTTGGCCAATGCGCTCTCGATGGCGCGGAGCGACGCGGCATCCACGATTCCCTCAACCGCGAGGTCTATGTGCGCCGAACCATCCTCACGATGCTGGATGAGCGAAGAGAGATCGAGCGCCAATGTCATTGCATCCTCTAATGCAACAAAACGCGGTTCTTCGAGCGGAACATGGGTGCTCCATCTCGACTGGCCTCCAGCAGCAAATCCCACTGACCGGCATTGGCGGCGACGCTCCCGGAGTAGACGCCTGGGCCGGCCTCGGCAAGCATAAGATGCTTGTCGAGTTTTTTGTCGGCCGGCGAGTCGAGCTCGCCCGCGAAGGCGAGCCCCGTCACCGGCAACTGCGCAGCGTCCCTCACGACAACTTCCACCAGAGCGGCGCCACCGATGTTGCGTGAAACGCTGGCGGAAACCTTCCAGCCCAGAGCTTCCTGCTCCCGCGCAGCTTCGATATCCTTGTTAAATGCAAGCCCATGTTCGTAAGGGCTTGCTTCCTGTTCGCCGCGGAACGTGGAGACCGCATAATGGATCATCACCGCGTTGACGCCAGCAACGACACCAAAAAAATTGAGCAGGAGCGTCAGAACCATCCAACCGCGGAGCGTGAAGCCGGCGGTTTGCATGACATCGTTCCTCGACATGCGTCTCACTCCTTTGTCATGGTGCTATAAAATTATCCGTCGTCATTGCTTTTTCGCCGCTGGCCACGTCAACCACCGTGAATGCGAGGTCTTGCTTCGGCGGCGGATGCGTAGCGCCCGGCACGGTCACAAGCATGCGCAGTTCGCGGATCTGATCTGGCCCAACCTCAACAACTGGCCAGCCATCGGCGCCCTTCGTGGCACCCACCGCTTCGACATGCGCGGGGTCGAAACCGGCCGCCTCGATTGCAAACCGACGTGCCATTGGCTTGCGGTTGACGATGTGAAGGGTCAGTGCATTGCGGATGGAGCCATCGGCGGTTTTGACGAACATCGGATTGCGATCGTGCATGGCGCTGACCGACAGGTTCGTGCGGTTTGCCAGGGCCAACAGCATGACCGCTCCCACCAATGCAATAATGGTCCCATATAAAACGGTCCGGCTGCGGATCGGCTTAAAGATATTCGCTTTTCCTGCGACGCGACGCGCGACATTGACGTCCGTGTCATAGGCGATGAGGCGCGGCGGGCGGCCGATTTTTTCCATGATACTGTCGCAAGCGTCGATGCAAAGTCCGCATTGGATACAGCCTAGGTTTGCTCCCTGGCGAATGTCGACGCCCGTCGGACAGACCGCCACGCATTGGCTGCAGTCAATGCAATCGCCGGGATGTTCGCCTTTTGCCCGCAGGGCCAAGGATTTTTTGAACGAGGTCCGCGGTTCGCCCCGATCAAGACGATACATGACATTTAGCGCATATTCGTCGGTGAGGGCCGCCTGAATGCGGGGCCAAGGACACATGTAAAGGCACACTTGCTCCCGCATGAAGCCGGCCAGGACATAGGTCGTGAAGGTGAGGATGCCGATCCAAACATAAGAAACAACCGGCGCCTGGAAAGTTGCCAGATCATGCACCAGCGTTGGAGCATCGGCGAAATAATTGACCCAGGCGCCGCCGGTCCACCACGCAATCATGAGCCAAGTAAAATGCTTGAGGGTTTTTTCTCGAACCCGTGCAAGCGTCCAGGGACCCGCGTCCTTCAGCATCCGCTCGCGCCGGTCTCCCTCGATGAGGCGTTCCGTTGCCAGGAAAAGATCGGTCCAGATCGTTTGAGGGCAGAGATAGCCACACCAGACGCGCCCCGCCAAGGCGTTCATCAGGAACAGGGTCATCGCTGCCAAGATCAGCAGCCCAGTGAGGTAGTAGACTTCCTGCGGCCAGATTTCGATGAAGAAGAAATAGAATTTCCGGTGCGCAAGATCCACCAGGACGGCCTGCGATGGCTCATTCGGACCACGGTTCCAACGCACGAAAGGCAGGAGATAATAAATGCCCAGCGTGACAATCAGGAGAGCCCATTTGATCCGGCGGTAAACACCGTGCACGCGTTGCGGATAGACCTTCGGCGCCGATACGTAAAGCGGCAGATCGGGGCTATCGTCCTGCGTTTGGAGTTGAACCGTCGTCACGTCAGCATACTTTCGCTTTCATGCCCAGGGGGCTCACTTTCCACCGCCGAGGGTGTGGACATAGATTGTGAGGGCCTTGATGGTTGTTGGGTCGAGCCGGCCTGACCAGGCCGGCATAACCCCGCCGCCACCGTTTTGGATACGATCGATGATGGCGGCTTTGGAAGGTCCGTAGAGCCAGACCTGGGTCGTCAGATTTGGTGCGCCTAGCTCGACATTCCCCTTGCCATCTTCGCCATGACAGGTCGCGCAGTTTTGGCCGAAGAGACGCTGCCCCTCAGCGAGATCCGCGCTTTGCGGAGGCGCATTGCCGGACCATGTGCGGACGTAGTCGGCGACATTCGCGATTTCGGACTTAGACAATAAGGAGTCGCGTCCGAAAGCAGGCATCGCGGACGCATGGGTTTCGGGATCGGCGTCCCATCTGACCCCATGCGTGATCGTTGTCTGTATGGCCTCAAGAGTTCCGCCCCAAATCCAGCGGTCGGCGTTGAGATTGGGGTAGCCTTTGGATCCTTGCCCGCCGGCCCCATGGCAGGTCGAACAATGAAGTGCGAAGGCCGCGCTGCCTTGGGCGCGGGCGAAAGCCAAAAGCTCAGGCGAATTTTCGATCTTGGCCAGCGAGGCGGTGGCGATGCTTTCGTTCATGTCGCCGCGCAGGGCTTTCAGTTCATTCAGATCCTCGCCAATCGCGACGCGGGAACTCCAATTGGCAAGACCATGCGTGTAGCCGTTGAGGAGCGGCCAGGCGGGATAGACCAGCCAATAGCCGATAGCCCAGACGATGCAGGCATAAAATGTGTTGAGCCACCAGCGCGGCAAAGGCGTGTTGAGCTCTTTGATGCCGTCCCACTCGTGGCCCGTGGTTGGCGTTCCACTATGAGCGTCGATTTCGCCATGTTTTTGCTCGGGCATGGCTTAATCCTCTCTCAACGGAATACGAGCGGCTTCATCGAATGCGTGGCGGTTGGACGGCAGCAGGGCGTAAACCAATGCGATAAAGAAGATCACCCCGAAATAGGCGACGCCCCAGGCGGCCGCGAACTGGCGCCAACTCTCATATGTCGACATGACTCCGCCTCATCTGATATTGGCCTTATCGTCGTAAATCTTGAAATCTATCTGCGTCCCGAGACGCTGCAGATAGGCGATGAGCGCATCGGCCTCGGTCAGCCTGCCTTTGTCGGCGCCAAGATCGCGTATGATCGCCTTTGGATAGCGTTTCTGAAATTCCGCCGTGCCGGGACCCTCGGCCGTGCCCTGCGCTTTGAGATCGGCTTGCCCGTTCTTGATCATCTCAGGCGAGTAAGGCACGCCGGTCACGGCGAGTGCCTTTAGATCGTCACTGATATGGGCACCGTCCAAATTGGTTCCCTCAAGGAAAGCGTAGCCTGGCATGATCGAGCCGGGCACAACCGAACGGGGATCCCGCAAATGCTCGCGTTGCCAATCGTCCGAATATTTTCCACCGACTCGCGCGAGGTCCGGCCCGTTGCGCTTTGAGCCCCATTGGAAGGGATGGTCATACATGCTTTCGGCAGCCAGCGAGTAATGACCATAGCGCTCGACCTCGTCGCGGAGGGGACGGATCATTTGCGAGTGACAGGTGTAGCAGCCTTCCCTCACATAGATGTTGAAGCCGGCGAGTTCGAGCGGCGTATAGGGCCGTACGCCATCGACCTTCTCGATTGTGCTCTTGAGGTAGAACAGCGGGATCACCTCGACGAGCCCGCCGATCGAGATCACCAAAAGGATTCCGAGCACAAGCAGGATCGAGTTCTTCTCGATGACTTGGAAGCGGACCCAAAACGAGCGGCTTTGGCTGGAGCTGGTCACGTCTTTTCTCCTACTCTGCCGCGGCAAAGCGAATTTTGGCGGCAGCGCTTTCTTCCGGAACCGCGCAGGCGTCGGGCGAGGCGATTGTCTTGAAGAGATTGAACGCCATCAGCAACGCCCCGACGAGGAAGAGAAATCCGCCGAACGCCCGGATCTCATACATTGGGTGCAACGCTTCGGTGGTTTCAACGAAGGAATATTCGAGAAAGCCGAGCGCGGTATAAGCGCGCCACATCAGGCCTTGCATGATGCCGGCGACCCACATGGACGAGACGTAAAACACGATTCCAATCGTCGAAATCCAGAAATGCCAATTGACCAGCTTCAGCGAATACAGCCCCTTGCGGTTCCACAACCAGGGAACCATGCAATAAAGCGCTCCGAACGAGACAAAGCCGACCCAGCCGAGGCTGCCTGAATGCACGTGGCCAATCCCCCAATCGGTATAATGGCTGAGTGAGTTGACCGACTTGATCGACATGAGCGGCCCCTCGAAGGTGGACATGCCATAGAAGGCGACGGAGACCACCAGCATGCGCAGGACGGGGTCGGTTCTGAGCTTGTCCCAAGCGCCCGAGAGGGTCATCAAACCGTTGATCATGCCGCCCCAGGAGGGCATCCAAAGAATGATCGAAAAGGTCATGCCGAGCGTCTGCGCCCAATCCGGCAGCGCGGTGTAATGCAGATGATGCGGGCCGGCCCAGATGTAGAGAAAAATCAGCGACCAGAAATGCACGATGGATAGCCGATAGGAATAGATCGGCCGATCGGCGCGCTTGGGCACGAAGTAATACATGATGGCCAGGAAGCCGGCTGTAAGAAAGAAGCCGACGGCGTTATGGCCGTACCACCATTGGATCATAGCATCCTGCACGCCCGACCAGACGATATAGGATTTCGATGAATAGATAGACACCGGAATGGCGGCATTATTGGCCAGCACAAGCACCGCGATTGTGACGATAAAGGCGAGATAGAACCAGTTCGCCACATAGATGTGCGGCTCCGCGCGCTTCATGATCGTCGCGAGAAAGACAAGGAAATAGGTGACCCAGATGACGACAAGAAGAATATCGGCATACCATTCGGGCTCGGCATATTCCTTTGAGTGGGTGATACCCAGGAGGTAGCCCGTGCCAGCGATGAGGATGAAAACATTATAGCCGACCGCCACAAACCAGGGCGCGAGATCACCCGCGAGGCGGGCGCGGCATGTCCGCTGCACGACATAGAAAGAGGTCGCCAGCAGTATGTTGCCGCCAAAGGCGAAGATCACTGCTGAAGTATGGAGCGGCCGCAATCTTCCGAAGTTGATCCATGGCAGGTCGAGATTGAACGCCGGGAAGGCAAGCTCCAGAGAAAGATAGAGCCCGACCGTGAAGCCCGCGATCCCCCAAAAAATGGCGGCGATGGTGCAGAGTTTCACCGGGCCGAAGTTATAATTCGGTCGCCCGCTGATTGTTTGCGCCGGCGGCGCGGCGTCGCGGACGGAATAGCGCTTGAAAATTGCGAAAACGGCCAGAGCGCTCGCCAGGCAGATCAATACCAAGTGGAACGCGTAAGGAAGGGTATAGGCTTTCGGGGCAATCGCTCCTGCAAACAAAGCCAGAGCAGTCAAGCTGATCATGAGCCCAACTTCGCCAAAGGTCATTCTTTTGGCGGGAGATATGGTTTGTGCCATGGATGGAGCCCTGTTCGCGCACGTGGAACGGATCCATGAGGCGAGCGTCATGGATCGCGTGAACGCCTTTCCGTCACCTTGCGGGAAGGCTCGCTGCGGGGCGTTGATGCAAATCAAACCGGCCAGGGGCAAAAAAGCGCGGCTTGTCACTCAGTTACCGTGTTGCGTCACTTTGCTTGGAGTTGGCCGTCGAACGAGCAAATCCAGGGTCGCGCGAGGCTTCCGCGTTTACGGACTTGCGCTCATGCCGTGTAAGGTTGGCCCCTATGGCCGAATCAGGATCGGCTTGCTGCATCGGGAAGAAGGAATGAGTCGCATCGCAACGGCTTGGACATCGCTCCATTCCTATATTTTGAACCTCGGGCCCCAACTGCGGCTGTGCCTGAGGGTAACGATCGCCGCGCTGTTAAGCTTCGCTCTTGGAAAATCTCTGAACATCCCGTTCGGGGGGTTGTGGGCGGTGATGACGGCTGTGGTCGTGACGCAGATGAGCGTCGGCGGATCCGTGAAGGCGACCATCGAGTATTTGACGGGTACGCTGGGCGGAGCGATTTACGCCGGCGTCATTGCGGTACTTGTTCGACCTTCGGATGAAGTTTCGCTTTTGATCGGTCTGGCAGCGGCGGTGGCTCCGCTTGCTTTACTTGCAGCCGTGAACCCCAATTTCCGGGTCGCTCCATTTACCGCTGTGATCGTGGTGGTCGGATCCTCGGTGACCCATGCTGGTCCCGTGGATTCGGCGGTTTATCGGGTCATCGAGGTTGGGATCGGCAGCGTCATCGGCCTTTCGGTCTCTTTTTTGGTATTTCCGGCACGGGCTCATCGTCTGGCCATCGAATCGGCCGCTCGGATGCTTGATCTTATGGCTGAGGTTCTGCCCGAGCTGCTCGCCGGATTCACGGAAAAAGCCGATGCGGCGCTTATCTCGCAGAAACAGCAAAGCATCGGCCAAGCCTACATCCGCTTGGCGGCGGTCGCGGCCGAGGCTGCGCGCGAACGGCTGAGCTATTTTACCTCGGAACCCGACACGACCCCGCTTTTGCGGGCGCTGCTGAGGCTACGTCACGATTTTGTCATGATTGGTCGGGCAGCGGCGGTGCCGTATTCGGACATTTTTCAGGCGCGACTTGGGCAACCCCTTTCAAGAGTATGCGACGCAGCGGCGGGATATTTGCGCGGAAGCGGCGCAGCGCTCCTCGCAAGGCAGAAGCCGCCTCCGCTCGATGGTGTCCATGCAGCCTTCGACGGCTATGAAGCCGAGATCGCGGCATTACGCCGCGATGGCCTCACGCGGGATCTGTCTGGCGACGCGGTGGAACGATTTTTTGCTCTCGGTTTCGCGCTGGAACAATTGCATCGCGATTTCGAGGATCTCGAAGACTGTATTTGCGACCATGCTCGCTCGGCCAAAAACACCGCCCAGAAGCGAGCCGGTTAAGCCCCCGGCCCGCAGGCTGGAAAAGCCTGCGGACGCATCCGATCAAACCTCTTCCTCCCGTGCTCTTGCAATGCTATTCGACCGCACGCTGCGATCTGAGGAGGAAACATGAGCGAGATTTGGCTGCGCACCGGCGAGGCGACGGTTCTGGCTGCGGAGGGGCAATTCACCGATGCCATGCCCGAGGTGATGATCGGCCATGTCAAGGGTCCCGTGGGGCACGCTTTTGCCGGCATGGCGGGGCAGGCCGCGGGTCATCCGCGCATGTTCGTCATCCGCGACCTCAATCAATTGGTGCGCCCGGCGACCATGATGACCACCAAGATGACGGTGCGCTCCAGTGACTATGTCGAATTGCTGGGCGGAATTGTGCAGGCGGCGACGGGAGACGCGATCGTCGATTGCCTCGTTGAAGGCATTCTCTCGAAAGAGCACGCAGAAGAGCTTTGCATGATCATCATGGTCTGGCTCGATCCGCGCTGCGCGACGGATGCGAACCTCGACAAGCGCGACCTCTACCGCACCAACTACGAGGCAACGAAACTCGCTATTGCGCGCGCTTTAAAGGGGGAGCCAACGGTCGACGATCTGATCAGCAATCGTAAGACAATCAGCCACTACGCGATGGAAGGCGTTTTCGAGGAATAATCGCGTGTGATCGGAAACGACCAAGCCGGCTTCAATATAGCCGCGGTTGTTGCTGCTATTTCCACATGAAGAACGCGAAAAACCAAGCCGCGAAAAGGCATATCAAGTAGGAAAGGGTAGGCGGAAGCGTACCCACAAAGAACCAGCTCATTCCTGCTCCTCAATAGCTTTGGCAATAGAATTTGATGCCTGGTATAGGCCGAAACCAAGCAGAAACATGCCCGGACTACCGAGTGCAGCTACCGCTGGCTAGATCACGAACCCTAAACCGCTCATGAACACCTACAGGTCGCGGGAGTTTCAAGTCAAACAATTGCGGCGACGCATTTTGTCGCGCTTATGAACGGTCTGGGTGATCGAGGGACGTGATCTAGGCTTCCCAACGGAGCTCAATGTCGAGCTTCTTGGCTGCGTGATCGAGTTTTGGTCGATCAGCACTTAACGAGAGGGGCCGGATCGCTCCCGTTGCTTTAAGAATGTGCTGACAACTCGTCAACGCCCTTAAAAGGCCGGCACCGCTTCAGCCAAGGCGGAATTGACGAGTTGCGCCATGTTTCAGCTTCCCGATTTCGGCCAAGGGAAGAAGCTGTTTGGAACAGCAGACAGAATCGGGGCAAGAGACGGCGCGTGCCGCAACAGCACTTCCCGCATACCGTTTTTTTCGACCCAGTCGATTCCAACGGGCGTGTAGACTTCGGGAGTATAATCGACCGTCAGAAATCGATCACTTTTAATTCGTCGGTTCGCCATTATGATGAAGATTCGAAACGCTGTGTCGGATATTGCAAAGCCGGGAGGCTTGGACTCCGCAAGTGTACCGGTAAGCAGGTCGACGCGTTCGACGTCCCCATAAACTTCCTTCAGTTCGCGCTGCCATTGCTCGTTGTTCGTGAGTTCCTCGAAGGTTTTGGGCACGCTCATCCGCAGCATACGGCGAAAAGCACAATAGCGGGGCACACCACGTTCCCTGTCGCGAAGAATGTCGGTTGCCGCAAGGTCCGTGAGGATACCCTCGGTGATCTTCTCTGGCAGCCTGCGAAGATCCGCTGGATAATTGTGGAGTTCGAGCGCGCCGGGAAAGCTTGTGCCCAAGCTGTAGAGCACATCCTCGAATGGCAGGTCGCGATGGGCTCTTGTTGTACCTCCGGCGAACAGATCTTTAAGTGTGCAGGACAACCGCTCGCTATCGTCGATGTGCTTCCGGAACGAGAATTTGTCGGGGAGCAATGAGTGCATCCGATAGACGGCGGTAAATTCCTCGGTGATGGCATAAGGCGTATCATATTGCTCCTGCGGCGATCCGGGAATGCCATCGAGCAACTCGTAATGGAACAGCCGGCCGAAGACTTTGAAAAATGTCTCGCCAAGCAGGCCCCACCAACCGCTACGCATTGCAAAGCGCAGGACTGGTGTATTGAGCAATGCGGGCGTCCATTCGGTCACATGAATTTTGACGATCAGCGCGGCGGTAATCAGCCGAGCCTTCTGGAATAGCCATTCGCCATCCTGGCCTGGGTATTCTTCCCGTAAACGTGCAGCAATCGCATTGTGTTCGCGCGCAAACAGAGTATGCATGGCGGACAACCCTATCCACCAATTGCCGTTGATGGCCGCCAGCTCCTGTTCTTTATCCCCGTTCGCCGGCTTTGGATCGAGGGGGAGATGGCCAGTCTTGTCCAAATGCAGCTTGCCCTCCGGGAGCAGTTCCGTTTCTCCACTGCGTACCTGGTGCTGCATTTCGAGATCGGATCCATAAATCTGTGACCCGTCCCACCAGTGGGTGACCATGTTCCGAAATGTTGCCGGCCGTCCATTGTCTGCCGGGCCTCCGCGGTCATCCGGGCAGGTACGCAGGATCGTCATTTCCGGTTTTGGCCAATCGTCACCTTTCGGCACGGGAAAGCAATGCGGAGGATTGTCCTTGTCATTGACGCCATGACTCATCCAGTCATGGACCATGAATTGTAACCACGCCACCAAGAGCACATTGACGGTATCGGCCGGCACAAATTGGCGGCGTGCGAGAAGCACGCGGCTGATGAGTCGTGGATTGGGTTCGTAGAGACATGGCGGCTTCTCGGCGTAAGTTTGTTCGAGCGGAGCGTTACGCCCGAAGCGTGTCTTCGCCATTCCCATCCATGTGTCTGTTGGATCGTTGAAGCTGCCATCGGCCGTTCGGCAATGGCGAACGTCTAAATTGACAGGGGGCGGCGGGTCGGGCGGCGCGGTCTCAGTATTGAAAAGATTCTGCCAGCGCAGATCGCTACGCAACGCAAAGAGATTTGCGACGGAAAGTACAAAGGGCAGCCGATACCACACGCGATACCGGTTGATCGCACGAAAACCGGCTGCGAAAATTCGCTCTAAGGATTTGGCTGCCATGTCATCCCCCTTTACATGGCCGTTGCCGCTATTGACCCATCCACCCACCGGCCGTTTGGTTTTGGATGGGCCTATTAGCTGACTGCTGAAAATTCACTTGATCGACGAAGATGGTAATAGGCGATAGCGATGCCTGCATCATGCAAGCGGATGAGGCCGCCAGATTTATTGCGTCGTCGACGGTCCGACAGGTTCAACGGAAATTGTTGGACCGTGCGATTATTTGATCTGCTGCCAGTTTGGCAGTGTTGCCAAACTTTTTTGCACGAGTGAGCCGAAATACAGATCGCCATCGACTTCAGTGACTTGCGTGATGTAGTCATAAGCGCCGTCACCCTTATACTGAAGGTTCGCCACAAGCTGGCCATTCAAGTCGTAAGCCATGGCCATGGCGCGACGATTTATGGGAACGTCTATCAATGCCTGCACCCGCATAATTATTTTTCGCAAAAAAGGAGAGCCTGAAAGAGAATCGATCATCTTGTCGCGGGGGACAGGTAACGCGATCCAGACACGATCCGTGCCGTTGAAACTGATATTGTCGGGAAACCCGGGCAGGTTATCGACAAACACTTCGGTCTGGCCAAAGCGGCTCTGGTTCAGCCAGATTCGCAATATGCGATAGGAACCGGATTCATTTAAAAGCAGATAGGAGTCGTCCGGCCCGAGGACGACCCCATTTGCGAAATTGATCCCGTCCTTGACAAGCGCGATTTTGCCGTTGGCGAGGTCATATCGAAACAGTCGTCCGTGCCCACCATGTTCGACGATGTCTTCGCGATCGTGACCATAGCCCCATTTGCTCGACGCATCGGTGAAGTAGGCATTGCGGCCTGCTGTGTCTACGGCAACGTTGTCGACAAACTTAAACGGCACGCCATCGGCTTCAGTGGCAAGCACTTCGGGAGCCGCGCCGTTCGAGCGAATGCGAAGCAGCCCTTTGAGCGCATCGGCAACCAACACACTGCCGTCGGGGCAAATCGCCAAACCTAAAGGGCGTCCACCCGTATTTCCGAAAACTTCCAACATTTGGCCATCGCGGCCGATACGGACCACGGCGCCGTCACTAAACCCGGTCAAGAAATCGCCCCTGGAAGGATCGATCACAAGCGCCTCAGGCCCGGTTCCAATACCGATCGCGATGGGTCGAACCCTCTTCAGCCGATCATTACCGGCATAAGGCCCGCTCTCCAACGATGGCGCCTCTGGGGCCTTCCAAGGAGAGGGTTCTCCCTTGGTCGGCATGAACAGCAGATAGGCCAAGAAAACGCCGACAACACAAAGGCCTGCAACGATGTACCACTTTGTCATGCTCCCCCCATTTTTGGTCCGACGCTCGGGTCGATCCATCCGCGCGATCCTTCGCCAAAGCGCGGCTCCGCGCGAATCGATCCTGACGGCGCGTATTGTCATCGCTCCCCAACCACCTCCAGCCGTCGTGTGGGGTCCGGCGTTTTACGCCGCCGGGAGGGAAAACTGCGAGCACATCCTCAAGAGACATCGCCAACAAGCTGGGTTTCGTCACGGTGAGACACGCGAGGCGCTGTGCTTCACCGCAAATCCGCCAGTGTTCGCAGCGGCCGTTGCCAAGGATTGCGTTCAAAAGCAATTGCCTGCCTGGTCCCGAGCACAAATGACATTGCCGGTGAGCCCGATCATATGACGAAAGCCTATCATAGCTCCCGTGCCCCCGCATCGGACACACGTTCGAGATTGAGCCGCCGCCCCGGTTCCGTCGCGCGACCACACCGCCGACAGGATTAGAGAGGGTGCCGCAGCCAAAAAGCGCAAATCAAACAAGGGATAGGCGAACCGGTCCGGTCCGGCGAGGGGGATAGCCGAGCATTTTGAAACACCCTTACATTCTGCCGAGTTTTTCTATAAATTTCACTTATGACGCGCTCAGGGGGACGCCGTGAACGAGAAACCCCGCAGCATTGTTTTCAGTGAGTTCCGATTAGATCCGGACAATGCTCTACTTTGGCGGGGACAGGATCGTGTCGCGCTGGCGCCAAAGCCCTTCGACGTGTTGTGCCACCTAGTCGGGCGAGCCGGCAAACTGGTGACCAAGGACGAACTGCTCGACGTCGTCTGGCCCAATATTAATGTTGGCGAATCGTCTTTGAGCGTCACGATCAATGCGCTCCGCTTTGCGCTCGGCGACGATCCCAAGGCGCCGCGTTATATCGAAACCGTGACACGGCGAGGCTACCGCTTCATTGCGCCTGTTTCCGTGGACCTTCCGCAGGCGCCCGAGCGGCCTGCCAGGGAATGGTCTTCGCCACCGTCCCAACCCTCCGGTCTGCCGTCTCCGCCCCGTCCGCGGTGGTGGGTTGGCCGCTCGGGTCCGCTCGAAGCGTTGGAGGATTTGTTTCAACGCGCGGTCAGAGGAGAGCGGCAACTCGTCTTCGTCACGGGTGAGGTCGGGATCGGAAAGACGACGCTCACCCAAATGTTGATTGAGCGCATGTTGGCCCGCGGAGTCCGCGTTTTGTTGGGCAGTTGTGTCGAACATTTCGGAACCGATGAAGCATTTCTACCTTTGATCGAAGCACTGCAGGATCGCTGCACCGGAGACGATGCGCCTGTTCTCCTGAAGGCTTTGAGGGATCATGCACCGACTTGGCTCGCACAGATCCCGGGTTTCCTGAGCGGCAATGAGCAGGCGGAACTGCGGAAGGAGGTATTTGGCGCCACCCGAGAGCGGATGCTCCGCGAGTTTTGCGAGTTGCTGGAGGTTCTGAGCGCAGAGTCGCCTTTGGTGATCATTGTCGACGATTTGCATTGGACCGACTATGCGACTTTGGATGTTTTGTCGCGATTTGCGAGGCGAAATAAAAAAGCCTCCGTCTTGTTTGTCGCGACCTTCCGGCCGATCGACGTCAGGATCGTCAATCATCCGACATGGAAGCTGCACCAGGACTTACAGGTTCACGGGCTCTCCACGGAGATCGCGCTCGACAGGCTTTCGCAAGCCGAGGTCGAGCAATATCTGCTCCTGCGATTCGATGACGCTGAGATCGCGCACACTTTAGCGACGCGGATATTTCCGCGCAGCGAAGGTCAGCCGCTGTTTGTGGTTTCCCTCGTCGGTGACTTGATCGCACAGGAGGAAATTATTGAAGTTGAAGGGCGCTGGCGGCTGGCCTTGCGTTCGCCGACCTCCCAAAGCTGCCTTTCGTACGACCTCAGGGAAATGATAGGAGGCCAGAT
This sequence comes from Beijerinckiaceae bacterium, assembly GCA_004564215.1. NCBI lineage: Bacteria > Pseudomonadati > Pseudomonadota > Alphaproteobacteria > Hyphomicrobiales > Beijerinckiaceae > Beijerinckiaceae bacterium. The sequence goes on along the minus strand of CP024846.1, from coordinate 1,186,806 downwards.
CGATCGCTTGACCACCGACGAACAACGGCTTGTTGAGGCCGCGAGCGTGGCGGGTATTGAATTCTCCGCAGCGACGCTCGTCGGCGCGATGAACCAAAGCATTTCTGAGGTGGAAGTCATTTGCGAGGCGTTGGTACGGAAAGGTCAGATGTTGACCGCCAGTGGGATCGCCGAGTGGCCAAACGGGACTGTCGCCGGGCATTATTCTTTTCTGCATAGCCTCTACCAGGAGGTTCTCTATCAGCGGCTTGCGCCGGGACAACGGGCCCAGCTTCACCGGCAAATCGGTGAAATGTTGGAGGAAGGCTACGGAGATCAAACAGCCGAAATCGCCTCCGTTCTTGCGCTACATTTTGAGGATGGCCGCGACTTTGCGAAAGCCGTGCGTTATTTTGCCCAGGCCGCCGACAATTCGTCGCAGCGCTTCAGCCACAATGAAGCAGCGACCTACATCACGCGCGCATTGAATCTGGTCGCTCGCTTACCGTTGGAAAATCAATTGACGGCGCGGATCCTGCTCCTGCAACGCAGAGCCTGGATCAGGCGATCATCCGGAGACTTTCGTGGCTCCATCGAGGATCTTCACAGCTTGATCTCCTGCGCGGCCGAGGCAAAAGAGGTCTGCTCGGAAATCAACGGCTTGATCGATCTTAGTCGCTTCTATCTCTATGTCGACCGGCTGCAATGCCTGCAGTTCGCAGAGCGGGCCCTGGCAAAGAGCCAAGACATTGACGAGGGTGCCTTCAAGGCCGTGGCGCGAGGGAATAGTGCAAACTTAAATCTTATGTTGAAAGGCTGGAGTGACGAGGACGCGGAAGTTTGTCGCCAGGTGCTGACGATGATAGTCGACGCTCGCGACCCCCGCGTCTTGTTGCGGCGCTGTTCGATCGCCTGTGTGCTTTACTATTCGGCCTCGAATTACGCGGAGAGCTGCCTTGCTGCAAAGGAGGGCAGGCAGTTGGCGCAAGCGATCGGGGATGAATATTATTATATCGTATTCAACTCAATGGTCGCATTTTCGCTTTTGCATCTCGGCGACTGGGGCGCCCTGCGCCAATGCGTGGCTGAAGCGCTGGAAATAACGGAAAAAAATGCCAATCGCCAGGGCATCGCTCTCTGCCGCCTAACGCTCGGATGGTTGCATGCGGAGGCGTTGGACTTTGCGGGCGCGAGACAGATCTGCGACGAAGCTCTCGATCCGGAAGTCGAAGCAAATCCATTCAGCTTGTTCATCGGCCGAAATCTCTTGGCGAAGGCATGCCTCGGCCTACGGGATTATCCGGCGGCACTTGCGCAATTCAACGAAATAAAGCGTCAGATAGGCATCGACCGCGCGGCAATGGATGCGACGATCTATCCTCATTATCATTACAACTTTAGCCAATATTGGATTGAGGTTGGCGATTTGACCTCCGCGCGGGAAGAAGCGATGCGGCTCCAAGAAATTACGCAGGCGCCCCCGGAACGCACTTACCTCGCACTGTCGCATAGGCTACTCGCAAGAATCGCGATGGCCGAGCAGAATTTTGAGGATGCCGAAATTCATATCTCGCGGGCGATCTCGATCGTCGAACAAGCGAAGCTGCCACTTGCCGCTTGGCGCGTTTTTGCAACGGCGGCAAATCTGCATGAGAGTGCCGGAGATGAAGCGAAAGCGGACGAGATGCGACGTCTTTCTTATCAGGTCATAAAAGAACTGTCAGAAACCCTCGATCACGACGATCCATTGCGGGAATCTCTATTGGCCGGCTATGCGACGGAGGCACTCCGTTAGGAAGTTTGCCCCCCTTTGCGGGCTCGACATTAGGCAAAGATCATAATCGACCTTGGCGGTTCGACGCCTCGAGGCTCTTTATCTCAGTCCGGAAAATCGGAAATTGCACGGGGCTCTTCAAAGGGCTGTTTATTTTCCCTGTGGCGGAAAGCGCTTGAGGCTTCGTAAGCCTTCTTACGCAGCCTCATAATCGATCCGAGCGGTTGATGCGCCGAGAGACCGCGCCAAGGCGTGAACGAAAGACGATCGCCGTGCTCGCATCTCGCCGGGCTCAAAGGATCCTGCCCGGCAGGCAAGGTGATACGGGCCACAACTTGTGGCAGGGATAGCTTTTCTGGCCATTCAGCCCAAGCGTCTTCCACCGGCATATGTTTCAAATCGGTGCAAAGCTGGGCGCGAAGCTCATATTCGGCGGCATTTGTTTTGAGGAAATTCGAGACAAGTTGCCCCAAGCTATCGTCCCCGGAACCGACGGGAGCGCCTGCGAGCTTCTTGGTCTCGCCTGTGGGAGCGGCGCTCAGTTTTGCAATATAATCCCCGAAACGAAGCGCGGCCTGGGAATGATAGGTTTCCCCGAGAATATGACGACCAGTGTCCGCGACCGTCGAAAAAAGCATTCGCAGAAATATCTTAGGCCTGAAGCCATTAAGAAGCTTATTAAAAAAGGACGCTACAGCGGCCGTGAGGCTGAGGTTGAAATTTGACTTTTTCGGCACATCCGCAACCATGCCTGCGAATCTTTCATAGGTCGCAATATCGGAGAAATATGTGCTGTGATTGACCAGGAGAATATCCTGATTGGCCGATGTGTCGTCCGGGCATAGTCTATCGCCATCCACCCCCAAAACCTTGATCGCCATCCCACGCGGATTGGGGATCCTGTCGCTGCGCAAATCGCCAAAGCCGGTGGAAAATCGGACGATGATTGGATAGCTGCGGGGGGTTGCGAATAGACCTTGACGCAAATGGTCCGGCAGATTCTCGCAGACCGTCAGTGTCCCTTTCAAAATACCATGATTCTTGGCATGCGCCGCGCGCAGGGCGCGGCCATTTCTTTCCAAGGCGGCTTTGCCGAGACGATCACCAGATGCAATAATTTTGTCGATGATCTTGTCTTCGTCGGGCTGGATTTCCTCTACAGATTTGTCAAACTGTAAATAAATACCGCGCGGCATGATCGACCCCCCTGGCGGCCGGCACAAGCATGTAGCTTTCTACGCTCTGTCTGAAATGTAATTTCTGATCGCGATCGGACATGTGCCGAGGCACAAGATTTTTAGCAACCTCAACAAAGTTAGAACCGCAAAAAGCCGCAAGGTCAAGCAGTCTCGCGCGGAGAGATCACCAACACATAGGCAATCCCATTTCGACTAATGCAACGGAGTCCGAAGGCAAACATGGAAGGGTTGCGGTGCGCCCGTGCGCTGCGCAATCTATTCGTCAAGAAGGCCGACAGAAGCTCCCGGCAGACCGGCCAAGGTCTCCGCGCACTTCGGCTCGGTTTGTTTCCAGAGCTAATTGAAATTTAACAAAAAATAACATGCGGGGTAAGCGCGTTTTAAAGACATCCGTCGTTCAAGGCATTAAGTTGGAAGTCAATTCAAGACGGGATCGCAAGACCTAAGAAAAATTGCCGGTATGCAGACCGACGACGGCCGTTTGGCCGCCGGTCTAAGAAAATCATATTCGAAATTGATACCAAGCTTAAGCGCTTCTTAAAGACCTGGGGCCTCTCGCGCCGATATGAAATCGACCCGTGCAGGGAAGTGCTCACGCCAAAGCGGCGTCGACGCCGCTTTCCTCGTTTCGAGGTGTTGAACAATGCAAATGATGCCATCACTCTTCAAACGTGCTTTTCTTGGCAATGAGCTGCTTGGTGACACCCTGCCGCAAGCAGGGGAATTGTTGGGCGAACTCGTCACAAGCGCAGGTTTCGGTTTGGTCCTGGTGGCTGCAAATCGTCAAATTGTTTTTGCAAATCACGCCGCTGAAAAACTAATGCGAGCGAGTCGCGGACTTTGCTGCGATCACGGCTGCTTCAATACGGTCGAACTCCGGGCAGCTCGGAAATTGCACGCGCTGGTGTTGGCCGTTTCTCGATCGTTAGACGTGAAGGCGCTGGGGCGTTCGGTCCTTCTGCGCGACAAAGATGGACGTGCCTCGTTGGTAATCCACGTGATGCCTCTATCACCCCCTTCCGAGGACGTGCTTTCCGACAACGAGAGACCCGTCGCCGGGCTTTTCATCGTCGATTGCCAAAGGAATGCCATGGATAGGGTCAATGTGTTTGCGGATCTCTTCGCCCTGACTTCGGCGGAAGCCCGTGTCCTTGCCCAACTGGTTTCCGGAGAGGGTCTGACAGTCGCAGCCCGGCGCATAAGCATTGCGCGTTCTACAGCGCGGACCCATCTTGCGCGCATCCTGGAAAAAACCGGGACCCATCGGCAGGCGGAACTTGTCCGACTTTTTTTCGAGACGACGATCCCTTGCGACGGATATGCATCGGATCAGGACAAGCTCCGTGTGCCGGTGGGATGCGCCATAGCGATCCGGCGAGGGGGTCAGGCGTCCAGCGTACAGCCCCCATCGTTTGGTTAGGCTGCGACGCAGTCTGCTCACCGTAGCTTTCCCGCACAGCCAATCTTGGAGCCAGACGACCCGAATGCGCTAACCGGTGGCGACAAGGCCCGTTCGCCCCGAACGCGCACGCCCCACAGTGTGAACAAGCTTGGTCATTGAAGTGCTCCTATTGTCTAGGTGTTTGATCCCGTATTTTGATGGTGCATTATTTTCTCCTGAATGGAGGGATGCGCTATGGGTCAGGTTCTACACGGGAGCGCCACAACGACAGAGGCGGTCCGTCGAGCGATACAACATAGTCAAGAGAGCCTGAGGGCTCTGGCCAAGCGCTACGGGATCAATCAGAAGACCGTCGCCAAATGGAAGAGCCGAGCCTCGGTCGCCGATCACCCGACCGGCCCCAAAACCCCGAAATCCACCGTGCTTGCGACAGAGGAGGAAGCGATCGTCGTCGCTTTCCGCCGGCACACGCTGCTGCCGCTCGACGATTGCCTCTATGCGCTTCAGCCCACCATCCCGCATCTGACCCGCTCGTCCCTGCATCGCTGCCTGCAACGACACGGACTCAGCCGCCTGTCGGATGTGGAGGGGGACAAGCCCGAGAAGCGCAAGTTCAAGGCCTATCCCATCGGCTTCTTTCACATCGACATCGCCGAGGTGCAGACCGCCGAAGGCAAGCTCTATCTCTATGTCGCCATTGATCGCACCAGCAAATTTGCCTTCGTCCAACTGGTCAAAAAGACAGGCCGGACCTCAGCATCGGCTTTTCTGGGAGCTCTGATCGCCGCTGTCCCTTACAAGATCCACACCGTTCTCACCGACAACGGCATCCAGTTCACCTTCCCACCGCGCTACGCGGACGGCCCGACGGCGAGATACATGACACATATGTTCGACATGCGCTGCCGGGAAAACGGCATCGAGCATCGGCTTACCAAGATCAAGCATCCATGGACCAATGGTCAGGTCGAGCGCATGAACCGAACAATCAAGGAAGCCACTGTCAAACGCTACCATTACGATCGGCACGAGCAGCTCGAAACTCATCTCGCCGATTTCATCGGCGCATACAATTATGGTCGACGCCTCAAGACGCTCAAAGGCCTTACCCCTTACGAATTCATCGTCAAAACATGGACAAAAGAGCCAGAACGATTCAAACTCGATCCAACCCATCAAATGCCGGGACTAAACACTTTAGAGCGGGATGAGGAAAAGTGGAAACCGGTTTTCCGCCCGCATCCCGCTCTAAATTTTTGGAATCGATCACGTTCATGATTTTGGATTGAGTCAATCCAAAATCATCGTGATCTAGGAACGCACATGTGGCGCTATCCGCAAATGGTCCGCGAGCAGTCTTCCTCCTGCCGGTGCTTCGCCAAGCGATGCGGAGTCTTGCCGCAGGAATTCTTGTGAACGAAATTGCGGCGGGCAAGGTGATAGCTATCGTCCTTGCCCCAGAAGGCCTTGCTCATCTCTGACAATTCGTCATGGCGATAGAGCGAAAGCGGCTTCCTCGCTTCGTCTCGCGCCCGTTGAGCCTGTTTCTTGGCGAGAAGCTCGGCATAATCTTCGCTTCTTGCAAGCGCTTCCGCGGAGGCTGCGACGATCGCTTCAAACTCACTGACGTCGCAGCTCACGATTGCGTCGACCATGCCAATCTCGGCCGCGATTTTTGCATTGATCGGAAGGCAGTTATTGGTCAGCTCGGTGGCCTTTTCCCTGCCGACGCGTTTCGGCAGGCTGTAGGTCCAGTATTCGGAACCGTGGAGGCCCATCGACTTGTAGTGCGGGTTGAGCACAACCCCATTTCGCAAAATGACGCGGTCGGAGGCGAGGGCCAGCATGACGCCGCCGGCACCGGCGTTGGCGCCCATCGCGGAAATTGTAAGTCGATCCTGCAGGGTCAACATAGCCAGCGCGACGTCATCGATGGCGTTGATGTTTTTCCAGGATTCCAAGGCAGGGTCGCGCGCCGCCTCGATGACGTTGAGATGAATGCCGTTCGACCAAAAATTCATGCCGCCCATAAAGACCAGCACCTTTGTTGGGCGCTGCCGAGCCGCGAGGATGGCCGCTTCGAGCCGCTGGCACTGCTCCGTCGACATGGCGCCATTATAGAATTCGAAGTGGAGATACCCGACGTCATTTTCCTCCCGGTACCAGAGCTCCTTGAAGGTCCGACAGGTACCGGTAAACAAAGCCGGAATGGGCGACTCGGGTACGCCGACGAGGACCTCGTCTGGCAAAACGCTGGTCGCTGGCAGTTTAAAGAATCGGGCGCCGTCAGCCCTTTGCTTCATGTGGCTGACCCAGACGGCGCCATCAATCGTCTTGCGGCAGATCGCGCCATTTCGAGTCGCGATGATCTCGCCTGGTCGGGTCGGGCTGTCGATTCCGAGAACGTCCTCGAAATGCGCGCCGAATAGCAAATAGTCACGATTGGCAATTTGATCCCGAACGCCGGGAAACCCGTCTGCAGCATGGATTTTGCGAACGATCAACTCGGACGTATTCGTGAGCCAGTCGATTTTGCGATCGGCCTGCCGCATGAGCGGGCGCAGCTGGCCCTCGATCTTGGGATTGCCGGCATTTGTAGATGCGGGAAATAGAGGAACGGCCTCGGCAGGTACGCAGCGCTTGTCGATCGGCCTACTGCGGCTCACCCTGCCGTGAGAACCGACCGTGCTGCGTTTTTCCACCCGCTCAAGATCTGCCGCGTGGGAGCGGTGGGCAGAGAGTTTGTCGATGATCGCAAAAATGCCATTCATGCCTACCTCGACAATGTATGTCCGGTAGACATAGGATTTGGTTGCGAAGGGAAGGTTGAAATTATGGCTCGACCAGATCGAACCTGCGTCCATTTCAGCGGCAGCCTCGAGCGCGGTCACTCCCCATGTGCTCCGATTTTCGAGGATCGCCCAGTCGATGGAGGACGGGCCACGATCGCCTTCTATGCCCGGGTGCATAATGATGGCGAGGTGCTTGGTCCAAATGTCTCGAGGCAAGAACTCCTTCAAGAAGGGGCAGATGATGACATCTGGATTGAAGAGGGCGACGGCCTCGCGCACAGCCCCGAGGTCCTTGGAAAGTTCGAAAGTGACATCATGTCCAGCGTCGTCAAGGTCAACAAAAACGCGCTGCGTAAAGCTATTGAATGAACTCGAAATAAGTAAAATCCTCATCTCGTCTCTCCGACAAATGATGAGAAAGAATGTTCGCCCGCAGTTCGATTTGCGTCCAAAATGGGTGGAGTTACAGCCGCCCGTTCTATCCGGTAGGGTGGGAACGTGCAGAACCCCCCGATATCCGCCTTGATATCATCCAGGTTGGGGGGAGGTCTTTACGGGCTTCTTACGTTGCGTCTTGCTTTCCTTTAAATTTTTCTTAGGGGAGAAAGCAGGGTGAGGGTCGAAGAAATCTTCCATAGAGCCGGTCGAGATTGGCCCGACCGCCTATTTATTTCGATGATGGATCACGGCTCGCGGCTAGACCTACAGAGACAGGCCGATATAAAGTCAGCTGACTTTATATCGGCCTCATCGCGAACGGTGGGTTCGGCTCGTCAGAATGTCTTAATAAATTCGATCAAGGCGCGCTTGTCGTCATCGCTCAGAACCGGCTCGGCCCCATAGGCTTTTTCGTCGTCGGTGAGGCCCTCGAAGTCGTTGAATTTCGCGGTGCCGAAATAATGACCGCGGTTGACCACGAAATCTGGACATTTACTGAGCTTTAACAAGGGCTCACGCAGTTTCTGCACCCAAGCAAGCATTTCTTCATCGGTTGCGCTTGGGCCTGGCGCTGGCACATTCATGGCCAATATTGCCAGCAAGCCCACGAAGTTCTTTGCATGCTCTGCCTTCCCCGCAATGCCCTCGATATCAGCTAGCGGCCGGTAATTGGCCAACAGATTAATCGGCAGCCCTTTCGGAATTGGGCCAAGGACAAAGTTGCCGTCTTTATCGAACAAGCGCGAGATTGAATCCTTCAGCAATCCCGAAAACGGTTCCTGCAGGGAGCCGAACGTACTCGATAACTCCACTGGAATATCCCGCTTTGGAATTTTGACCCAGCTTCGCTCCGTGGTCCGCATGATAAAGCCATCCAGCTTTTCCTCACGGGGACGTTTTTCAGGCCAAAGCAATTGTTCGATCGAGGCCTGGAACAATTTCATTCTGCTCTCGACGGAAGGATCATCGTCAAATGGGCCAATCCGCTTGTTGATCAGATAAGGTGCCGTTGACCAGGTGCTGATCAGCGTGGGTACCCGGGTGAAGCCAAGCCCGCCGCCCGGCATCCGGTATTGCCGCCGCTCTCCCGTAAAGGGATCTTGAACCGTAATGGCTCCGACTGAAGGCAGATCCTTATAGGTCGATGATGAGAAATTATCCCAAATATTGCCACGGATTGCATTGGTCGCGAGTGGGCTGCAAGCGTTCGTCCGCAGCAAAGTGACAGGTATGCGCGCATCGGTCGAAAGGTAATTGTCCTTGAGGAAATCGGGCGCCAAGACGATTTCCCTCATCTTTGCCTTGAACTCGTCCTTCTTTGTCAAAGCCCAATAGCGCTTCCAGCAGTTCAAATAGTCGGGACCGGAGCAGCCGCCTGGATCGAGGGCCTTCCAGGCGAAATCGGGAAGCTTGCTCGAATGGCACCGCGCGCAAGTGTCGGCGAATGCGATTTTGCCCCGCTTCAAAATGGCCTCGTCAGCCGACAGATATTTCTCCCCGCCGGGCGCATCCTTCAGATGATCCGGCTGACCCGCTTTCAGGAAGAATTGCGCCATGAAAGGGGTGCCGGCCTCGGTCGCCCGCCAATAGGCCGAATTTTCCTCGGCATTTTTTATGAGGAAGGGAGTGATAGGTTTGCCGCCGAAAACCGGATTGAAATGGGTAAACCAGTCCTCGCTGTAGAGCCCGATGTTGACATAGACGCGGTTCAGCGCGCCCACCGCACCAACCGAGTCGGAGCCGTCTTTTAAGACGCGCGGCGACCAGGACGTATTGGGCGGATCAAAAAAACCGGGAAGTTGCTTGTTGTTGAGTTCTCCGCCTTTCAGCGTCTCCTTGCCCCAGCGGTGCGCTAACGCAAGCCGTGCACCGAGATTATAGATCGCGTTGTTCGAGCGTGGATTGTTAATATAGTCGGTCGAGACAATAGATGTTTCTGTCGTGCCCGGCGCGTAGGAATGGACCACCTGATGGAGGAAATTCTTGAGGTCGGCCGAGTAAGCGAAAAGCCGGTCCCACCAAAGATATTGCGCGCCGACGGTGGAGTTGAGATCGGCCCATTGCGGATGCGAAGGATCGGCCGGCGGGTGGATCGGGCTTGGGCTCACATGGCAGATGCCGCAGGACATGCCGACGCGATAGGGGCGGACGAGATTGGGATCGTTGTAATAGTCAGGGTCGGTGTAATATTTTTCCGGATCCCAGCGTTTCGCCGCCTTCTCGTCGAACTCTGGATTGGGGAAGAGCCGCAGACCGACGATCCCTGTCGCATAGCCGAAATAGGAGCCAACCGGCAAAATCTTGCCGCCGCCAACAGGCTGGCCACGCGCGCCAATCTTTACGCCGGGATATTTGGTTTCGTTCTCGAAGGGATCGGGCGGGCAATCTTTGACGCGTTGATCGAGCCAGAGTCCAAACCGTTCCGGATCGGGGCCTGTCGGCTTCTCGAAGCAGGGTTCGTTGACCGCCCCCAGCCAATGCCAGCGCGAATCGCGATCACATTTTCCGTAGCAATAAGTCTGACTTGGGTGTGAAGTCACAATCTTCAAGAGATCATGGTTGCCGAGGCTCAATTTCGTCAGCTTGTCCCATTGGCGATCATTGCCTCCGGTCCAAACGATCCACATGTTGCGGCCCTTGATCTCTTCTGGGCTCAGCGCCACCCCGTTGTCCATGTCTTGGAAATAATCTTCGTCCGCCTGCGGGAAGGTTGCGGCCTCGCGTCCGGCCCGCTGCGCCTCATCCGGCTGGGCGGCAAGAGCCCTTTCCGCACTGCAAAAGAGTGCCATCAGCACTAGTAGGCCAAGAGCGGCAAGGTGGTTCCTTGCGAAACCGAATTTGATCATGATTGATTCCTTCCCATCTTGCTCTTGTTAAACGCGTGAACCCATTCCAGGCTTCGGTGCGCGGGGAGCTAGCCGTTTTGCAGTGAGGAAAGACAATAGAAAATATGAGGTCAGGCGGTCATCATCAGAATGGATGAGGCCAAAAGCTCTGTCGAGTCTTGAAAATCAGGATGCATGCGGCGCTGCGGGATAAATGGCGCGACCACGGGCTGAAGGCGCCGTTGCGGGGCGCATCCTATCCGCTGCGTGTCTCTCACGAGGGGGCTATTTTGGCTTGCCGAGCAAACTTTGGAAAGACGATTGCGAAGCTAAAACGTTCGCGCAATCACGGCGCGTCTGCGGAGGCGTATTAACCGTGAAGAGGCTTCGTGTGGGGACGCCTGTTTGTCGGCGAGGCAATCGAGAGCTCGCGGTTTGACACGCGGCTGTCTTGCTCGGCGCCGGCTTCAAAGCTACAGGCCGCGTTTCGGATCTCCCGCACCAGCGAAGCGATTAACCCCCTCAGGCTTTCCTCACAGATGGCCGACAATGCCTCTTCCGGTGTAAACCACCGGGTCTGTCTCTGGCGGGATTCGGGCCAGGTTTTATTCTGTCGCTTTACCAGCAACGGGAAAACCAACACCTCACAGGGAATGACGAAATCGCAATCGTCGAACCGCTTTGCGTAGGAGAAAACGCCGGTGGCCTTTATTCTGATGGAGCCTTGAACGCCGGCCTCCTCATACGCCTCGCGCGCGGCCGATTTCGTTCCTTTTAACCCTTTGATGGGCCAGCCTTTGGGAATCATCCAACGCTTGGTCCGCCGGGTGGTGACGAGAAGGATTTCCAGCGCGCCAGAATCCGAGAAGCGATACGGCAGGGCTCCATATTGGAGTCCGACCGCGCCTTCGGTCATCGCCAAGTTTTTAGGACCTGAAATGGTTTCGTTTCCCATGCGGGCGTTCCGTACCAGCTTCGACTGGACAACCGCGAATCATGTGAGCTGTTCCTCGGATATCGCAGAGAGGCTTAAGATTTAGGTAATAATAGGAGTTGCGGCGGCTGAGACCAAGCGCGGCAATAAAAGAGGTTGTGCATCAATTGTTTAATATGGCGGTGCGACGGGCAGAATTAAATAAATCGGTCTTGAGAAAACTTGGTATCGATCATTCCTGTCGCAGCTGATTTATATCATCAATGAGAATTATTAAAAACAAGGTGCTGATGAATTGTCACAAATGTGGCCTATCTGCCACAATTTTGGGCGTCCTTCTTAAGCACAGACCTAGCTTGTTATCGCTCCCGGAAGGATTTGCGAAGCGATTCGGAAAGCGGGGACACGAGATAGCTCAAAACCGTACGCTCACCGGCGGCCGCGATGATCTCGGCCGGCATTCCTGGTCGGATGCGGGGACGATATTCCTCAGGAATGTCGCTCCGGTCCAATGAAACGACGCCGAGAAAGTAAAATTGCTTGGTCTGCTCATCCGTCAGCCGGTCGTGGGAGATGGACTCGATCCGTCCCATCATGACTGGAATTTGACGCGCATGAAAAGCCGGAAAACGAATTTCCGCCGGCCGTCCTGCATGGACATTATCAATGTCGTTTGGGGAAAACTGCGCCTGGACGACCAGCGGCTGGTCGTCTGGAATGATTTCCAAAAGAGTTTCGCCGGGCCGCAAGACCTGCCCCAAGGTAAAGACCTTCAAATTCTGTACCGCGCCATCCAACGGAGCGACGATTTTGACGCGATTGAGTACATCCTGCGACACGGCGACCCGTTCCCGGGCGTCAGCGATTTTCTGCCTCACGTCGAGGAGGGCGGCAGCGATATCCTCCTGAAATTTTTGTCGTAGCTGTTGGATCTGGGTCTTGACCTCGCCAATCGAACTCTGCGCTTTCGAAGTATCCGCAATGGAATGGCCGATGAGGCCTTCGAGCCGCGTTCTTTCGCGCTCCATCGCGTAGACGCGCGTCAGGGTTACGAGCTGCTTTCTCGCGAGATCGCGCAAATGGATAAGTTCTTCATTGATATAAGCGACCTGCTTTTCGGTGGAGTCTCTCTCGATCGCAAGACCCTTTATTTCCATCGTCAATTGTTCAATTCGCGAGTCCAGAACGCTGACTTGGCCTTCCAGTGACGCGCGACGTTCTTGGAATTGATGCAGCTGATCGCTCATAATGCGTTCGAGCAAAGCGTCAGCGACGCGACCGGCGAATTCCTGGGGCCACGCGATTTCGTCTTTACGATCGCGTTCGGCCAACAGCCGGGCTTCGAGCGCGAGGCCGGAATCGAGTTGGTTCCTGACGAGATCATTGTTGGCCTGGGCCTGGATCTCCTGCAGGCCGAAGAGAACCTCGCCTTTCGCAACGTGAGCGCCCTCCTTGACGAAGATCTCACGCACAATACCGCCTTCGAAGTGCTGGACGCTTTTGCGGTTGGTTTCTACGGAGACAACCCCTTGCGCGACGACGGCCTTGTCGAGTTTTGCGACGGCAGTCCAGATCCCCCCGACACCGAACATCAGGAAGATAATCACGTAGCCGGCAAGGGCGATGCCACGCCAATCGGAAATCGACTTCTCGGATCTATTTTTCAATTGGGATTACTCAGCGCGTCAAAGCAGGTGCATCGGAAGCTACAATGGGATGATGCGAGGCGGCCGGCACGACTCGAGGCCCCATCAAGCGTTGTAAGATCGCATCGCGGGTCCCATAAGCCTGGACTGTGCCATCACTCATGACCAGGATTTTGTCGGCTCCAGTCAAAATACTGATTTTGTGCGTGATGATCACCACGGTGATTTGCAGTGATTTCAACGTCTGAACGGCCCTCAAAAGAGCATCTTCACCGGCGGCATCGAGGTTGGCGTTCGGCTCGTCGAGCACGACGAGGCTCGGCTTGCCATAAAGGGCTCGCGCAAGCCCAATGCGCTGCCGCTGTCCTCCGGAGAGCGCCTGACCGCCATCGCCGATTTGCGTATTGAAGCCGTCTGGAAGCTGCTGGATGAGCTCCTGGCATCCTGCAAGGTGAGCCGCAAAAAGGATCGCCTCGGAATCCGCCTCCTGGAATCGGGCGATGTTCTGCGCCACCGTTCCCACGAAGAGTTCCACGTCCTGCGGCAGATAGCCGACGTAACGGCCGAGTTCTTCGGGGTCCCAATGCGACAGATCCGAACCATCCAAGCGTACGGAGCCGCGCAAGACGGGCCACACGCCAACGATCGCGCGCGCCAGACTTGACTTGCCCGCGGCACTGGGGCCGACGACTCCCATGACTTGGCCGGCGCTCAGACTGAACGAGATGCCTTTCAGAATTGGCGGGTTTCTGTTGCCCGGCGCAGAGGCGACCAGATCTGAAACCTGCAGCGCGCCGAGAGGGCGCGGCAGCGACATCCGCTCGGGTTGCTCTCCAGCGACCGTGAACAAGACCCTCACACGTTCGAAGGCACTCCGGGCCGCGAGAAAACCTTTCCAATGGCCCACGACAAGTTCGATGGGCTGAAGAGCGCGCGAGATCAGGATCGAAGCGGCGATCATCGCGCCTGGCGAAATTTCCCGATAGATGACGAGATAGGCGCCGGTTCCCAGCACCGCTGTCTGCAGGAACATGCGAAAGAATTTTGTCGAGGCAACGATAATGCCCGCCCGATCGCTGGCAGACGCTTGGAGGCCCAGCGCGGTGCGATGACGTTTCGCCCATAGTTGCTTCAGCGCGCCAAGCATGCCCATGGCTTGAATCGCATCAGTATTGCGGAACATCGCCAGCGCGCTCTGATTGGCGAGAAGGCCTGCGCTGCCCGCGGACTCCAGCCGCTTCTTGGTCAAAAGCTCGTTGAGAAGCGTCAACGAGAGGGTGATGACGCTACCGCCCAAAGCAAGATAGCCAAAAAGCGGGTTGAGCAAGAACGAAGCAGCGACGAAGACCGGGAACCACGGTGCGTCGCAGAGCGTAATCAATCCTGCGCCGGTCAGAAACTCGCGGATAGTATCGATATCGCGCAGACATTGGACATGCCCGGAGCCGGGCTGCCGCAAATTGCCGCGATGCACGGCGTCGAACACCGCGCCGGCGATTTTTTCGTCGAACAGCATGCCGACGCGCACGAGAATGCGCGAGCGCAACATCTCAAGGATTGAATAGACCATGATGCATAAAGCGGCGAGGACTGTCAGCGCAATCAAGGTCGTTTCATTACGGCTTGTAATGACACGATCATAGATTTGTAACATGTAGAGAGGGCTGGTGAATAATAAGAGATTGATGAAAAAACTGAAAATGATGGCAGTGGCAAGAACGGGGGCGACCGCACCAATAGCTGCGCCTAGGAGCGCCTGATTTTGGTACTTGGATGATAATGGCATGGCGCAATTCTTCGGCATCCCGTTACCACGGTCGCCGCTCCCGTTTTGATGTCGGACTAGATAGCTTGCCGCACCGACGACTCGGCGCGGCAGCTGGGGAGGCCGATGGGCCTAGGCGAAGAGAATATCATGGGTGTGGACTTGGTTTGGATGGACGCCAACCAAATCGACACGATCCTGTCCCGCCACCACCAAGGTTCCTCCATGATGATCCGACATCACGTGGACCTTGTTGCAATCACCTTTGCTCGCAGTCTGGAACTCCAGCGTGTCATGATGCGGATCAAAATCGGTAATTTTGGCGTAGGTCCGGCCTTGATCACCGATATTGAAAACGAAGGTGTCGTCGCCGGCGCCGCCCGTCATGGTCATCTGACCGCGTGCCGCAATCAAAGTATCGTTGTGGGAACCTCCCATCAGCGTATCGGTGCCTGGAGAACCGATCACCAATTGGGCCATGCCGGGGCCTGCCAAAGACCCGGTCGGATCAATTCCGGCCTGCGTGCCGCTATGGCGTTCGATCGCCACGAATGCATCGGCTTGGATATAGGTCGTATCGGTGTCCCTGGAGATGATGTCGCTGAGCGTGGTGTTCTCTATGGTCTTCAAAGTTTGAGAATCGAAACCTTGGTTTTCGAAATAGAATCGATCGCCATCCCGTAGGGCCGTGAACTGGTCGCCGATGATTTTACCGAAGGTCTCACCGACCGAGGCGCCGGCCGTATGGTCTTCGGCCAGGCCGCCAACCCAAAGGTCGATGTTATCCACGCTGCCATAGGCCGACTTCAAGGCGGCGACCGTCGCGCTATCGCTGCTGACTTGATCGAAGCTCGTATAGGGCGTCAATCCCAGAGCTTCCCGAGTCTGGTTCAGAGTGCCAAGGCCGAGATCATGCCCGCGCTGAATATTCGTTGCCGCCAGATCTATGGCGCCGGGTCCGTCTTGAAGGAAGTTGCGGATGCCGTCCACTATATGCGTATCGAGGGGATTTGCTGCCTCTCCCGCAAGATGTCGCAGCACGCCGTCGGCGCCCCCGTTCACGACGAATTCGTTCGTTGGCTGAAAGAACACATCCTTGAGAGAGTTGCTTTCGGTCGTAGCACCGGAATTATCGATTTTACCGATGACATCCGAAACAAGCGAGTGACCAAAACGGAAAGCGGCTCCCGCGAACTCTTCGGAAATGGTGGGATTCACCGAGGGGTCATAGCCGTGATAGGCGGAAATGGCATTCGGGCCCAACAGATGCGGCAGGAACTCATTGTAAGTGATGTTCGCGATCTCGGCCGTCGTGATGGCTTTGGCATTTTGGTAGAGCTGTTCACCGCTCCAATTCGGGTGTTCTTTGTGCAATTGATCGACCTGATAATTATGCTCGCGGATGAACAGGGTCTGCAAAGCGGTCAGGTTGGGATTTTCTTGAGCGCGCGCGTCACCGGCGACGAAAGCCGGACCTTGAACCGTATCGACGATCGGCAGATTATCTCCGGCCGAGGTCTTCATATGACCGTCGGGCAGGCGCATGCTGTCGGCGGTGGCTTTGCTTGAACCATAAACCATTGAGCCATCCAGCCATCCTGTGATGGTATTGATGGCAGTGGCGGGATGCCCGGGCACCCCGGTTGCCGGATCGATCGCGACCCGCGTCAACGGAATGATCGTTCCGGCTGGATGCGAATCCCCGGGCGGCACAATGACGGATATATCTTGCGTCGTTGCGCCTTTTTGCAGATCGAGGTCATGATCCATGAACTGACCCCAGGCGGACATCATGCTCGAAAGGGCCGTCCCCTCGACCTGCATCGTCGCGTTCACGGGGCCTCCCGCCACCACGATATTGCTGATTTCCCGCGGATTGGGCCCAGGCTGCATAGCAGCGAAACCGTCGGCAAAATTCGCTGGTCCAAGCCGGGTAAAGTCGGTTCCGGCCTGATTGAGCGTCAGATCCGCGAGATTGTTGCCGGATCCATCGATACTTCGAAATTGAACCGAGGAGTGGGTGTCATGATCTTGATGATGATGGCGCGACATGGGATGTCCTCACTTGAACGATGTGAAGCTAAGAACATTTGCAACGGACATTTGTGCGCCAAGAGCTTGTTCATTATGGGGACAATTCTATATTGAAAGTATTATTATATAATATACGAAAGCAATAATCAATCTTATAACTATTATAACAGATAATTATTCATGAAATATCGTACGTATTTACAATAATTTAGGCAATTTTGTTTTTTGTCTTGCAAGCCGAATTGACGCGTGAAAGCGCTTTTCTTCCTAGTCAAGGTTTAGATTTAAGGCGAAAGCTGGGCCGTAACCTCACTTTAAGTGCAAGTTGGAACCGTCCAATGACGCCCATCGCCGCGTTCGGAGGCCGATGCCGCGAGTCAATTTTCACGAGTTAGTTTTAATGACATCCGCTGCGACAGCATTCCCGACCCCAAGATCGAGGGCGTTTCCGCGCGCGAAGATCGCTCCCACTTGGGCACCGAAGGGATTGCTTGGTGGGCCGGGCAGGACTCGAACCTGCAACCAGACCGTTATGAGCGGCCGGCTCTAACCATTGAGCTACCGGCCCGGACGGTTTCAAAAGAAACCGTGACCAGGGGTCGATGAAGGTCGCTGCGTTGTAATTCCCGAGCGTCCACCGCGGGGAAAATCGAGATAAAGACCCTCTCCGACGCATGACCGTTGACCAGCTGCAATACAATGCTTTTCCGATGCGAAGCAATGGTCAAGATGTGGCGGGTCGTTTCCCACCAAGGAGCCGAATTTGCCGCCGCCGATTTCATCCTTATTCGGGGTCCTCGCGCCCTAACGCGGCGCCTTTTTAGCCAGGATGCGCTGCAAGGTCCGACGGTGCATGTTCAGCCGGCGGGCCGTTTCCGAGACATTGCGGCCGCAAAGCTCATAAATTCTTTGGATATGTTCCCACCGCACCCGATCGGCCGACATTGGATTTTCGGGGAGTTCCGCCTTGTCGTGGCGCGTCGCCATGAGCGCATTGAAAATTTCGTCGGCATCCGCAGGTTTGGCGAGATAATCGAACGCCCCGAGCTTCACCGCAGTCACGGCGGTCACGATATTCCCGTAGCCGGTCAAAATGACGCCGCGCGCATCCGGCCGCTTCGTCTTGAGCTCACGGATCACGTCGAGGCCATTGCCATCGCCGAGCCGCATGTCGATGACCGCGAAGGCGGGCGCGCGTTCATTGATCGCTTCGAGACCTTCGGCGACCGAATGGGCGGCGGTTACGACGAAGCCCCGGGATTCCATGCTGCGGCTCAGGCGCGTCAGGAAAGTATTGTCGTCATCTACAATCAGGAGCGAACGGTCGGGCCCGAATCCACCTTGCTCGCCGCCCTTGCCATCGCCCAGGTTGCCGGGGATGAGCGGCTCCGGGGGGTCATTTTTCATTTTCATCGCCTCAGTTGAACGATTCCGAGCACAACACACGATAAGCCAGGAGAATAGCGGAATTTTCCAGCTTTCCTAAACATGAAAGACGCAATGCACCGATTCAGGCACGCGGCCCCAGCTCGGCATTGAGTTTGGCCGCAGCCTCGGCGCCGCCACGGAATCCTTTTGCGCCGGACTCGAAGGCCGCACGGTCCCAGGTGATCGTGATCACCGCGCCCGTCTCCGGCGGCTGCAGGTTCTCGGTGGTGACAGTTGCCCCCGACCGTTCAAGAAGGGTTTTGGCGATAAACAGGCCGAGGCCAAGCCCCGATCCTTCTTCGGATTTGGCCCGCCGATCCTTCTTGGTCGTCACATAGGGATCTCCGACACGGCCGATCACGTCCGGCGAAAAGCCAGGACCATCATCTTCAATGATCATCGTAACCTGATCCGGCGTCCATTGAGCCAAGATCCTGACTTCGGAAGCGGCGAAATCTATTGCATTTTCAATCAGATTGCCAAGTCCGTACAGGATGCCGGGATTGCGGTGGCAGACCGGTTCCGGGCCTTGGCCATTCTTGACGACCGAGATGCGAAGTCCGAAGTCGCGGTGCGGACTGGCGACCTCTTCAATCAGCAGACCCACACTCATTTCGTCAAGAATATCGCCCGAGTCCTCCCCCAGCGAGTTGAGCTTGCCGAGAATGGCGCGACATCGGTCGACCTCTTGCGCGAGCAGGGTCAGATCCTCTTCGAGAGGGTCTTGAGCGGGCAGCTGCTTTTGGAGTTCCTTGACGATCAGCGTGATGGTGGCCAGGGGCGTGCCAAGCTCATGTGCCGCCGCCGCCGCCAAACCGTCCAACTGGGTCAGATGCTGCTCGCGCGCGATGACGAGTTCGGTTGCGGCGAGCGCGTCGGCGAGCTTACGCGCTTCGACCGCGACCCGCGAGGCATAGATCGCAATGAAGGCGGCTCCGAGAACGATCGCGACCCAAATGCCTGCATCATAAATCAACGGCAGTTCGAGGTGTTCGCCAGGAAACCAAGGCAGCGGGTAATGGCTGAGCGTCAAACCCGAAACCGCCGCGACCATGAGGACGGTCAGGTATAAAGTGATGCGGCCCGAAAGCGACACCGCCGAAATCATGATGGGGGCCAGGTAAAGGATCGAAAACGGATTTTCGATCCCGCCGGTGAGATAAAGAAGGGCTGTCAGCTGGAGAATATCATAGGCCAGCATGGCCGCCGCGGGCGCATCCTCCAGCCGGTCGATTCTGCCAAAGCGCAGCCGCAACCAGATGTTGAGCCAGGCTGACGCCGCAATGACGAGCAGACAAGGGCCGAGCGGCAGCGAAAACCCTAAGCCGAAATAGGTGACGACAAGCGCAATCGCTTGCCCGAGCAGCGCCAGCCAGCGCAATTTAACCAGGGTATCGACGCGCAGCCGCCGCGAACGTCGTCCTAGGTCAATGTTGATCAAATCGGCCATTGCTCTCACATAAACTAAAGGCTTTTCCCTGCCGCCGAAACTCCAGCAAAGCGGTTTTCTCACTATGGCGATGAGGGTTGTTATAATTTGTTAGCGAACGGTTGCGTCCTCCGCCAGCGCTTTGCTTGAGGCTTGCGTGTGCCGACCAACACAAAACAACACTTTATTGCGTGGCGTGCGTTCTTGGGAAAGAAACTTATTTATTACAAGAGACGTTGATTTTAGGCGTCTCTTCTGCAAAACTCTAGTTTGACATAAACCTGTCTTAAAAAATCAAAAAAGGCTTTAATTCCGTAGTTTTACACAGGGTAAGAACTGGCCGATGTGGCCGCTGGTGGCTCATCTTGCCGTCGCCGTTGCTCTCTTACGTGGTTTGAGAGGCCGAGTAAAAAAATGCCGCCGTTTTCCTACGAAGTGCACGAAATGGCATATCTGGCTCTTGCCCCGGCGAGAGTGGTTTCGGATTTGGCACGAACATGGCTCGAAAGCCCGATCAACCCGCTGTCCTACACATCCGCGGGTCGAAACCTCGCGGCTTCGGCCAATATATTCGAGCGATTGACGCGCCGGTACGGCAAGCCGGATTTCGGTTTCACCGCCACCAGCATTTCGGGCAAGACCGTTCGGATCGTGGAGCGGATCGTGTGGGAGCGGCCGTTCTGCCAATTGCGCCATTTTGAGCGGCAGTTTGACAGCAAGAGCATTGCGCCTCAGCCGAAGCTTTTGATCGTCGCGCCGATGTCGGGCCATTATGCGACCCTGTTGCGCGGGACGGTGGAAGCCTTCCTTCCGTTTTACGACGTCTATATCACGGACTGGGTCGATGCCCGGATGCTTCCGCTTTCGGCTGATCGGTTCGATCTTGACGATTACATCGATTATCTGGTGGCCATCTGCGAGACGCTGAGCAGCGGGCCGGGCGGGATCAGTCTCCATACGCTCGGCGTTTGTCAGCCCTCAGTGCCCCTCATTGCCGCCGTTGCCCTGATGGAGGCGGAGGACAATCCCCATCTGCCGGCTTCGATGACGCTGATGGGGGGCCCGATCGATACGCGGCGGAGCCCGACCCAGGTCAATCTGCTCGCCCAGGAGCGCGGCAGCCAATGGTTCCGGCGGAATTGCATCTGTACCGTGCCTTTCGGCTATCCCGGTGTCGGGCGAGATGTCTATCCGGGGTTTCTGCAGTTGACCGGCTTTTTGGCGATGAACATTGATCGCCATGTCAACGCGCATTTTGATTTCTTCGATCATCTGGTGACCGGAGACGGCGATTCGGCCGACAAGCACCGCGAATTTTACGATGAATACCGGTCGGTGATGGATCTCACCGCCGAATTCTACCTTCAGACTATCGACACCGTGTTTGTCAGGCATGACTTGCCGAAAGGTGAAATGCGGCACCGTGGGAAGCTGGTCGACCTCTCCGCCATCCGCCGCGTCGGGTTGCTGACCGTGGAGGGCGAAAACGACGACATTTCAGGCATCGGACAAACCCTTGCCGCCCAGGATCTGTGCAGAAGCCTGCCGCCCTCCATGAAGGCGAATTATCTGCAGACGAAGGTCGGCCATTACGGCGTGTTCAACGGCTCCCGCTTCCGGAACGAGGTTGTGCCCCGGATTCGCGAGTTCCATGTTTCCTTAAAGGCGCCGGCCAGAACCTTGAAGCTGGTGGAACAGGCCTGAAAAAAGGGTGGACCTCGATCGGCATGCCGCGCACGCCTCTAGCGGCGCAGGCCGCCTCCCGCTAATCTGAAGTCATGTTGCGCCTCCCGCGAAAAAACGCGCCTCGCATTTCCGGCATCACTTATCTCGATATTTCTTATGCCGGAGAGATTTATCGCGTCAATTTGCGACAGGTCGCATCGGCGCGGCGATTTACCCTGCGTGTCAGGGCGGCGACGCAGGACGTCGTTTTGACCATGCCGGCACGCGGCAGCCTCGCCGAGGCGGGGGCTTTCGCAAACCGGCATAGCGCCTGGATCGTCGCAAAACTGCGTCGTTTACCGGAAAAGATCGGGTTTACGCCCGGACAATCCATTCCGTTGCGCGGAACCTTGCATGAAATCATCCATCGTTCATCCGGGCGAAGAGGCATTTGGATCGAAGAAACCTTGCCTAACTTATGGGAGGGGGCGAGACCGGTGCTTTGCGTGGGCGCTGAGCGGCCGCATGTACCCCGGCGGGTCCGGGATTTCTTGATTGGGGAGGCAAAGCGGGAATTAAGGGCGGCGGTGGCCTGCCACGCCGAGAAGCTCGGCGTGGTTCCCGCAAAAATCACCTTGCGGGATACGACAAGCCGATGGGGATCCTGCTCGGCGTCGGGCGCGCTGAACTTTTCCTGGCGCCTGATCATGGCACCACCTTTCGTTCTCGATTATCTCGCCGCCCATGAAGTTGCGCATCTGAGGCACATGAACCATTCGCCCGCGTTTTGGACGGCGGTTTCCCTCATGACGGCCGACATGGAACGCGCCGAAGCATGGCTTAAGGCGCAGGGGTCGAGCCTGCACCGCTTCGGCGCGGACAAGGGCTAAAGCCCCGTGAAAATGCTCAGGCTGACGAAGTCGGCTCGGTGACGGCCATCTCGCTCAGGCGCTTGCGGTAGAGCGCGGCAAAATCGATCGGATCGATGTAGAGCGGGGGAAAGCCGCCGGAGCGGACAGCCTCTGCAATGATCTGGCGCGCGAAGGGAAACAAGAGGCGCGGACATTCGATCATGACGACAGGATGCATGTCGTTCGGGGCAATATTCAGCAGCCGGAACAGCCCTGCGTAGTCAAGCTCGAACTTGAACAAAAGATCAGCGTTTTCACCGGCCGATCCTTCCAGCAGGATGTTCACCTCGAAGTCGGTCTCGGCAACTTGCCGTGCGTTTACATTGACCTGAATCGAGATATTCGGGGATTTTTCTTGCGGTCCCAAAGAACGGGGCGCGTTCGGGTTCTCGAACGAAAAATCCTTCGTATATTGCACCATCGCATTGATCGCTGGTGCCGCGTCGGCTTGAGAGCCGTTTCCATTTCCGTCGGTCATTGTGAACATTCTCCCGCGGCTGCGGGTAGCACGGATGCCCGCGCGCGACAAGCGCACCGGGGAAATAGCGGGTCCCGTAGTCCGCCGCCCGGCCCGCTGCCGTTTCTCGCCGAGGAGAAGGACGACGCGAACCGGCCGCGCGATGCCGAGTTCCAGGTTTTCTTGCATTTTCCCGGGCCGAGACGGTATCCCCTTTGAAAGGAAATGCTCTAAAAGAGCTTTCGTGAAGTCTCACCCCGAGCTGTTTGCCGCAATGTCGACGGATTTGCCGCGCCTCTATCTGATCACGCCGCCCGTCTCGGATTGGGTGGCCTACGCGCCGATTTTAGAGGCGGCGGTTGCCGCATGCGACGTGGCTTGCCTGCTTTTGCAAACTGAATCGCGTGATGAAGGCGAGCGCCAAAAGATCGTCCGCGCGCTGGCCCCCTCGGTGCAAAAACACGGCATCGCCTGCCTTATCGCCGACGATGCGCATCTGGTGGCCGGGAGCGGCGCGGACGGCGTCCATATCGAGGGAACCCATGAAAAGGTCGAGGCCGCTTTGAAATCGCTGCAGCCCAATTACATTGTCGGCGTCGGAGGCTTAGCGACACGCGACTCCGCCATGTCGGCCGGCGAGGCGGGCGTGGACTATGTGATGTTCGGCGGCCCAGCCAATCCCCAGGAGCACAGCGAAATCGCCGAGCGCGTCGCTTGGTGGACCGAAATTTTCAACGTTCCTTGCGTCGGCTATGCCCATGAACTGGCGTCTATCCCCGATCTTGTTCGCGCCGGAGCCGAATTCATCGCGCTCGGCCCTGCCGTCTTTGCCGATCCGCGGGGCGCCGACGTGGCCTTGCGAGACGTCGCGCGTCTGATGGCTGCGGCGCCAGAATCAGCTCGATGAGGCATGATTTGCGAAGCCCGCTTTGGCATCGTTGCATCGCCCTGAACGGCGTGTTGGTGCTGGCCCTATGTGCCAGCGAGATATCGGCGCTTGCGCAGGCTGGGTTTTCGCAGGTTGGCACACAGACCGCCGGCATGCCGTCGACCCTGCCGCCGCAATCGGGTGGCGCGAATGAATTGCAGGTTCCTACCCGTCTCGGCGGGGCACCGGATTTGGCTTTTGCCGCCTATCAACGCGGATATTATTCGACCGCGATGCAGGAGTCGATGAAGCGGATCGAGGCCGATCCGGGCGATGGGGCGGCGATGACCTTGATCGGCGAACTTTACGCGCAAGGGCTTGGCGTTCGCCGGGATCTGGCCGAGGCTGCGCGTTGGTACAGGCTCGCCGCCGACCGGGGGGATCGGCAGGCGATCTTCGCGCTTGGAATGGCCAAGCTGAACGGTGAGGGCGTTCCGAAGGATCGCGCCGGCGCAGCCGCGCTTTTCGAGACCGCGGCCGCCCAGCATCATCCCGGCGCGCTTTATAACCTCGGTATTTTAGCAATCGAAAATAACGGCGTCACCACCGACTTCCCCAAAGCGGCGCGGCTGTTCAGACAGTCCGCCGAACTCGGCTATTCCGATGCCGCCTATGCGCTGGGCCTTCTGTACCGGAATGGAACCGGCGTCGAAAAAAGCGAACCGCTGGCCGCTGAATGGATTGGCCGCGCCGCGCGAGACAATAATGTTCCCGCGGAGGTCGAATATGCGATCATGCTTTTTAACGGGATCGGCGTTGCCAAGGACGAAGCGGCGGCGGCAAAGCTTTTTCTCAAGGCGGCCGCGCACAATAATCCCGTAGCGCAAAACCGGCTCGCGCGCCTTCTCGCTGCCGGGCGCGGCGTTCCAAAAAACCCGGTCGAGGCGATGAAATGGCATATCCTCGCACGCTCGTCCGGGGTCAAGGATCCTTGGCTCGACGGCGAGCTAGCGAAGCTCTCGGCGCAGGACAAATCCGCCCTGGAGGCCAGTCTGCATCAATATATGGGCAATTGACGATTCCTGCTTCAGGCGTCGTCTTGCCATCCGCATGCCGCTAGCGCCTTTTGCAGATGTGGGGGAACCGGGGCCGCGACCCGAATCGGATCCTTATTTTTATAGAGCGGGATCTTGATCGCACGCGCATGCAATTGCAGTCCCATATTTCCGCCATGTCCGTAGATGGTATCGCCAAGAATCGGCCAGCCGAGTGCGGCGCAGTGAACGCGCAATTGGTGGGTCCGCCCCGTCAGAGGCGCCAGCTCCATCAATGTATGCTCCTGCGAGCGGCCCAAGACCCGCCAGGCTGTTTTGGATGGAAGACCCGAGGGATCAACTTTCATCCACCAGCCTCGATCGGGATCGAGCCGCCCAAGCGGCAAATCGATCAAGCCTTCTTCCTGCGCGGGACCGCCATCGACGACCGCCCAATAGGTCTTTTCGATCTTGCCTTGCTTGAACAGAAGGCCAAGCTTTTCGAGCGCCTTGTGGTGACGGCCGAGCACCAAGCAGCCTGACGTATCGCGGTCGAGCCGGTGCACGAGGGCGGGGTTGCGGGGCAGGCCAAAGCGCAGCGCATGAAAATAGCTTTGTAGATTTTCGCCGCCCTTCGGGCCGCTGTGAACCGCAATCCCCGCCGGCTTGTCGATGACGAGCATCAGCCCGTCACGATAGAGAAGCCGCAGGTTCAATTCATCTTCTGTCATGGTTTTGCCAGCAACAGGCCGAGGCGACTACCACCAGCCGCGCCATTTGAACCAGACAATCGGAATAAGTGCGCTGGCCGCTATAAGGCAAAGGGCATATGGATAGCCATATGTCCAATCATACTCAGGCATGAACTTGAAATTCATTCCATACATGCTCGCGAAAAAAGTCGGCGGAATACCGACCACGGAGACGACGGTCAAAATCCTAAAAATATTGTTCTGATCGATATTCGTCAGGCCCAAGATGGCATCCAGCAGGAACTGGATCTTATTGGTGAGATGGGTCTCGTAGTCATTGATCGAGGCAATGTCGCGTTGGAGGCCTTTAAGCTTTGCGCGTACGTCGGCTTCTAGATACGAAGCAGCATTTGTCAGGGCATAGGGCAGTATGCGCCCCATGCCGAGAAGAAAGTCTTCGATCTTTGATGTAAGCTCGCCGAAGCGTCCGACCTTTTTTAGCACGAAGCGCAATTTATCGCCGTCCTCGCGAGGCTTATGGCCTCGCCCGTTTGTGTTGTTGGCACTAAAAATTTCATCCGAAAGGCGATCGAGATCGCCGCCCACGCCTTCCAGCAAGTCGGCGACATGATCGATAATTACTTCGAGGAGAGCGATCAATGCGCCGGGGCCGCCGGCGGGCAGCGGATGCCGCGAAATACAGTCCATTACTTCGTCGAAGGCTTTCAACGGCTTGAATCTGACCGTCACGAGAATGTCTTTCGACAAGATGAGCCCGAGCGGCGTAACCGCCGGCGTGAAACCATCCTTCCGGTAGACCATGGGAATACTGAGAAACAAGCGGTTCCCTTCGCTACGAAGCCTTCTGGACGTTTGGATTTCGGAGAGTTCTTCGAGCGTCGGCAGCTCGATCCCGAGCGTGCGCTCAAGAAAATTGATCTCCCGCGCATCCGGCCGCAATGCGTCGATCCAGTTCACCTCGGGCGGAATTGTCTTGGCATCCGTCTCGACAGATATCTCTACCTTGGCCGCGCAGGAGTGAAAGCTTAACATAAGACCTCATGCAGCAAAGAAGCGCTCAAAGGGGATAGAACGTTTCCCCGGAGTTGGCCATGGTACGAAGACGCTCGCTTGGACGATAAATGGGGCTTAGGCCCGCCCATGTCTCGGCGCTCTCCACAATCGTTTTGAGACCGAGGTAATCGGCGTATTTGAGAGCTCCGCCTAAATAGCGCGGCAGGCCGAGACCCAGGATCAGGCTCATATCAACCTCTCCCGGCGAGCCCACAATGCCGTCCTCGACGCAACGCGCGGCCTCAAGGATCAGCGGCAGCATCATCCGCGATACGATCTCTGCCTCGCTGAGGTTGGATTTTCCATTCGGTCGCCCGGATATGAGGAGACGATCCGTTTCGGGATCAGCCTCCTTGTGCGGCCGGCCCTTCGAATCCTTTTCATATTTGTAAAAACCGTGGCTGTTCTTCTGGCCGAGGCGCCCGGCGCGCAACAAGATTGCAATCGACGATTCGAAAGACAGTTCCATGCGGGGGGCAAACCCAGCCGAGACGATCTCGACGACATGCTGCGAAATATCCATGCCGATGACATCGATGAGATAGGCAGGCCCCATCGGCCAGCCGAAAGCCTCCATCGCCTTGTCGATCTGGGTGAAATCGACGCCCTCGTGGACGAGGCGTAGAAAAGCGATGAGATAGGGTGTGAGCGTGCGGTTGACGACAAACCCAGGGCAATCCTCAACCAGGATCGGCGTTTTTCCCATCGCCGTCGCATAGCCGATCACCGCAGCGATCGCTTGCGTCGATGTCTTGGGGCCGCGTACCACTTCGACCAGCGGCATTTTTGGGACCGGATTGAAGAAATGCATCCCTAAGAAATTTTCCGGACGCCGCAAGCCTTCGGAGAGGGCGCCGATGCGCAGCGACGATGTGTTCGAGGCCAAGATCGCATGGGGCCCGCAAACAGCTTCGATTTCGCCCAACACCTTCTGCTTAACCGCTAGGTTCTCGACAATGGCTTCGACCACGATATCGGCCTTGTCGAAACCATCATAGGTCAGGCTAGGCGTGATCGAACTTAAAATCGCATCCGCTTTTTGTTGGCTGAGTTTTCCGATCTCCACGGCTTTGCCGACCAATTTGCGCGCTTCCGACATGCCAAGGTCAAGGGCCTGAGCGGAAATATCCTTCATGATAATAGGCACGCCGCGAGAGGCGCTTTGATAGGCGATGCCACCGCCCATGATGCCCGCGCCGGCGACAGCAGCCTGTCGTATCGGCGTTGCATCCTTGGCGAAGCGCCGGATCGTTTTCTTTAACGCCTGCTCGTTGATGAAAATTGCAACGAGCGACTCTGCGGCTTGCGTTTTTGCTGCCTTCACAAAGGTTTCGGCCTCGGCGACCAAAGCGGCATCGCGATCGAGGGGGGCGGCGTTTTCGAGCAAGTCGACGGCCAGTTGGGCCGCCGGAAAATGGGGGAGTGCTTTTGCCGCGCTTGCCTTGGCAGCGGCGAGCAGACGGGAAGCTTCGCCTTGCGGAATGTTGAGACCCTGTCGAAGGCGCTGCCGGCGAGCCTGCCAATCGGCGGGTGCCGCCATCGATTCTTCAAGCATCGTGAGCGCGGCCGTCCGCAAATCCTCTGGCGCGACGACGCGATCAACTGCACCCTCTTTTAAGGCCACCTCGGGGCTTTGCTGCGCGCCGCTCACAATCCATTCGGCGCTGGCCGCCAAGCCGATGAGGCGGGGCAGACGCACAGTGCCTCCATAGCCAGGAAAAAGTCCCAGATGGATCTCGGGCACGCCGATTTTCGCGGCGCTCGACATCACCCGATAGTCGGCGGCAAGCGCCAGTTCGAGACCGCCGCCCAGCGCTAGGCCATTGATCACCGCGACGCTCGGGACCGGCAAATCAGCAAGATCTGTAATGATGCCACTGTTACCCGACACAAACGCGATGACCTCTTGCGCCGGCAATTTGAAGATTCGGGTGAATTCGAAAATATCAGCGCCAACGATAAATGTATCCTTGGCACTGGTGATCAGGACGCCCTTGACTGTTGGCGTGGCCGCAATGGTTTCGAGCGCCCGGCGCAACTCGTCGAAAGTGAGAATATCAAGCTTGTTGACCGCCTCTTCGCTCCGCTCGAAACGCAGTTCGACGATCCCATGTTCGAGCGCGTGAAGTTTGAGCGCTTGACCTTCAAAAAGCATGGCATACCCTCTCGATTTGGCTTTGCGCACCAGGCAAGTTCACTTGCGACATACTTCGATAAAAATGCGCTGGCAGCGGACTGCTAGAAGACTCACATGTCACCCGTTTGAAACGCCGCCGCGATGAGCGCCCTTGTATAGGGCTCATGCGGATGATCGACAATCTCTCCTGCAGGACCATGTTCGACAATGCGCCCGTCTTTCATCACCGCGATCTCGTCCGCCATGGCGCGAATGACCGCAAGGTCGTGGCTGATCAGCAAATAGGTCAATCCATGCGTTTGCTGCAAAGCCTCCAGCAGCGCAAGAATTTCGGTTTGAACGGTCCGATCGAGGGCGGAGGTTGGCTCATCGAGGACAACGAGCTTTGGTTTCAGGATCATCGCCCGCGCAATCGCGACCCGCTGGCGCTGGCCGCCCGATAGTTCATGCGGAAAACGGTGCCGCAAAGCGGGGTCGAGGGAGACTTCTTCGAGGGCGGCGACCGCGCGTGCGTCCAGGTCCGGCTTGGTCATCGCCGCCTCGTGCACAAGCAAACCTTCGGTGACGATATCGCCGATGCGCATCCGCGGCGACAGCGATCCATAGGGATCTTGAAAGACCAATTGCATGGAGCTGCGCATCGGCCGCATCGCTGCTCGGCCGAGCTGCGTCAAATCATGTCCATCGAAGTCGAGTTCCCCGCTCGCGGGCACGAGCTTTAAAAGGGCACGCGCCAGCGTCGATTTGCCGGAACCGGATTCCCCGACAAGTCCGAGCGTGCGGCCTTTGTCGAGGCAAAGGCTGACGCCGTCAACCGCTCTTATCTCCCGCTTGGGGCTGAACAAGGCGCGGCGAAGTTGGAATCGCACGCTGATGTCGCGCGCGCGCAGCAATACCGGCGTCTCCTTTCCGATGTGCCGTCGGCCCTGCGGCATGCCAGCGAGTAGATTGCGTGTATAGGCATGGCGGGGAGTGGCAACGACCGTTGCGGTTGGGCCGCTTTCGACGATTTCTCCCTGGCGCATCACATGGATCGTATCGGCGATGCGGCGCACGAGCCCAAGGTCGTGGCTGATGAAGATCATCGCCATGCCGAGGCTTTGTTTGAGTTTGGCAAGAAGTTCCAGGATTCGCGCCGCAACGGTGACATCGAGCGCCGTTGTCGGCTCGTCGGCGATCAGCAGATCGGGGTTGCAGGCAATCGCCATGGCAATTGCGACGCGCTGACGCTGGCCGCCCGATAATTCATGCGGATAGGCATGCATGCGGCTTGCAGGATCGCCAATGCCGACCAGATCCAGGAGATCGAGAGTTCTTTCTCTGGCGGCTCGACTCGGCAAACCGGCTTTCAGGCGAAGGACGGCACCAATCTGAGCGCTGATTGTAAACAAGGGATCGAGCGCCGACATCGGCTCTTGAAAAACCATTGCGATGCGCCGGCCGCGCAGCGCATCGAGGCTGCTCTCGGAGAGCTCGAGGAGATTTGCACCTTCGAACAGCACCGAACCCGACGTCGTCGCGCGGGGGGATAAAAGTTTGAGCGCCGCCAGCACGGTTTGGCTCTTGCCGGAGCCTGATTCGCCCACGATCGCCGCCGTTTCGCCGCGCTGGACAGTAAAACTCACGTCCTTGACGACCCGCGTCGGCCCATAGGCGACGCCCAGATGGCAGAACTGAAGCATCGGCTTCGCGGGGTCCTCCATCAACCTCTCCCCGGATCCCACGCACCACGCCAGCCGGTGCCAAGCTGCTGCAGGGCACCGAGTGTGGCACCCAAAAATATCGCGGGGAATATAAGCAGATGAATGGATCCCTGGATATTGCGGGCTCCGTCGGCGATCAGAACACCCCAACTCGTCAGCGGTTCCTGCACGCCAAGCCCCAGGAACGAAACGAAGCTTTCGATCAGGATCACGCGGGGAACGAGCACGGTGAGATAGGCGATAATCGGGCCTGAGGCGTTGGGGATGATATGCCGCCATAGGATTGCCGGGGTCGTCGCGCCGAGCGCTTCTGCGGCGGCAATGAAATCCATCCGCTTGATCGACAGAGTCTGGGCGCGCACGATGCGCGCCATGTCCAGCCATTCCACGGCGCCGATTGCCACAAAGATAAGCACGAAGCGCCGCCCGAACACCATGCCGAGGACAATCACGAAAAAGATAAAGGGAAGCGCATAGAGGATCTCGACGATCCGCATCATCAGACCATCGAGGCGGCCGCCCGCATAGCCTGCGATCGCGCCATAGGCGACGCCAATGGTCAAAGCAACAAAGGAGGCAAGCAGGCCGACGGCGAGGGAAATGCGCCCGGCAACCAAAACCCGGGTCAGCAGATCGCGCCCGTTGGCATCGGTCCCGAAGAGAAAATATCTCCGCTGCAGCTGCGCTTCGACAGTCAAACGGTGGCGATCGTCGTCGGACTGGACCAGGCGCGCGGAGGAGAAAAGATCGGAACGCTCGAACGCTCGCAAGACACGCCGATCGATCGATGTATCGCTCGCGAGCGTCAGGAGCACTATCTGATTCGTCTGCCGGGCGATCTCGATGTGCAAATGCATGCGTCGTCCAATCGCGGCCAATGCGCGTTCTGTCTCCCCGGTACTGGGATGGGCAATAAGGGATGGCCCAACAAGAACATAATCGCGATAAACCCGATCATAAGGATGGCCTGAAAACAGCGGACCAACCAGGCAGAGCAGCGCGATCAGACTTAAGACCGCAAGACTTGCCGTCGTCGATCGATTGCGCGTGGCCAGTTTCGCGAGCGACCAGCCCATCGTTTGTGCTCGCTTTATTTTTAGGGGCTCATTCATTGGGGGCGCGACTCGACGCGCACTCTCGGATCGAGCCACGCGAGCAACAGATCGACACCGAGATTGAACAGGACGACCGCAACCGCCACGACGATGACCGTGCCCATCACAAGCGTATAGTCCCGGCCCAGCGCACCATCGACAAAATATCGGCCCATGCCGGGGATTCCGAAAATCGTCTCGACAATCACCGAGCCTGTGAGGACATTCGCCGCGGCGAGACCGAGATAGGATACGACAGGCGGAAATGCGGCGCGAAGCGCATGAACATGGATAAACCAACCGGGCATTCCAAATGCGCGCAAGGTGCGAATGTGCGGCTTTGTGAGAACATCGCGGAGCGCCGCCTGCATCAACCGGGCAACGACGGCGATCTGCGGCAGCGCGAGCGTGAAAACCGGCAGGATCATGTTTTGCCAGGCCCCGTCGTTCCAGCCGCCGACCGGAAGAATGTGTAGGCTCAAACCGAGCCCGAGCTGTAGGAGCGGCGCCACGACGAAGACGGGCAAAACGATTCCAACGAGCGCTGCACCATCGACAAAATGCGCGCCGAGCCCGTTGTCTCGGAGCGAACCGGCAAGCCCGAGTGCCGTGCCGACAATGATCGCGACAAGCATCGCCAGCGTGCCGAGCTTTACCGAGATCGGCAGAGCTTTGGCGAACAGTTCGTTTACGGTGAAGTCGCGCCAATGCAGGCTCGGCCCGAGATCGCCATGCGCGAGGCTTTGCAGATAGAGCCAGAATTGTTGAACGAGCGGCAGATCGAGACGGTAGATGCGGCGGAGGTTTGCGGCAATCTCCGGATCAAGCGCGCGTTCGGAATCAAACGGTCCGCCAGGAGCGAGACGCAAGAGGAAGAAGGCAAGGGTGATAATGACGAAGAGCGTCGGAACAGCAGTGACGAGGCGGGACAGGAAATAGCGAAGCATGGGTCAGCAGCGTATGGATTGGTGGCGCCGGGAACCGCGAGGCCAGACCATCGCGATTTGTAGTAGTTCGCTGCGCATCCGCAAGTGTGCGTGGCCAGGATCAGAGCTGTTCATGGGGCAATCGAGATATAGCGGCCGGGATGGTTGTCGAGCACATTTGCTTCCCATCCTTTGAGCTTCGGTGAAACCAGATTGCGGGATCGGTAGGTAAGCAAGACAAGATAGGGCTGCTCCTCGAGAAGCAAGGCCTCGGCCCTGTGAAGAATGGCCGAGCGCCGCTTCGGCACGCTTTCCGATTGAGCGTCATCCATCAATCCATCATAGGTCATGTTGCTGAAACTTGTGACATTCAGGCCTTTATTGTCGCTTTCGGCAAGGAAAAGAAAATTCTGTGCGTCCGGATAGTCGGCGAACCAGCCCGACCGCGCCACATCAAAAGGCGGCCTTTCCCGCAAAAAGGCATAATGGCTGGTCGCATCGGTGGCGAGAAGCCGCGTGTCGACTCCAAGGACCCTCCACATATCGGCGACGGCAACCGCCGTGGCGCGGTGATTTTCGGAATTGTTGAAGCGTATCTCCACCTCGAGGGTTTCTTTCCCAGGGCCAAAACCGGCTTCTGCGAGCAATCGCTTGGCTTCATCTTCCCGTTCGTAGGGATTCATGTCCTTCCATTTCACCATCGAAGGGGTTTCGTAACCGGTTATTGCGGGTGGCACGAAACTGTAGCTCGCGTCCATCGTGGTCCCCCAGATTCGCTCCGCCAAAAACTCCCGGTCGATGACCATGGACAGCGCCCTGCGGACCTTTCGGTCGTCGAAAGGCTTGTGGCGCGTATCGAAGGCGTAGAAATAGCTGCCCAGGCTTGGTGTCACCTTGAAGGCTTCGGCCAAGTGGCTGCGCACGAACGTGATTTGGTCGAGGGGCACATCATTGTAGGACTGGATTTCGCCGGCCATGAACCGGCGTAGCGCCGCAGAGCGATCTTCCAACGAATAAAAGATCTCGGAGTCGAGTGCGACCTGCGCCGCGTCATAATAATAGGGGTTTTTGTCGAGCACGAGCCGGTCGTTGGGGGTGAAGTCCTTCAACATAAAGGGACCGTTCGTCACAATATGAGCTGACCGCACGAAGTCAGAACCATATTCTTTGATCGATCGCTCATGCAGCGGTTTTGCGGTCATGTGGGCGAGTTGGGCAATGAAATAGGGCGCTGGGTGCTCGAGTGTAATTTCAAGGCAGGTATCGCCGATTGCGCGGACGCCCAAGGCCTCGACGGGAAGCTCCCCCTTGTTGATTTTTTCCGCATTTTTGAGGGTGTAAAGAATATTGGCATAGGGCGCGCCGGTTTCCGGCGCCATCAGGCGCCGAAACGCATAGACGAAATCTGCCGGCACGACCTTATCGCCGTTGGACCATTTTGCATCGTCCCGAAATTGGAAATGGTAGACAACCCCACCGGCTTCAACGGTCCAGCTCGTGGCGACTCCCGGAACGATTTCACCGCGCGCGTTGTGGCTGACCAGACCTTCGAAAAGCTCCGCAAGGATATTGCTTTCGATCAAGGTCGTCGCTTTGTGCGGGTCGAGCGACCCCGGGTCGCCGAGTTCGCCGCGATGCCAAACCATGGCCGCCTGCGCGCACCCGACAGGGCCAAGTCCCGCCGCCGCGCCAAATCCGAAAGCCACGCAAACCACAAACACCCCGATAATGGCGGGACGCTGGGCAAAGCCAAAAAGATCAGTCAGCGCGATCATGGCTTTGCTCAGTCGAAGGGGACCTTATGTTGCGATACCGGAATTTGCGCACGGACTTTTCTTACCAGATCGCGATCGATGCGGCTTGAGACAATGCCGATCCCATCCGAGGCTTTGGCGGTGACGTGGCCCCAGGGGTCGACGACGAGTGAGTGGCCGTAGGTGTGGCGCGTCTCATTGTCCATGATGAAAGTGCCGGTCTGGGCCGTGGCACAAAAATAGGTCTGGGTCTCGATCGCCCGGGCGCGGCAAAGAACCTCCCAATGATCCTTGCCGGTCTGCAGGGTGAAGGCCGCAGGCAATGCGATCATTTCGGCGCCCTTGGCGACGAGCGCCTGATAGAGCTCGGGAAACCTAATATCATAGCAAATCGAGCAGCCGACGATCATATCTTCGCAAGGATAGGTCACGACCGCGTTACCCGGTGCAAAGGCCGCGCTTTCGCAATATTGGGTTCCGTCGGGAGCGGTGATGTCGAACATGTGGATTTTACGATAGCGGGCGATTTCCGCTCCGGCACGGTCGAAGACGACGGTTGTATTGTGGATGCGCTCCCCAGCCTCAGGCTTTTCTAGGATTGAGCCGGCATGAATGAAAATCCCGTGTTTCCTGGCCTGCGCCTGCATGGCGGCATAGGCCGGCCCGCCGGGCAGCGCCTCGGCAGCGGCCGCCTTGGATTTGCGATCGCCGCCCAGAAAATCGAAACATTCGGGAAGGCAAATCCAATCCGGCTTTTCCTCGGCGACGGCTTTTTCGATCAATGCGACGGCGGCAGCGATATTGTCGACCTTGTCGGCACTCGAATTCATTTGGACCAGGGAAACTTTCATCAAACGCTCCGCGTCGCGTGCCTTCAGATCATAAAACTCGTGAGGGCATTCCGGAATATTTTCAACCGTCATAAGATCGAATGGCGGATGACAAGGCCAGAATGGCATCATAGCCTATCAGCGGCGCGAAAGCACGAACGATCGAGTGCGGTGACATTAAAATCATTTGATTTTCAATATGATAAGAGGAGGCATCCATGAAGCGTGCAGTTTTCGGTGCAAGCGCGGGAGGATGTCCCTGCTGTTTTATTATCCCACCCCAAATCTTGCAGCGCCTTGCGACAAGCGGCGATCCCCATCTTGCCGAAACCGCCGGCCGTACCCTGCGGCTAACTGATAGCATATTGGCCTTCCGCGCCCAGCTCAGCACGGGGGCTCCTTCGCCGACCGCGCTCAAGCGCGAAGGACTACGCCGCCAGGTTTTCGATTGCAAAGGCTTCACCGATCTGCCGGGCGATATCGCGCGCTCGGAGGCTGATCCCGATTGTCCGGATAAGGCTGCGAATGAAGCCTTCGCAAATGCCGGCATTACCTGGAATTTTTTCAAGGAGATTTTCAACCGCGAGTCCGTGGACGGAAACGGAAAGACGCTCGTCTCCTCGGTTCATTACGGGCAGAAATACGACAATGCATTCTGGGATGGCCGGCAGATGGTATATGGCGACGGCGATGGTATAATTTTCGAGCGTTTCACCGCCGCTTTGGATGTCATCGCGCATGAATTGACGC
This sequence comes from Beijerinckiaceae bacterium, assembly GCA_004564215.1. Taxonomy (NCBI): domain Bacteria; kingdom Pseudomonadati; phylum Pseudomonadota; class Alphaproteobacteria; order Hyphomicrobiales; family Beijerinckiaceae; species Beijerinckiaceae bacterium. Next base: position 1,151,266 of record CP024846.1, on the reverse strand, counting down.
ATGGCGTCACTCAGTACACCGCGCAGCTCCCCTATCAGGACGAACCGGGCGCGCTGAACGAATCCATGTCCGATGTTTTCGGCTCAATGGTCAAGCAATGGTCGCTCGGGCAAACCGTGGCCGAGGCCGATTGGTTGATCGGCGCGGGGATCCTAGCGCCTAGCTTCAAGGGGAAAGCGCTGCGAGACTTGGCAAACCCCGGGACCGCCTACAATGATACTCATTTCGGCAAAGACCCACAGCCGGGGCACATGAAGGACTATGTCCACACCGAAGCCGATCACGGCGGCGTTCACACCAATTCCGGAATTCCGAACCGTGCCTTCGTCCTCGCGGCCAAGGCGATCGGCGGGAAATCCTGGGAAAAAACCGGGCGCGTCTGGTATGTTACCCTGACCCAAAGGTTGACCGCTTCCGCGGGGTTCGCCAAATGCGCGACGGAAACCATTTCCGTGGCGCGCGATTTATTTCCCGACGATCCGGATATTGCTGCGAAGATTGCGCAAGCCTGGAGTGATGTCGGTGTCTTGGAAGAGGCTCCCACCGCGGCGGGACTGGCGAAAGTTGCGGGGGCCTATGTCGTACCATTGCCGCCTGTCAGGCCTGTGTTCGCTCGCTCACCGATGGCAAAGAAACCGCGGACCGCAAAAAAAACCGCGAAAAAGAAGAAGACTGTTTCGTCAAAGCCAGCCGCAAAGCCGTCACGCGGCACTCCAACGAAGAGCGCCCCTCCAAAGAAGAAAGGCAAGGGTAAGCGGCCATGAAACTCATTGTCGAACGTTCAGGCGGTTTTGCGGGACTGGTCCGGCGCGGGCAAGAGGACTTGGCCGCGCTTTCCGCCGAACAGCGAGCGGCTTTGAAAAAACTGCTCGACGCCGGCACTTCGCTGGTGTCGCCATCGCCGGGTGCCGATCGATTTACGTTCAAGATCGAAGTCCACGACGAGCACGGGACGCGGAGCCTGACCATTCCAGAAACCGCTATGCCGGCAAGCCTTGCCGCCATAGCGACCGCAATCAAGGATTAGCGTCGCACTCCGGTCGGGTCACTCGCCTCATGGTGAGATTGATGCGCCCGCCTCCCGGCAGCAGCCGGGACGAACCGCCGAGTATTTTCGTCACGCCGTGAAACATCAGCCGCGCGGCGCCGCCAAAGACAATGACATCGCCCGAGTGAAGCTCGAGGTTTTTCGCGGGGTCGCCGCGTTGCAAACCGCCATAGCGGAAAACACAACTGTCCCCCAGCGATATCGACACGACAGGGGCGGCAAGCTCCTTTTCGTCGCGGTCTTGGTGCAAGCCCATCTTGGCCCGGCCGTCATAGAAATTGATGAGGCCGGCCTGTGGCGGATGCGGATAATCGGCTAAGGCACGCCATATATTTAGCGCGGAAGCAGGGATCGGAGGCCAAGCCCCGCCGGTCTCGGGATGGACCCGCTGGTAGCGATAGCCGCCCTCCCGGTCGGAAACCCATCCGAGCGCTCCGCAATTGGTCATCCTGACCGAAAACGCCCGGCCGGAACGGGGCATGCGGGGTAAGTACCACGGCGCTTGTGCGACACTCTTTGCCACCTCGGCCGCGAGTGTTGCCTGCGCCGAGTCGTCGAGATAACGAGGGTAATACGTGAGCCCTGGAACCAAACATGTTCCAGTCGCCGCATCCATACTTTGGAACAGATCCTCCATCTCGATGCCCTGGGCCACAATGACCGCTCAATCGATCTCCGCTGCACAAACTTTACTGGGAGAGAATCTCTTTGGTTTCGACCGTCGAGTCAGGCTTAAGCCGGTAGAGAAGCAGGATTCCGGTTTTCAGTTCCATTGTCGGAATGGTTTCCGGCGTCAGCCTATCAAGCACCATGATCAGGGCACGCAGCGAATTGCCATGGGCTGCGACGATTGTACGCTGGCCGCCCAGCACCGCCGGGAGAATGGTTTGGCAATAATAGGGAACGACTCGGGCAACCGTATCCTTCAAGCTTTCGCCGCCTGGCGGCCGGACATCATAGGACCGGCGCCAGAGATGGACTTGCTCGTCGCCCCATTTGCGTCTCGCATCGTCTTTGTTGAGTCCGCAAAGCTCGCCATAATCGCGCTCGTTGAGCGCCTGGTCCCAAGTTGTCTTGGCTTGGCCGCCCACTTCTTCGAGAACCAGTTGCAATGTATGCTGAGCGCGAACAAGGTTGGACGCGAAGGCCCGGTCGAAGGAAAGACCGCGCGCCTTGAGGAGCCGTCCGGCGGCACGCGCTTCTTCAACTCCTTTGTCGGTGAGAACTGGATCTTTCCAGCCTGTGAAAAGGTTCTTGAGGTTCCACTCGCTCTGGCCGTGGCGTATGAGCACGAGAATGCGATCCATTTCTCAACCTTGTTGGATTTCCATGCATGGCGACGCTAGCGTATTTCCCCCCCGGATGGAATCATCCGAGTATGAGGAACTATGCCAGAACAATAAGGTAGACCCGTGTCACCGGAGAAAGTCGAACAACTTTCCGGGACATGCTCTAAAGGAAACTCCTGCCGCAGGAAACTGAACTTTGCGGTCAACCGGCCGCTCGCCCGTCCGCCCAGCACGCGGTTCCCGCAAATGAAAGGGACGACAATCATGGAAAATGCCGATCCGATCATCATCGCCGGCGCGGCACGCACCCCGATAGGTGGCTTTCAAGGTGATTTAAAAGAGGTTTCGGCCCCAGGTCTTGGCGCGACCGCGGCGAAGGCGGCGATCGATCGCTGTGGAATCAGTCCAAGCGAGATCGACGAGCTGATTTTCGGGTGCGTTTTGTCGGCTGGGCTGGGTCAGGCTCCCGCCCGCCAGGCGGCGCTAGGGGCCGGCATGTCGGAAGCGACCCCTTGCACGACAGTCAACAAGATGTGCGGCTCGGGTATGAAAGCGATTATGCTGGCGCATGACGCCTTATGCGCGGGAAGCGCTGCAACTGTCGTTGCCGGCGGAATGGAGAGCATGACCAACGCGCCCTATTTGCTCGATCGCGCCCGCGCCGGTTACCGCATGGGACATGGCAAGATTCTCGATCATATGTTCCTCGACGGACTCGAGGATGCCTATGGCGAGCGCTTGCCTATGGGCGCTTTCGCCGAAGATTGTGCGGAAGCATTTCAATTCACCCGCGCCGCCCAGGATCAATACGCCATGCGCTCGCTGGAGAACGCGCAAAAGGCGATCCGGGACGGCAGTTTCGACCGCGAGATTGCGCCCGTCACGATCAAGGCTGACAAGTCGGGACTGAAGACCGTTTCGTTGGATGAGCAGCCGCTCAAGGCGAAGCCTGAAAAAATACCGCTTTTAAAGCCGGCCTTCCGTCCAGGCGGCAGCGTGACCGCGGCGAATTCGAGTTCCATTTCCGACGGCGCGGCCGCGCTTGTCCTGATGCGGCGCTCGGAAGCCGAACGACGCGGGATCACACCTCTGGCCATCCTCCGCGCCCATGCAACCCACGCCCAAGCACCGAGCCAATTTGCCACCGCCCCGATCGGCGCGGTACAAAAGCTCGCCGCAAAAACCGGCTGGTCCTTGGCGGACGTCGATCTGTTCGAAATCAACGAGGCCTTCGCTGTTGTCGTCATGGCCGCAATGCGTGAGCTTAGTCTGCCGCTCGAAAAGCTCAATGTGCATGGCGGGGCCTGCGCGCTCGGCCATCCGATCGGCGCTTCGGGGGCCCGCATTGTCGTGACGCTCTTGGCCGCTTTGCAAAAATACAATTTGTCTCGCGGAGTAGCGGCGCTCTGCATCGGCGGCGGCGAGGCGACCGCCATCGCGCTCGAAATGCCATGAAGTGGACAGTTTGTCCAAACCATGCGTCAACATGTCCGTTCTCTCAGCTTCCGGCAGCTTCGCTTCAGGAGTCCCTAGTATGACCGATGACCGTTTTGCTCAAAAGGCGCCTCCCCAATGGACCGAAGGGGGAGCTCGTGACCAAGCTTCGGAGCCGGGTTGGCGCCATGAAGAGACGCCCCTGCATCGCTTTCTAGGAGGCTCGCCGGGCGGCGTCTTTCTGCGCCTGCTGTTCGTGTCCTTGATCGTCGGCGCCTTGTTAATGTGGCTCGACATAAGGCCGCGCGACATTTTCAATGGATTGGCGCAATTCATTGAAGGCATTTGGGCTCGTGGCTTCGATGCGCTCCGCGAAATCGCCGATTATATTATTGCCGGAGCCGTGATCGTTCTTCCCGTCTGGCTGGTGCTGCGGCTGATGAATATGCGAAGCGCGCGCTGAACTTCGGCGCGACCGCGCCGCATTTTATACGCGGGCGCTATCGAAGATTGTCTGGGCTGAGCTTACCATTCGCCCAATCGAGCGCCGTGCTGCCGATGGCGTCCGTAAGCCGGGCTTTGTCCGCAAGAAGAGGGAGAAGCCCGCGCTTGATGTCGCGGGCGAGGCCAGGCCCTTTGAAGACGAGTGCAGAATAGAATTGCACGAGGCTGGCGCCCGCCTCGATTTTAGCGAAGGCAGTTTTTGCGCTGTCGACGCCTCCGGCTCCGATGAGCGGAAACCGATTCTCCGCGCGCAAGAATGCGGCCGCGAGCATTTGCGTTGAAAGCTGGAAAATCGGACGGCCGGAAAGCCCCCCGATTTCGCGAGCCGAAGGGTCTCGTAAGTCGGAAGGGCGCGAGACGGTCGTATTCGCCACAATCAGACCATCGATTTTGCGCGACTTCGCGCAATGCATGATTGCGTCGAGTTCAGCGAGCGTGAGATCCGGGGCTATCTTCAGAAGTACAGGTTTGCGGCCGCAGCTTTCGGCCGCCTTGTCGCGTTCATCGAGGACGCGCGCCAGGAGATCGTCCAGCGCATTGGCGCGTTGGAGATCCCGCAGTCCGGGCGTGTTCGGAGAAGAAATATTGATCGTGAAATAATCCGCAATATCGGCGAATATTTTGACCCCGCGCACGTAATCGGCGGCGCGATCCCTTGTCGACTTATTGGCGCCGAGATTGATCCCGGCGATCCCCCGTTTTTGCGGGCGCGCGCCGAGACGCGCATGGACGGCTGCATGTCCTTGGCTTGGAAAGCCGAGACGGTTGATCACCGCCTGATCATCGGTGAGGCGAAAGACGCGCGGGCGCGGGTTACCTTGCTGCGGCTGCGGCGTAATCGTGCCGACTTCGGTGAAGCCGAAGCCGAGATGGAAGCATGCATCGACGACTTCCCCATTTTTGTCGAAGCCCGCTGCGACCCCAAGCGGATTGGAAAATTGAAGTCCCAGCACGTTGACGGCGAGGCGGGGATCGTCGGGCGGGGCAGCGGGCAACGGCACGACACGAAGCGCCCGGATCGCCCATTCATGCGCGGTTTCCGGATCGAGGCTAAACGCCAGCGGGCGCATCAGCGCTTGCAATAGGCTGGTCATTCCAAGAGTCCGCTAAAATCATGCCGGCCGTTCTCCAAAAGCGGAAGCGGCTTTGCGAAGACCACGGCATCGAGGGGCAGGGCGGAATAAAGATGCGGAAACAGGGCGCCATCCCGCGACGGTTCGAAGCGAAGCGAGTCGCTTAACCGGTCCGGGTCAACTGCTACCAGCATAAGGTCGGCTTGTCCGAAGAACCATTTCACGGCGGTTTCCTCAACCTGCGCGCGCAGCGAGAAATGAATGAACCCGTCGGCCCTGTCGACCGGGGATCCCGTAAAGGCGCCGCTACGCTCGGCCTCCTGCCACAACGACATGGGTGCGATCTTGTAGATCAGATCCATTGCAGTTCCGGTCTTTCAAACATCGCGGACAGGATCAGGTCATTGCGCCGGGGAGAGAGACAACATAGCGCGGGGCCGGTCGTATCATCGGGGAGGCGCTGCCCGTGCAGCGGTCCTGCCTTGCTGCAGAAACGCCGCATGTGCGCGCTGCAGATCGCCCGCCAATGCGTCGGCGATCAATTGACGCGTTTCCTCGATCCCGTAAAGCGCCACGAATGAACCGAAACGAGGTCCGCGGCTTTCCCCCAGCAGCACCGCATAGAGCATATTGAACCAATCGTTTGAAACGCCCGGCCGCTCGGGTGTCGCGCTCTTGGCCTTCATATCCTGATAGCGAGGGACGGTTCGCGCGACGTCGTAGAGAGTAGTTTGGATAACCTCCGCACTGGCGTCCTTTGGCAAATCGGCGAGCGCCGCCGCTAGATTTTCAAGTGCTGCGCGCTCGATCTCGTCAGGCTCGCGAAAGACTTTCGCCGGGCGCACGAAGTCACGATAATAGCGCACCGCATAGGCCACCTGCCTGTCGAGGCGGGGATGGGTTGCGGGCGAAACATCCGGCGCGTAGCGGCGCAGAAACCCCCAGAGAATTTGCGGGTCTTCACTGTTCGCCACGGCGGCAAGATTCAAGAGCATGGTAAAGGTGATCGTGGTGCCTTGGCTGCTCTTGTCGTGCAGGATTTCAGGCGGCGGCGGCTCGCCCGAATGAATGTGCCAGACAGGGTTGCCGAGCCGCTCTTTTGCCTCCTGCCGCGGATAGGCGGCAAGAAAGGCAAGATAATCATCGACGGTGCGCGGGATGACGTCGAAATACAGGCGCTTGGCCGCGGACGGTTTTTGATACATGAAAAGCGAGAGGCTTTCCGGGCTCGCATAAGTGAGCCAGTCCTCGATCGTCAGGCCATTGCCTTTCGACTTCGAAATCTTTTGGCCCTTTTCATCCAAAAACAATTCATAATTGAATCCTTCGGGCGGAGTGCCGCCGAGCGCGCGGACGATCTCGCCGGATAATTTGACCGACTCGATCAGATCCTTGCCCGCCATCTCATAATCGACCTTGAGCGCATACCAGCGCATTGCCCAATCTGGCTTCCATTGCAGCTTGCAGGCGCCGCCCGTGACCGGCGTTTCAAAGTCTTCTCCGGTTTCCGGGTCGCGCCAAAAGAGCGTGCCCGCGGCGCTATCGATCTTTAGGATTGGCACCTGCATGACAATGCCGGTTCTGGGATGAATCGGCAGGAACGGCGAATAGGTTGCGGCCCTTTCCTCGCGAAAGCTCGGCAGCATGATCGCCATGACCTGTTCGTAACGGGCAAGCAGGCGGAGCAGCGCTGCGTCGAAACGGCCCGAGGTGTAATAGTCCGTTGCCGACGCAAATTCGTAATCGAAGCCGAATTCGTCGAGAAACGCGCGCAGCCTTGCATTGTTGTGCGCACCGAAGCTCGCATGCGTGCCGAAGGGGTCTGGAACCTGCGTCAGAGGTTTGCCGAGATGGGCCGCGATCAGATCCTTGTTCGGGATGTTGTCGGGCACCTTGCGTAGACCGTCCATGTCGTCGGAGAACGCAATAAGACGGGTTTTGATCTTGTCTTCGGTCAAAGTCCGGAAGGCATGCCGCACCATGCTGGTACGGGCGACCTCTCCGAAGGTTCCGATATGCGGCAGGCCGGAAGGCCCATAGCCGGTCTCGAACAAGACCTCGGTCTGGCCCGTCTCCGCGATCCGCCGGACGATCTTGCGGGCTTCCTCGAACGGCCAGGCATTGGCTTGGCCGAGTGCAGCGGCGAGGGCATCCGCCGCCGCGGCCGGCTCTACGGCGAGTGACATGGCATGACCTTATGAGTCCAAGAGGCAAGATTGCCTTGTTGTGCTTAAGGAAGCGGCGAACGATAGGAAGCACGGGTTCGCGCGTCAATCGCGGCAAGGTAGACCCGATCCGAAAAAATTGAAAACCGGTTTCGCCTGACCGGTGAGATCAATTTCCCCTGGATCATCCGGCGCGGTCCAAAAGGGTTTTTGCCAACCCTGCCGCCGGCATCCGCTGTTACGAGGAGGTCGGTGTTTCGAGGCCGGCCTTGGCTTCGGCGCGGGCCCAAATCTTCTTTTTTACGATCAGCAGCAGCACAGCATAAATCGAAAGGAATACCAGAACGCTCAGGCCGAGGCGTTTGCGTTCTTCGAGCTTAGGTTCTGCAGCCCACATCAGGAACGCCGAAACATCCTTGGCATATTGCTGGACGGTCTTGGGCGACCCATCCTCATACTCGACCGAGCCGTCGGCCAGCGGATCTGGCATCGCGATCTTGTGGCCCGGCATATATTCGTTCCAGTTTGGATCGCTCTTGTTCGTATAGCCGTTCAACAGCGCATAGATGTAGTCGACGCCTTGCTCTTGATACTGAATGATCGGATCGAGCAGAAACAGCGGAAAACCGCGCTGGTAGGAGCGGGCCTTGGCGAGCACCGACATGTCCGGCGGGATCGCGCCGAGCGCTGCCCGCGCCGCTTGCTCATTGGCAAAATTCCAAGGAAAATAATCTGAGACCCGGCCTGGGCGTTCGAACATTTCGCCGGCATCGTTTGGGCCGTCCTTGACCTTGTAAGTCTCGGCGAGCGCCTTGACCTGCGCGTCCGAAAAACCGGGGCCGCCTGGATCGGCGAGATTACGGAAGGCGATCAATTTGAGCGAATGGCAAGTCGAACAAACCTCGCGATAGACCTGAAACCCGCGCTGAAGCTGTGCCTGGTCGTAGCGGCCGAAAGCGCCGTGGAAACTCCATTCCTGGCGCGCGGGCTTTGGTTGAACATGCGCGTTTTTTTCGTTGACGTTGGGCTCCGCTTCATCGGCGGCGTAAACCTTTGCTCCGCTTGTCGTCAGAGACGCCAGTAGAATGGCGCCGAACACCCAACCGGTCTGCCGGCGCAAGGGGTTGCCCTGCCTCATCGTTTTTTCCTTAGTCGCTATCGGCGCTCGGTTCATTGCTCCGGTCAACCCGCTTGGATCGGCTTACCATCTTGCGCCGTGGCTTTGCCCGGTATGCCCAACACCGCATCGCAGATCGAAGCGGGCAGGGGTTTGGGTTTTTCATAAAGACCGAGCAAGGGCAAAATGACCAGAAAATGGAGGAAATAATAAAAGGTCAGAAGCCGCGCCGCGATCACATAACCGCCTTCGGGAGGCTGCGACCCCATGTAGCCCAACAGTACCGTGCACAAGACGAACAGCCAGAAGAAGATCCGGTAGAGCGGACGATAGGCAGCCGATTTGACCTTGGATGTGTCAAGCCATGGCAAAAATGCGACGATGAAAACCGAGGCGAACATCGCGATGGTTCCGCCGAGCTTCGAGGGGATCGACCGCAGAATCGCGTAATAGGGCAGATAATACCATTCCGGCACGATATGGGCCGGGGTCTGCAGCGGGTTTGCTTCGATGTAGTTATCGGCGTGGCCGAGGTAGTTCGGCACGTAAAAGACAAACCAGGAAAAAAACACCAGGAAGCAGACCAGCGCGAAACCGTCCTTCACCGTAAAATAGGGGTGAAACGGCAAGGTATCCTTGTCGGTCTTTTTTTCGATTCCGGCGGGATTGTTCGAGCCCGGAACATGCAGCGCCCAGATATGCAGGACGACGACGCCGGCGATCATGAAAGGCAGGAGATAGTGCAGCGAGAAGAAGCGATTGAGAGTCGCATTATCGACCGCAAAGCCACCCCACAGCCAAGTCGTAATCGAATCGCCCACCAGCGGAATGGCCGAAAACAGGCTGGTGATGACCGTCGCGCCCCAAAAGCTCATCTGGCCCCAGGGCAGGACATACCCCATGAAGGCCGTTGCAATGGCCAGCAAATAGATCAGGACGCCGAGCAGCCACAACACCTCCCGCGGCGCTTTGTACGATCCATAGTAAAGCCCGCGAAACATGTGGAGGTAGAGCGCGATGAAGAACATCGAAGCACCGTTGGCATGCGCATAGCGCAGGAGCCAACCATAATTGACGTCGCGCATGATGTGCTCAATCGACGCGAACGCCAGATCCGACTGCGGCGTATAATGCATCACGAGCACGACGCCAGTGACGATCTGAGCCGCCAGCATGAACGACAAAATGCCGCCGAAGGTCCACCAATAGTTGAGATTGCGCGGATTGGGGAAGACGACAAACGACGAATGCATGAGCCCGAGGACCGGCAAGCGGCTTTCGAACCAGCGGGCCAGAGGGCTTTTCGGTACGTAGGTCGACTCTCCGCTCATGATCTCGTCTTCTCTCGATGACTCTGTATCCGAAGATTGGTGTTGGCTCGGCTCCGCGGTCGCCGCTCTTACCCTATCGTAACCTTTGTGTCGCTCGCGAACCGGTAGGGCGGCAATGCAAGATTATAAGGCGCCGGACCCTGCCGGATGCGGCCAGAGGCATCATAGACCGAGCCGTGGCACGGGCAGAAATAACCGCCCGCATAGGGGCCGTCATTGGTGAGGGGGACGCAGCCGAGATGGGTGCAGATGCCGATGACGATCAGCCATTCGGGCTTTTCCACCCGCGATTGATCGGTGGCCGGATCGCGCAGCTCGCTCTCGGGTGTCGCTTGCGCTTCTTCGATCTCTTTTGGCGTGCGATGGCTGATGAAGACTGGCTTGCCCCGCCATTTGACGGTGACGACCTGACCTTCTGCAATATTCGATATATCGACATCCGTCGAAGCCGAGGCCCGCGTCGTTGCGTCGGGGCTCATTTGGGAAATGAGCGGCCACACCGCAAAACCGGTGGCCACAGCGCCCATCGCGCCGGTCGCGACGAAGAGAAAATCCCTTCTGGTCGGCTCCTCAGCTGTCGTGCTCGCTGCCATACTATCCTCGAACCTGTTATTTTGGCTTATTGTTGCTTAATTGAGTGCCGAGAGGGACGCAATAGTCATAACGGCTGGTCAAGGTTGGCCGCTTCCAGGCTCTGCCTGTTGCTTGGGCATAAAGCCATGGAATTGTGACAAATCTATTGGTATTTGCGGACTGTGCTGAACTCCCATTGCGGTAAACATGCAGCCTGCCCAGCCTCCGCCCTTGATGCTCGCGCTCTATCAGCCCGACATTCCGCAGAACACCGGGACGATCTTGCGCATGTGCGCCTGCCTCGGGCTCGCCGCCGCGATCATCGAACCGACGGGCTTTCTGGCCAGCGACAAACATTTCCGCCGCGCCGGCATGGATTATCTCGCTCATGTTGCGATCACTCGCCACGCCCATTGGTCAGCTTTTGAGGTGTGGCGCCGCGCCAACAGGCGGCGGCTTGTACTTCTCACCACCAAAGGGGAGCTTGCCTACACGACGTTCAGCTTCAGGCCAGGCGATATTCTGCTCGTCGGGCGTGAGTCCGCAGGGGTCCCCGAGGAAGTGCATGAGGCTGCGGATGCGCGTTTGGTGATACCCTTGCGACCGCCGATGCGCTCGCTGAATATTGCCGTCGCCGCAGCCATGGTGGTCGGGGAAGCGGTTCGCCAGCTCGGCGGAACCCTCTGAATCCGCATGGGGAACGGCTGAAGAAATACAAGTTCCCTCAGGGTCCGAAACGGCCGACGGGTGCGCGTGCACACCGCCCTTATGGTTAACACGGATAAATTACCATCATTATGGAAGGGAGGGCGCCATGTCGGGGATTATGGAGCGTCTCAAACAGTTTTTATATCTTATGTTCCTTTGTGTATTTCTGTTGATCGTTTTCATCGATTTTCGCAGCATCTGCGACGCTTCGCAGAAGCTTCTGCAGCGGGCTTCGACGGCGACCTCGCTCGAGGTCGCCAACATTAAAATGAACTTCAGCTCTGACACGGTTTCGGCTGTGTTCAGCAATCTGAAGTTGGATAACGTCGACGCAGCCCAGCGCAGACAGGCCCTGGATCTGATTCATGATCTGGACCCGCAGGAATTTCTCCGTCTGATGTATGTCGGACAGCTCGACGGCCTTTGCGAATTCGATCATCCAACCTCGCAAATGCGGTTTGATGTTGCGACCGATTACCGCTTGAGCGAGAAGCGATTGGTCACAATCGTCGAGAGCCCGGATATTTGGGAGCGGACGACCCAATTCTTCCGGCAGCAGGAGGCGGGTGGCGAGGTTCCCGAACATGGCTACCCCCGGAAATGCTACGTCATGCTGCTGACGCCCGACGGGTACAACGTCAAGTCAGCGCTGGTCGGAACATTCGGCAGCGCATTCAAGGGTGCTCCGACCAAGCCCGATGCACCGGAAACGCTTGTTGCCTCTCAATAAGCCCTGCACCCCAAGGGCTGGGAGCCGCTCTCGGCCCTTAAGCGCGTGCATTCGGTATGCGACTCGACGGCGTTGCAGGCCGGGGGATTGATTTGCCGCAATCCGCGGCTTTCCTATATTGGATAAGAGTTAAGTTGCGAGCGCGGCCCGATCTGGTCCAGCGCTCGCGACATACTCCCAGAAGGCCCACGCGCATGACCAAATCCGATGCCCCTGATCGCCATAGAAGCGAGACTCGCGCCTGGTTCGAAGAACTTCAGGAAAAGATCATGGCTGCGTTCGAACTTCTGGAACAGGAGGCGGAAGGGCCTTTCGCGAGCCCTGACTTGCGGCCGGGCCTATTCGAGACCAAGCCCTGGGTTAGGAGCGAGGGCGGCGGCGGCCGTATGGGCTTTCTGCGCGGGCGCGTGTTTGAAAAAATGTGCGTTCATACTTCGACGGTTTTCGGGACTTTTCCGCCGGAATTCGCCAAAGACATTCCCGGGGCTGAAGAAAATCCAAGTTTTTGGGCCTCCGGGGTCTCGCTGATTGCGCATCCTTGGAACCCGAATGTTCCGATCGTTCACATGAATACCCGCTTCATCGAAACCACCAAGGCTTGGTTCGGCGGGGGCGCCGATCTCACGCCGGTGCTCGATCGGCGGCGCGTGCAAACCGATCCCGACGCACGCGACTTCCACGCGGCGATGGAAGCGGCCTGCGCCGGTCACGACAAAGTCGCCAACTATGCCAAATACAAGCAATGGTGCGATGAGTATTTTTTCCTGAAGCATCGCAACGAACCACGTGGGATCGGCGGAATTTTTTACGATTATCTCATTTGTCCGCCTCAGGACGAGACCATATTCGCCGAGAATTTTGCCTTCACCCAGGCCGTCGGCACAAGTTTCTTGTCGATCTATCCCGAAATCGTGCGCCGCAACTTCGCGCTCCCCTGGTCAGAGGCGGATCGAGATGAACAGCTGACGCGGCGCGGCCGCTACGCCGAATTCAATATGATCTATGATCGCGGAACAATTTTCGGCTTGAAAACCGGCGGCAATGTCGAGGCGATTTTGTCATCTCTGCCACCCCTCGCGCGCTGGCCCTGAGTAAAGTCCGGTCTGGTCGGATCCTATTGGGGTTTGCTGTCCGATTTGAATGTCCACATCCGGTGAGCCGCGAAGCTCCAGAGCATGACGATACCCGTGGTCGCGACTTGCGCCGGGAGATAGGGAATTCCGGCGCTGCGGACAAATAGGGACATGAAGACATAGGTTAGCGCGAAGCCGACCACGGCCACCAGGAGGAAGCGAGAGGCCGCCGTCTCATGCCGCAGGTCCGAGTGAAAGACGTGCCGGCGATTTAGAATATAGGAAACAGTGCCGCCGGCCGCAAAACCCATCAAAGCCGCGGCAACTGCGGAAATGCCTGCCCATTCAACAAGCCCGATCAAAAGGGCGTAATGGACAGCCGTGGCGATGAAGCCAACCACGACAAATGAGGAAAACTGGTGCAGCAGGCGAATCATGCCGTTGGAAACTGCCCGGCTGTGCCCGTGCGGCGGCAAGCGGAGGCGATCGCTGTTGCCGGTGGCCCAAATTGTTTTCCAAAAGGCTTCATGAGGTTCCTGCCGCGCTGCGAAAGCCTTGTCAGGCTTTCGGCTTTGCCGTGACGATCTTGCCGGTTGGCATGGTTCAAGGGGCGCCGGCGAAGCGAAAGGTTGCGGTCAAGCAAGCAGATCATATATCTCTGAATGACAATTTGTCCGAGGGATCGGCTAGGTCTACGCTGTAGCCCTTCTCTTCTAGACCCTCTTCGCACGAGGCCCCAATGCCAGCAACCCCCCGGTCCAACACCCCTTCGCACGCCAAAATGATCATCGTCGGGTCGGGGCCGGCTGGTTATACGGCTGCCATTTACGCGGCGCGCGCCATGCTGGAGCCGGTTTTGATCTCGGGCTTCGAGCCCGGCGGTCAGCTGATGATCACCACGGACGTCGAGAATTATCCCGGCTTCGCCCTACCCATCCAGGGGCCCTGGTTGATGGAGCAGATGAAGGCACAGGCGGAGCATGTCGGGACCCGCATGGTGTCGGATCATATCGTTCAGGTCGATCTCGGCCACCATCCATTCCGGCTCACGGGCGAAAACGGCGCCTATACCTGCGACACGCTCGTGATCGCGACGGGGGCCAAGGCGCGATGGCTCGGAATCCCGTCGGAAGCGGCTTTCAAGGGCTATGGGGTCTCCGCCTGCGCGACCTGCGACGGATTCTTTTACCGGGGCAAGCCGGTCGTTGTCGTGGGCGGCGGTAATTCGGCGATCGAGGAAGCTTTGTATCTCAGCCATATCGCCAGCGAGGTCACACTTGTGCATCGGCGCGACTCGTTTCGGGCCGAACGAATCCTTCAACAGCGTCTGATGGAAATGCCGAACGTCGAACTTATTTTCGATCACGTCGTCGACGAGATCCTCGGCGAGGGTGAGCCGCGTGGTGTCACTTCAGTCAGATTGCTAAACGTGAAGACGGGCGTCACGCGAGACCTTCCAACGCATGGGGTTTTCGTGGCGATTGGCCATGAGCCGGCGTCCAATCTATTCAAGGGTCAGCTCGAGATTAAGCCTAATGGTTACATCCGGACCGTGCCTGGCTCGACCGCGACGAGCGTGCCGGGAGTTTTCGCGGCCGGCGATGTTGCCGACGATATTTATCGCCAGGCGGTGACCGCGGCCGGCCTTGGCTGCATGGCAGCGCTAGATGCCGAACGGTGGCTCGCGGCGCAAAACGATACAAGAGCGGCGGCCGAATAAGAAGAGCCGTCGAATGGGGGAGCGAGTTTGGATTGGGACAAGTTGCGGACTTTTAGTGCGACGGCAACGGCAGGGTCGTTTACTCACGCGGGGGAGGTACTGGGCCTCAGCCAATCCGCGGTGAGCCGTCAGGTCAGTGCTCTTGAACAAGACCTCAAAGTCCCTTTGTTCCATCGCCATGCGCGCGGCCTCATCCTGACCGAACAAGGCGAGCTTTTGTTGCGAACGGTGCGCGAGGTCATGGCTAAGCTCGAAGCGGCGCAAATGGAGCTCAACGAAAGCCGCGAAAAGCCGGACGGGGAGCTACGGATCACAACCACGTTCGGGATAGGGATCGGCTGGCTCACGCCGCGTCTTGGTCCGTTCCTCGAGCTTTATCCCGACATCAAGGTGGAGGTGATCCTCGCCGACGAGGAGCTGGACCTCGGCATGCGCGAGGCCGATGTCGCCCTCCGGCTGCGCGAACCCTCGCAGCCCGATCTAATCCGGCGGCATCTCTTTGCGGTGCATTATCATCTCTATGCTTCGGCAGAATATTTGCGCCGGCATGGCCAACCGCATTCGCTCGACGAGCTCGCCAACCACCGGCTGCTTGCCTATGCGACGACGTCCACGAGTTTCCTGAACGATCTCAATGCGCCGCTTTTCGCCGGCCGAGACGGCAAGGATCGGGTCGCGGCGATGTCGGTCAACAATATCCCGGCTTTGCAGCGCGCGGTGGAAAGCGGCTTGGGGATCGGAGTTCTGCCGGATTATTTGAACGAACCCGAAAGCGGTCTGGTGCAATTGATGACCCACGCGGTCACGCCCACCCTCGATTGCTATTTCGTTTATCCCGAAGCCATGAGAAATGTCGCTCGGGTGCGGGTTTTTCGTGATTTCCTCGTTTCGAGCGCGCAAAGGTGGCACTATTGAGCTTGCCCCGGCGGTGGGGCCGTTGTTTTCTCGGGCGTCGCAAAGCTATAATATCATTTGTGCGAGCCATTCCTCATTGATGTGAACGTTTTTATTCCGTCCAATCAGAAAGGAAGTTGCTATGCAATTCCTCCGACTGACAATTCTTGCACTTTGCTTTTGCGCGACCCCCGTGCTCCTGACACCCGCATGGGCGCAAGCCGTTCAGCCCTCGGCTCCCAGCCAGGCCAGTCCCGCTCCGGCGCCCAAACCCGACAAGGTTAAACCAAAGGCCGCGGCGACGCAGCTCCTCGATATAAATACGGCGAGCGAAGATGAACTGCGCGCCCTCAAAGGGGTCGGCGACATCCGCGCCGCCAACATCATCAAAAATCGTCCCTACAAGGGGAAGGATGAACTGGTGCAAAAGAAAATCATTCCGGCCGCAGTTTACGCCGGGATAAAAGATAAGATAATCGCCAAGCAACAATGATGGGTCGCAAATGAATGCCCGCGCCGAACCTTGTTTGGCGCGGTTTTTGGCGACCTTCAGCGATCGTGTCGAACTCCCCAGCCAAGGACGATTCATGTTTCCGAAGCCCGTGCCGCGACTAGAGATGAATACCTACGCCTATGAAAGCACCCCGATGGTGAAACCGACGGGTTTTCGTGAATATGACGCGCGGTGGCTTTTCGAGAAGGAGATCAATCTCATGGGCGTGCAGGCCTTGGGCCTGGGCCTTGGCACACTTCTCCATGAGATGCGCATTTCGCCGGAAATCGTCACCGGCCATGATTTTCGCGCTTATTCGGCCTCGATCAAATATGCCTTGATCACCGGTCTGCTGGCGGCGGGGGTCAAAGTCCATGATATCGGCCTCGCTCTGTCGCCGATGGCCTATTTTGCGCAATTCGACCTCGATGTGCCGGCGGTTGCGATGGTCACCGCCTCGCATAATGACAATGGTTGGACCGGCGTGAAAATGGGTGCGCAGCGACCGGTCACTTTCGGCCCGGAGGAAATGGGCCGCTTGAAAGAGATCGTTCTGGAAGGACGATTTCGCTACGCCGATGGCGGCTCCTATCGGTTCGTGGAAAATTTCCCGGCGCGCTACATCGCCGATCTCACCAACCGGCCAAAAATCAAGCGCAGACTGAAGGTGGTCGCTGCCTGCGGCAATGGGACCGCCGGGGCCTTCGCACCCAAAATCTTGGAGCTGATCGGCTGCGAGGTCATTCCGCTCGACGCCGACCTCGATTTTACCTTCCCACACTACAATCCAAATCCAGAAGACCTTGAGATGCTGCATGCGATGGCCGCGAAAGTGCTCGAGACCGGCGCCGATGTGGGGCTTGGGTTCGATGGCGATGGCGACCGCTGCGGCGTCGTCGATAATCGCGGCGAGGAGATTTTTGCCGACAAGATCGGGGTGATGCTCGCGCGGGATCTGTCAAAACTCTACCCGAATTCGACGTTCGTGGTCGATGTCAAATCCACTGGCCTTTTCGCGACCGATCCGCAGCTTCTCGCGCAGGGCGTCAAAGCCGATTACTGGAAGACCGGCCACTCTCATATCAAACGGCGGGTCACCGATCTCAAGGCCCTCGCGGGGTTTGAAAAGTCAGGACATTTCTTCTTCAACGACCCGGTCGGCCGTGGCTACGACGATGGCATTCTGACGGCCATCCATGTCATTGAAATGCTCGACCGCAATCCCACAAAATCGATGGCCGAGCTTTATGAAGAACTCCCCAAAACATGGGGCTCGCCGACCATGTCGCCGCATTGCGACGACGAAAAGAAATATGCTGTCGTCGACAAGGTCACCGAGCGCTTCAAAGCCATGGAGGCCAAGGGCGAAACGCTGACCGGCCAAAAAATCCGCGATATCGTCACGGTCAACGGTGTGCGCGTGACGACGCAAGACGGCACCTGGGGTCTTGTCAGGGCTTCATCGAACAAGCCCGAGCTCGTTGTTGTCGTGGAAAGCCCGAAGTCGGAAGCAAGGATGCGGGAAATATTTGCGGCGGTGGATTCCATTCTCCGGGAAAACCCGGAAGTGGGCGCCTATAATCAAACCATATAGGGGGCGTTTGTCCAATGTCGGCGGCTAGCCTCAAATGGCGGATGAGCGCAATTTGTCTGTTGACGCTGTTTGCCTGCGGAGCGGCAGAAGCCGAACCTCAGGACAATGACGCCGACGCGTTGCCGATCGCGGACTGCGACAAGGCGTCAAAATTGCCTCTGCCGAAGGTGGAGGTCCCGACCCCTGCGGAGAGAGCGGCGCTGAAGGGTTGCGACTCCGAAGCGCTGTATTTTGGGATCGGTATTCCGAGGGATCCGGCGCGCGCGCGGCAATGCGCTTATGTCGAGCGCGAAGCCTCCGACAATGGCTGGCCGAATTTGTTCTCCGGCACGGGCATGCTGATGACGATCTATGCCAACGGCATCGGAGCTCCGCGCAGCTTCGATCTCGCGTTGAAATTTGCCTGCGAGCTTCAAGGCGCGCCGGCGGAGGAGCAAGGCTGGGTCGCCCATCTGGAAAAATTCAAGAGGGAACATTGGCGCGGTCAGGATTTCAGCCCGTGCGAGGATATCACTAGCGGCGCCGCCCAGGGTGCCTGTGCCCAGCATGAAGCAAGGCTGGCAGAGGAAACGCGCAAGGAAAAGCTCGCATCCCTGATCGCCGGCTGGTCCGAGGGAGAACGCCGGGCCTTCGCGACCCTTGAAAAAGCCAAGAATGCCTATGTCCAGGCGGAGGCGGATAATGAAGTCGATATGTCGGGCACTGCACGCGGGGCGATGTATGTCGAGGCTGAACAGGCGGAAGAAGACCGTTTTCTCGCAATTCTGCAAAGCCTGATCAAAGGCGAGCCTCCGGCGTCCCCAAAGGAACGCTTCGCGGAAGCGGACGCAAAGCTCAACGCTCTTTATGGAAAAATCTTGAAGACGAAGGACAGTTCCGCGCGGGGGACGGTCACTAAGGACGGGATCAAGGCGACCCAGCGGGTATGGCTGCGCTACCGCGATGCCTGGGTCGCCTTCGCCAACGTCAAATTTCCTGCGCTTGCGCCGGAAAATTTGACGACAGCTTTGACCTCCGACCGAATCAAGCTTCTCGAAAACTTCGTCGATTGATTTAGAGCGAGCCAAGGCGAAGGAAGGCCGCGGTACCGAACCGTTCCCGCCTCAATTGGCCGCGTAGCGCGCCCTAGGGTCTCCCTGAAAATTATAAGAACCGATATGGGCCAGCTTGCCTTCCGTATCGAGCCATATTTTGCCGCCGATGTCGCGCCATTTTTGGCAAAAGCCAAAGTCCTCGCTGACGTAGGCATTGGTTTCCTTGTCGATCAAGCAGTCGAACAGGGCATAGTTTTCCTGGCCGGTTGCGTTGGAATAGGCGTGCGCGCTGCGGTACCGGGTTTGCGGATAGGCCGCGATCATCCGTTCGACGACCTGTCGCTGCAACAGCATGAAGCCGCCCCCACAGTAAATAGCAGTGGCGAAACGCCCGTCGCGTTCGAGGCCGGGTCCGACACAGAGCGTGCCGACATAGAACAATGGCGCGGCATGAAACGGCTCAAGGACCGTCGCTGCCCGTTTGATCGCAGCGTTATTCCAGTCAATGACTTTCAAGGGATAAATCCCGGCGACAAATTCACGATTGAAGTTGAGCATGTGATAGACTTGCTCGGCCTCGAAGCTGATGTCGGCGTCGATGAACAGCAAATGCGTCGCGGTCGGCGTGTTCAGGAATTGGGTGACGAGCGTGTTGCGGCTGCGGGTGATGAGCGAGTCATGGCCAAGCAGCGCCAGGGTCGTGTCGAACCCCGCCAGGCTTGCGAACTGAACCAGGCCGAGGACCGACTGCATGTAATGTTGGGACACCAGACCGCCGAAACAGGGGGTGGCTATAAAGACAGATGGGCGTTGTGCGGTTTGGGTCATGCCTATCCTGACCGGCGCTCCCGGTCACGGACCGTGAGGCACCGACGCGTGGGGTTCCATCACGGAGGGTCTAACGATCCAAGCCTGCGCGAAGCCTGCGGCTCGTCACCCGATCGAATCCGGCAGGACACGGGAGAGAACAAGCGTCCGAATCGATTTCAAATCGCAGGCACCCCAGGTCGCGTGGGGTGAGCCTTGGAGGCGCGTTGCCGCGTAAGTCTCCGTCAGGCTGGTGTTTGCATCCGCAAGGGCGGACAGCGCCCCCAATCGGGCGATTTTTTCAGCGATGATACGCGCGCTGCCTTCCACATCCTGGCCACCGAAACTGTGCTGGATTTCGGCGGCCGCCGCCTTTCCGGCCGCCCCGCATCCTTTGGCAAGCGAATGGATGACGGCCTGCGATTGATCCGGATTGCGGCTCAGCACTCGCAGAACATCGAGGGCCACGACCGTGCCGGAGCCCTCCCAGATGGCATTCAGCGGCGCCTCGCGATAGAGGCGCGCCATCGGCAAATCCTCGACATAGCCATTGCCGCCGAGGCATTCGAGCGTCTCGTAAATGAAGTTCGGCGCGCTCTTGGTAACGAGATATTTAATCGCCGGGGTCATCAACCGCGCATAGGCGGCTTCAGCTTCATCGATTGGCGCCCGCTCGCAGGCGCGCGTCAGCCGGAAAACCAGCGCGGTATTGGCTTCGCTTTCCAGGGCGAGATCGGCAAGAACCGCTTGCATCGCCGGCTGATCGGCAAGACGGCGCTGGAACACGGTGCGGTGGCGGGCGTGATGGACCGCCTGGGCGAGGCCAAATCGCATCTGCCCGGCGGCGGCGACGGCGCAGTCGAGCCGCGTCCATTGGACCATCGTGATGATGGTCCGCACACCTTCGCCTTCGGGACCGAGGCGCTCGGCATAGGCGGCATCGAACTCGACTTCGGCCGATGCATTCGAGCGGTTGCCGAGCTTGTCCTTGAGCCGCTGAAATCTCAGCGCGTTAACGCTGCCGTCCGGGCGAAATCGCGGAAGAAGGAAGGCTGTCAGGCCTGCGGAAGCCTGGGCCAGCACGATAAAGGCATCCGACATGGGCGCCGACAAGAACCATTTATGGCCGGTAATCTCATAATGTCCGTTTTGCGCGCTCGCCTTGGTTATGTTGGCGCGAACGTCGGTTCCGCCTTGCCGCTCCGTCATACCCATGCCGAGGGTGACCGCCCGCTTCTCGAACCAAGGCTTCCTCGCGCCATCATAGTCGCGGGAAAGAATATGCGGCATCCAGGCCGCATGGATCTCGGGGGCGGCTGCGAGCACGGAGACGCTGGCATTGGTCATGGTGATCGGACACACATGTCCGGCTTCGATCTGTGTCGCCAGGTAAAGCCGCGCGGCGCGTTCGCTGATCCGGTTCTGGCTCGGCACCTTGTTGTCGAAGGCCGAGCAATGCAGACCGGCAGCCATGCTTTTTTGCATCAAGCTGTGATAGGCCGGATGGAAATCCACCCTGTCGCTTCGAGTGCCCGTCGGATCGACAACGTAAAGACGCGGCGGATTCTCATTGGCGAGCCGACCAAGCTGGATCGTTTCCGCCGAACCGAAATCCCGGCCGAAGGCGGCGAGGTCCGCAGCCTCGCAATCGACGCCGGCCCGCCCAAGCGCCTCGCGAAGCGGAAGATCCGTGGTGAAGAGATCGATATTTTCGAATGGCGGCGTTTGATTGAAGGACGCTGCCTCGAAACCACCTGCAATGCTGGGCATGGGCATCCCCTTGAGCCTCATCGCGAAGAGACTTCATTTTCACGATCATGACGTGCGGCGGGACGGCTGCGGCCGCAAATCAGAAACGGTCGCAGTCCGCTTCGGCCCTGCGGGCTCTCTACTGGCCTGCCACGCGCAGGAAAGCGGGGGCGGTATCGAGCTCCCGCAACAGGGCTTCGTTGTGGTTGATATAATCCCGGGTCAGAGGAACCGTATGGAGCTTCTTTGCGAGTTGGATTTGGAACACCACCAGCCCCTCGTACCGGAAGGCGCATTCGGACCCTGCGAGATAAAGCTCCCACATGCGGCAGAAACGCTCGTCGTGGAGGGCCTGAACCGCGGCACGGTGATCTAAGAACCGTTCGCGCCAAGTTTTGACGGTGTCCGCGTAGTGGAGCCGCAGGATCTCGATGTCGGTCACAAAAAGACCGGTGCGTTCGATCGCCGGCATGATTTCCGACAAGGCGGGCATGTAGCCGCCGGGGAAAATATATTTTGCGACCCATGGGTTGGTTGCCGCGGGTCCGTCCGCCCTGCCAATAGTGTGAACCAGTGCCACGCCATCGCCCTCGAGCAAATCCGCGATCTTTCTGAAATAGGATTCATAATGGGCAACGCCGACATGCTCGAACATTCCGACCGAAACAATCCGGTCGAAGCGCCCGTCCAGCTGACGGTAGTCAAGCAAGCGAAAATCGATGGCGCTGGTTAGGCCCAATTGCCCAGCCCGCACCTGCGCAACCTTGAGTTGGGCGGATGACAGGGTGAGGCCGGTGAGACTGGCGTTGCAAAACTGCGCCAGATAAATCGCCAAGCCGCCAAAGCCTGATCCAATGTCGAGGATGGTATGACCCGGCTCGACCAAGAGCTTTGCGGCGATGTGGCGTTTCTTGGCCAGTTGGGCTACTTCGAGATTCTGGCTGTCCCGTTCGAAGTAGGCGCAGGAATACTGCAAATCCTGGTCGAGAAAGAGCCGGTAAAGATTGGTATCAAGATCATAATGATGGGCGACATTGCGCTTTGCGCGCAGGAGGTCGTTGGGGTGGCGGAGGTGGCGAAAGGTCGATCGTGTTTTTTGGAACGCCCGGACCCAAAGGGGGCTCTGCGGGGCCGCCATATTGACCGCAGCGAGCGTCAGAATGTCGAAGATGGTGCCTTGCGTGACATCGATCCGGCCATCCATGTAAAGCTCGCCGAAACGCAGTTCTGGGTCACGAAGGAGCTGGGTGAAGACGGCCTTGTCGTTGAAGCGAAGCGCTAGCTTTTTACCTGAGCCGTCGCCGACGCCAAATTTGCGGCCGTCCGCAGTTTCGATTTCGAGAGAACCTGTTTTGATTAACTCAGCAAAAAAAACGTGAAGCAATTTTTCCATTTTCTTGCATCCGCTGATCCTGCACCGGTTTCGCTAAACTAACGCAAAAGAGGCACTCGTGGAAGCGTGGACCAAGCACGACAATCTCGTGCGCATCAGCACATCCCTCCCCCTTCAGCCGGGCGATGGAACATTCGTCAACGAGTGACGTTCCTTTCCCATTGTCACGCATACATAAACGGCAATGGCACTCGAAAGGTTCGGGTGCCGCCCCCAAACGAGGGCGCTAAAAAACGGAGAATGCTATGAAACGGTTTGGCATATTGATGGCCTCCGCCGCATTGGGCGTAGCTCTTGTTGCGAGCGGTCCCGCTTCGGCAAGAATGGGTGGCTGGCACGGTGGTGGCGGTTGGCACGGTGGTGGCGGCTGGCACGGTGGCATGGGCGGTTGGCATGGTGGTGGTTGGCGTGGCGCCGGCTGGCACGGTGGTTGGAACCGCGGCTGGCGCGGCTATGGTTGGAACCGCGGCTGGGGATGGGGCGGAGTCGGCTTGGCTGGCTTGGGCCTTGGCTATGGCTACGGTTATCCCTACAGCTATGGCTACGACTATCCCTATGGTTACGGCTACGGCGCCGGAGCTGGATTGGCGGCGCTCGCAACCGCCCCGCTTGCAATCGCTGCTGGCGCGACCGCGCCTCTGGTGACCGGCCGCAGCGTCGCAGCCGGCGGAAATTATTGCGCGACTCCGATCAAGACATGCTTGCTGTATGAGACATCATGGGTCGGAAACGGCTGTTCCTGTCGAGTTCCCGGCGGCCGGGCGCGCGGATCCGTGACGCCCTGATTGCGGACTTCCGTTGACAATCGTTTAATACGATAAGGCCGGATTAAAACCCGGCCTTGTTTTTTGAGCGATCCGCGAGAGCGGGATGAGGAAAAGTGGAAACGGGTTTTCCGCCAGCATCCCGCTCTAAATTTTTGGAATCGATCACGTTCATGATTTTGGATTGAGTTAATCCAAAATCATCGTGATCTAAAGGGCGAAATAATCGCGATACCAAGCGACGAAGGCCCTGACTCCCTCGGTCAGGGGAGTCTTCGCGGTAAAGCCCGTCAAGGACGACAGGAGCGAGGTGTCCGCGAAAGTGAACGGTACATCGCCTTGTTGCATCTCCATAAAATTATAAGGGGCGTGCAGCCCGGTTGCAGCTTCGATGGCGGCAACGAAATCCATCAAACTCACGGGCGTCTGCGCGCCGATATTGACGACGCGCCAGGGCGCGACGGGCGATAGGCTGTCCTGGGCGATCTGTTCGGTCCGGTTGCCGACGAAGGGCGGGGCGCATTTGAGCAAGCGCAGCATGGCTTCCACAAGGTCGCCGACATAGGTAAAATCCCGGGTCATTTTCCCGTGATTATAGAGGTCGAGGGGTCGGCCCTCGAAAAGTGCCGCGGCGAATTTGAACAGCGCCATGTCCGGCCGGCCCCAGGGGCCATACACCGTAAAAAACCGCAGCATGGTGATCGGTATTTTGAAGAGATGGCTGTAGGCGTGGGCCATTTCCTCATTTGCCTTTTTGGTGGCGGCATAGAGCGTCAAAGGATGATCGGCCCGGTCGGTCTCGTGGAACGGGACTTTGGGATTGGCGCCATAGACGGAAGACGTCGACGCCATCAGGGCATGCGCCGGCGGAGCCTGCCGCATCAATTCCAGAAGGTTGAACATCCCCACCAGATTTGCGTCAATGTAGGCGCGCGGGTTGTCGAGGCTATAACGAACCCCGGCCTGTGCGGCGAAATGGTAAATCGCATCGAAGCCGCAGCCGTAGATTTCTTGCAATGCAGCAAAATTTTCGAGCATGACCTCATGGCCCGAAAACCCCTGCCTTTGCAGTAATATTTCCTGCCGGCGAAGCTTCAGGTTGCGATCGTAGTAGGGGGTAAATCCATCGATGCCTACAACCTCATGGCCTTCGTCGAGAAGACGGCGGGCCATGTGAAAGCCGATGAATCCGGCGCTGCCGGTGACAAGAATGCGCATCTTTGGGTAGGTACGTTACGTAATTGACGGCCTGCGCGAACCTAGCTAAAGCCTTTGCCACCCGCGGAGACTAAATCCCCTCGCATATTTTTTGGGTTATAGCCACATCTATGGTATGTGCTTTTGTGACCCTCCGCCGGTCGCCGGGTACTTAGTGAAGAGGTAAAAAAACAAAACGACCCTCTTGTGATCATTTAGCCCGCGCGGGTTCGTTGAACGGATCCGCTGCTGCGATCGGAGTTTGGAGACTCTCAATATGCCGTATTCGCGCTTCTTCGATGACGCGATTTCAAAGCTGAAAGCCGAGAGCCGCTACCGGGTTTTCGCGGATCTCGAGCGCAATGCCGAGACTTTTCCGCGCGCGCTTTGGCGGGGTCCCGAGCGCGTCGAGGAAGTCGTTATCTGGTGCTCCAACGATTACCTCTGCATGGGCCGCCATCCGGAAGTGACCGATGCCATGGCCACAGCAGCGATTCGGCATGGAGCCGGTTCCGGCGGCACCCGCAATATTTCAGGGACCAATCATCCGCTCGTCGAACTCGAGTGGGAATTGGCCGACCTCCACGGGAAAGAAGCAGCGCTCGTCTTCACTTCCGGGTGGATTTCCAATCTCGCGACAATATCCACAATCGGCGATCTTCTGCCCAATTGCCTGATTCTCTCGGATGAGTTCAATCATAATTCGATGATCGAAGGCATCCGCCGCTCGAAGGCGGAGCGCAAGATTTTCAGGCACAATGATGTGGCGCACCTCGAACAGCTTCTAAGTGAAGCGGGCCCGGCGCGGGCCAAGCTGATCGTCTTCGAAAGCCTTTATTCGATGCATGGCGACATTGCGCCGGTGGCGCAAATCGCCGATCTCGCCGCCCGCTATAATGCGATGACCTACATGGACGAGGTTCATGCGGTTGGGCTTTATGGTCCGCGCGGCGGCGGTATCGCCGAGCGTGAAGGCGTCATGGACCGAATCGACGTGATCGAAGGGACGCTTGCCAAGGGGTTTGGCACGCTCGGCGGCTACGTGACCGCCAAAGCGGCAATCATCGATGCGGTTCGCTCGCATGCCCCGGCTTTCATTTTCACCACCGCTTTGCCACCGGCGGTCGCCGCCGCGGCAAGAACTGCGGTCCGCCTTCTGAAGCAGACCCAGGGCACCGAGCTTCGCATGCTGCATCAGCGCCAGGCGATGCTCACCAAGCACGCCTTAAGTGCGGCAGGGCTCCCCGTGATTTCGAACCCGTCGCACATCGTGCCCATTCATGTCGGCGACGCGGATCTCTGCAAGCGCGCAACCGATATGCTGCTCGATCGGCATGGCATTTATATTCAGCCGATCAATTACCCGACGGTCGCCAAGGGCGAAGAGCGTCTGCGCGTCACGCCGGGCCCGTTGCATACCGACGCCCATATCGTCCATCTCGTTGAGAGCATGGTGGATGTTTGGCACAGCCTGAAGCTGCCCTTTGGGGAATCCGCGAAGATCGTAGAATTCAAGCGCGAGGGCGGCGACGCCCGCTGCACCTTCCCGGAATTCAAACGCGCTGCCGAATAAGCCTCGTTTGGGCGCTTTGATTTAGGTCAGCCAAATGCCGAAACCCGCGCGGGCGCCACTTCTCGCCGACGCAGGGCTCATGCTAATTTCGGCGGCATGAAGAAGCCGGCCCCCATCGATAGCCTCAGCGCCACGCAAGCGCGCCGCGAACACGCGCGCCTCGGGGAACAGATCGCCGCGCATGACCGGCGCTATTACAGCGAGGACGCGCCGACGATTTCGGACGCCGAATACGACGCCCTACGGCAGCGCTACGAGGCCATCGAGGCCGCCTTCCCGGAGCTTGCCACACCGGACTCGCTGACCAAGAAAGTCGGCGCCACCCCTTCGGAAAAATTCGCCAAAGTCCGTCACAGAGTGCCGATGCTCTCCCTTGGCAATGTTTTTGCCGATGAGGAAGTGACGGATTTTGTCGCGCGTGTGCGCAGATTCCTTGGGCTTGGCGCGCAAGCGCCACTCGAAATCACGGCGGAGCCAAAGATCGACGGTCTCTCCTGTTCGCTGCGCTACGAAGCAGGGAGGTTCGTGGAGGCGGCCACCCGGGGCGATGGCTATGAGGGCGAGGACGTCACCGCCAATGTGCGCACCATCGATGAAGTGCCGAGAACGCTCACCGGCAACGCGCCGGAAATCCTCGAGGTGCGCGGCGAGGTCTATATGACGCACGCCGATTTTGCCGCATTGAACGCGCGCCAGGCGGCAGCCGGCAAAACCCTGTTCGCCAATCCGCGCAATGCGGCGGCGGGCTCGCTGCGTCAGCTCGATCCGTCGATCACCGCCGGGCGCCCATTGCATTTCTTTGCCTATGCCTGGGGCGAGCTCAGCGCTTTGCCGGCGGCGACGCAAATGGAGATGATCGCTGCCTTTAGAAAATTTGGTTTGCCGGTCAATCCGCTGATGGTGCTCTGCCACTCGGCCGAGGATTTGCTCGCGCATTACCGGGAAATCGAGTCGATGCGTGCTTCCCTCGGCTATGACATCGACGGCGTGGTCTACAAGGTCGATAGCCTCGCCTTGCAGCATCGCCTCGGCTTTGTCTCGCGTTCGCCCCGCTGGGCCGTGGCGCATAAATTCCCGGCCGAAAAGGCGACCACCGTCCTGCGCGATATCGAAATCCAGGTGGGGCGGACCGGCGCGTTGACGCCGGTGGCGCGGCTCGATCCGGTGACGGTCGGCGGCGTCGTCGTTTCAAATGCGACTTTGCACAACGAGGATGAGATCGCCCGCAAG
Organism: Beijerinckiaceae bacterium; assembly: GCA_004564215.1. Classification (NCBI taxonomy): domain Bacteria; kingdom Pseudomonadati; phylum Pseudomonadota; class Alphaproteobacteria; order Hyphomicrobiales; family Beijerinckiaceae; species Beijerinckiaceae bacterium. The sequence goes on along the minus strand of CP024846.1, from coordinate 1,123,773 downwards.
GATATCCGCATCGGCGACACGGTGATCGTCCAACGCGCCGGCGATGTGATTCCGCAGATTCTTGGGCCGGTCCTGGAGAAGCGGCCCAAAAGCGCAAAGCTCTATGTGTTCCCCGACGTTTGTCCGGTGTGCGGCTCGGCGGCGGTTCGCGAGATCGATCCAAAAACCGGCACCGCCGACGTGGTGCGCCGCTGTACCGGCGGTCTCATCTGCGAGGCCCAGGCGGTCGAGCGCCTGAAACATTTTGCATCGCGCAACGCCTTCGACATCGAAGGGCTCGGCGACAAGCAGATCGAGCAATTTTTCCGCGAGGGTTTGATCAAGACCGCCGCCGATATCTTCACGCTGGAGGCGCGTGAAAAGGCTGGTGTTCTAAATCTCAAGGGCCGCGAAGGCTATGGCGAAACCTCGGTCGGAAATCTTTTCAGGGCCATCGAGGCCCGCCGCACGCTCCCGCTCAACCGTTTTATTTTCGCGCTGGGCATTAGGCATGTGGGGGAAACCAACGCGCGCCGTCTTGCCCGCTATTTCGGTTCCTTCGAGGTGCTTCGCGCCACGGCGCGGGCGGCGTCGGAAGGCTCGGACGCCCGCGCGGAGATCAACAATATCGAAGGGATCGGCGAGGTCGTGGCGGAGGCCATCGCCGATTTTTTTGTCGAAAAGCACAATGAAGAGGTTCTCGACGCGCTGCTCGACCATGTGAAGGTGGTGCCGATGGAGGCCATTGCCTCGACAAGTCCGGTTGCCGGCAAGACGGTGGTCTTTACGGGCTCGCTTGAGCGCATGACCCGCGACGAGGCCAAGGCCCAGGCCGAGCGGCTCGGCGCGAAGGTCGCAGCATCCGTCTCCCAAAAAACCGATCTCGTCGTTGCCGGACCCGGTGCCGGTTCAAAGCTCGCGAAGGCGGCCGAACTTGGAATTGAAACCATCAGCGAGGAAGATTGGTTAAGGCTGACCGGGCAGGGCGGCGAATAACTCCAAGCAGCACGCGACCGTCGGCCCACGGTGTCTGGGCATACTGAGAGGAATAGCCTGAAAGCGATCTAGAGGAGAGGAAGGATTCCCTTTTGATGGGTCAGCACTGGCTAACGCCGAGCAGTTTGCGGCTACATGAGGCGGCCCCGCCCTTGCCGGCCGGCGAGGACACGTCATTGGAGACGGTTCCGCTGTTCCGCGAAAGGGCGCCCTGGTTCGGCGGCGATCTGCAAACTCTGCGCAATTTCATGCGCGGTACTTGGCCGGACTTGCCGGGTGGGGAGCGCCTGTTGCTGCCGGTGCCCGATGGCGACCGGCTGGCGGCGCGGCTCGACCGGCCGGTCGGCGCGGTGAGGCGGCCGCTCGTCGTGCTTGTGCACGGACTTGCAGGCTCCGAGGTGAGCGGATCCGTGTTGGGGAGCCTGCGGCATCTCCTTGGCCAAGGTTGGCCGGTCATGCGCCTGAACCTGCGCGGTTCTCTCCCGTCTCGCCCGACTGCGGCGGGGCATTATCATGCCGGACGGACCGGCGATCTGACGGCCGCCCTGCGGGGACTCCCTGATGAACTGACCCGCCATGGGATCATTCTGTTCGGCCATTCGCTGGGCGGCAATCTTGTGCTGAAATTCATGGGCGAAGGCGGGCATGGCCTGCCGGTGCGGGCGGCGGTCACAGTGTCCGTGCCGATTGACTTGGCGGCGACCTCCGCGCAGATGCTCACCCTGCGCAACTTTGCCTATCAACGCTACATGCTCGAGGCGATGAAACGCGAAGCCCTGGCGCCGGGCGCGGCGGTCAGCACGTCTGAGCGGGCGGCGATCGCCGCGGCCAGGAACGTCTATGAATTCGACGACCACTTCATCGCGCCGCGCTTCGGCTACCGGGATGCTCAAGCCTATTATGAAAGCAATGCCGCCAAGCGTTTCCTCGCCGGCATATCGCGGCCGACGCTGATCCTGCAGGCGCTGGACGACCCTTGGATTCCGGGCGCTTGCTACACGGCGATCGACTGGCCGCGCCTGCCGATGATCGAGGCGGTGCTGAGTCCGGCTGGCGGTCATCTCGGCTTCCACGGCGAGGGGAGCAGCGTCCCTTGGCATGACCGGGTGACGGCGCGGTGGCTCGCGCGAAAGTTTCCGGCTTCGCCCAAATGAGTTGATCGAGCAGCCAATCGCAGCCGCACTTATGGCTGAACGGCTCGGCGTGAGGGTGGCGAATCTTCTACAGATCCTGTTGCGCATGACTCTTACGTCATGGCCGGGCCTGACCCGGCCATCCAAACATACACCGTCCGTTGTTGGATGCCCGGCTCAAGGCCGGGCATGACGTAAGAGTTGTACAGCTTACCAGTTAAGCCGCTCATAAAGGTCTTCCCAATCCGGGTTCATCCCGTGGATCAGGGCGAGCTTCCACACGCGAGGCCAATGTTTAAGGTTTTTTTCGCGCTGCAGAGCGTTGCGGATATCGTCATAAGTTTCGTAATAGACGAGGCGTTTCAGCTCATAACGTTTCGTGAATCCGTCTATGACGCCTTCGCGATGCTCCCAAACGCGGCGTGAAAGGTCGCTGGTCACGCCAATGTAGAGCGTGCTATCGCGTTTATTCGACATGATGTAGACAAAGCCACCTTTCACGAGGTCAACCTTATCATGTCATGGCCGGGCTTGACCCGGCCATCCAAGCATCCACCGTTCGTTGTTGGATGCCCGGCTCAAGGCCGGGCATGACGCAAGAGTTGTACAGCTTACCAGTTAAGCCGCTCACAAAGGTCTCCCCAATCCGGGTTCATCCCGTGGATCAGGGCGAGCTTCCACCCGCGAGGCCAATGGCGGCGTGAAAGGTCGCTGGTCACGCCAATGTAGAGCGTGCCGTCACGTTTGTTCGACATGATGTAGACGTAGCCGCCTTTCATGCGGTCAACCTCGTCACGTCATGGCCGGGCTTGACCCGGCCATCCAAACATACACCGTCCGTCGTGGCATGTTCCACAATGAGCCTTATGCGGCTTTCAACGAGTTTCGACCTGTTCTGCCTATCTTCCCTCGCGGTCAGAATGAGAAGGGATTTCGGTGTCCTCGATTACGCCTTTGTCCTGATAACGGTCTAATGCCACAAGAGGCTTGTAGATAAGCTCGTTAAGCAACGGAGCGAGATCGCGATCTGTTGCGCCCATGTCCTTTGCGAGCCGCACGCGCTCAGAAATAACCCTGTTCTCTAAACTCAAGTTCTCAAGAGCTAGCCGTCTCTGTTCCGCTGATTCTCGGTACGCGCGATCCTTTCGTCTCTCATGACGATCGTTCAGATAATTGCGCAAGACCTCAAGTGCATTGAGCGTACCCAAAAACTCCCAAACGCCCGGCGAATTGAGACTCACAGCAGAGAAAATGAGTTGTTCCTTGCGTGGAACGGAAGATACGATTTCATCGGGCGCCGGAAGCCAGTAGCGTGTACGTCCACCGATTCGGCGAGATAGTAGGAAATCCGATACGAAGGGATACCGTGGGAAAGGGAAGTCGTGCGTGATCCGACGCATTACATCAATTGTCGCCTCGAAAAATAAGATGGAATCGTATGCATATTTTAAATCAGTGAGGTAAGCCGTTACTAATTCGACTTCAACGCCTCCATGCCCATGCACCCTAAGACGAGCTTGCTGCGGCATAGTCCCTCTCTACGGCGGCGCTTCTTCGGCCTTGTAAGATTTTTGGCCTCGATCGTACCAAAATGTTTCACGTGAAACATTTTAGTACGATGGGCTCACCAACAAACAGCCCCGGCGTTTGCCCGCGCGTCAGCGCAGCGCCTTCTCAATCTCCGGCAGAATCACATCCCGATAGCTCTCGTCGCTCATCGGCCCGACAAAACGATAGGCGATCGTGCCGTCGCCTTTGACGATATAGGTTTCGGGCACCCCATAGACTCCCCAGTCGATCGCGGTCCGTCCCTTGCGGTCGGCGCCGATCCGCGCATAAGGGTCGCCAGACTCGGAGAGGAAGCGCCGGATATTGGCTGGCTCGTCCTTATAGGCGAGGCCGAAAACTTGTATCCCCGCGCGCGCAAGCGTCGCATCCTTCGACAGCCGCATGATCAGCGCATGTTCCTGGTGGCAAGGCACGCACCAGGATGCAAAGACGTTGACGAGAGTGACCTTGCCTTGCCGAAAATCGGTGTCGGAAAATCCGGGCTTGTCGGCGAGCCCCTCGACCGGCGGCAGGGTAAAGCTGGGAACCTGCCGCCCGATCATCGCCGAGGGCAGCAGCGAGGCATCGCCCGAATAGAGCCGCACGAAGAACAAGCCGGCGAGGGCGGCAAAAACGATCAAGGGCACATAAATGAGAAGCGGCCGCCGCGCGGGGGATCTGGCCTCCGGCCTCGGTTCGGTCGCCGCCATATCAGTCCAAGCTTTCCGGGTTTCGTGGCTTCAGATCGTCTTGACCTGCATCATTGCGTCCCGCCCGCTCGCCGAAGGCCGCAAGGGCCCGCTTCAAGGTCAAATAATCGGCCAGGATCGTGAATATCATTCCCGCGATCACGACAAAGGCAAAGGCGTAGGCCGCGACGACGAAGCCAAGATGCGGATCATGGCTCATAGGCCGCCTCCCAATTGGATGAGGGCCGCGCGGCGCCGGACTCCTGCGCGCCGAGGATCGCGAGCCGGCGCAGACGCCGCCGCAGGATCTCGTTGCGGATGGCCATGAGATAGAGCGTTACGAACAGGAACGTGAAGGCCAGCGCCATGACGAGGAGCGGCCAAAGCATGGATGTTGCAATGGCCGGTCCGCCAAGACGAAACACCGAGGCCGGCTGGTGCAGGGTGTTCCACCAATCGACGGAAAATTTGATGATCGGAATATTGACCGCGCCGACGAGGGTGAAAATCGCTGCGGCCCGCGCGGCCTTGCCCGGATCCTCGATCGTGCGCCAGAGCGCCACGAGGCCGAGATAGATCAGGAAGAGCACGAGAACCGAGGTGAGCCGCGCATCCCAGACCCACCAGGTGCCCCACATGGGCTTGCCCCAGATCGAGCCGGTCACAAGGCAGAGAAAGGTAAATCCGGCGCCGAGCGCGGCCGCTGCTTTCTGCGCGGCATCGGCAAGGGGATGCCGCCAGACCAGCGTGCCAAGGGCCGCCGACGTCATGACCGCATAGATGAACATGGCCAACCAAGCGGCCGGCACATGAAGATACATGATCCGGACCGTCTCGCCCTGCTGATAGTCGGGTGGGGCGACGAACCAAGCGAGGTAAAGGCCGGCGCCCAGGAGCAGGGCCGTCAGCGTGGCCGACACCGGCACAAGCACGCGGGAGATGCGTAGGAAAGTCGTCGGGCTGGCGTAGTTGAGCATGATTTTATCTAGGCTGCCGCACCGCCAAACGCAAATCCGGCCACCTCCCCGTCGGGATGGTCTGCCACCTTGCCTCGAAGCGCGGCAGACCTCCGTTCAATCCGAGGCTGTGGCTTGTTCAAAGGGGGGCGACGACCCGGTAGTAAAGGCCATTATTGCCGTACAAGGGCTGGAACCAGGTCCCGTCGCACACGTAATAATTGATCCCGTCCACGAAATTATACGGACAGCCGACCGGGACGCTGACAACCATGGAGCCGATGGCATAAGCGGCCGCGGCCGCACCCGCCGCGTAGGCTGCGGCAGCGGCTGCGCCGCCACAATTCCAGCAGCCGCCGTTGTAGTAATGATTGACCACGACGGGGCCGTGGAAGCCGCCGCCGTAATAACCCCCGGCATGCCAGCCGTCTCCGTGCCAGGTTCCGCCCCAATTCTCATGCACGCCGCCAGCGTGCCAAGCGTTATCAGCGGGTCCAACGCCCCCCGCGTGCCAGGCGCCGCCGCCGCCGAAACCGGCGGCGCCAAATCCGCCCCCGCCGAATCCGCCGGCGTGAAACCCGCCGCCACCAAACCCGCCACCGCCAAATCCGCCGCCACGAAAAGCGTCGGCCGGTAGAGTTCCACTCAGGGTGAGTGCCACGGCGAGAAGAACGCCGCTCATAGAAAAGTTGCGCGTCATGATGTTGACCTCATCTCGAATCTGGGACCGGACCCTGAATTATTCCTTGGAGGATTGCTGGTTATCCGGCCGGTCGAAGGGAATCTGCTTGGTCGAGGCTTTGGTATGCGGCGCAAACGCCACGTCCTTGCTCAGTTTGCCGTCGAGCTTCCAATTGGAAAACTCAACGACGTGACGCGGCTTTTCCTGCGCGTCGGCCGCCGTGGCCCAGATGAGCCGAGGCAGCTTGTCCTTCGATCCGATCCAGATCTGGAGATGCACGTTCGGGTCGGAGAGGGAAACGATATCGGTGGTCGTATCGCCCACGACTTCCGATTTGCCGATCACAAAGGCGCCGGTCAATCCATCGGTCAGCGTCTTATAGGGGTTGGCGACGATGAAATCGACAAAGGGGAAATAGACCCCGGCCTTCTTGTAAATGTCTTCGAGCATCCCCTCGACATTGCCGGGCGCATCCGTGATCGCAACCAGGTCAGCCTTGGGGGTGAAAACCGCAACCTTCGAGCCGTCATAATAGAACTCTGACGGAGGCCCGTCGCCGGGCACGACGACGCGAAGCTTATTGGGCCGGACGAGCAGAATGTCGGAGCGGGTATGATAAAACAAGGGCTGGCCGTTGCGGGCAGGGACGTCAAACGCGCCGCGCGCAACGAAAGCGATGCTCTTGGCCGCCGCCAGCTTTTCGCTCATGGCCTTGATCAGGTCGAGCGCCGCCGGCTCGATCGCAGGATGGGCCGGATCTTGCGCCGCTGGCTCCGGCGCCGCAACCTCTGGCGCTCCGGCGTCTGGTGCCGTCTCCGGTAGCTCTGGCGTCGTCACCGTCTCTTCTGGATCTGGCGCCGCCGTCTCCGCCATGCCGCCCTGCGGCAAACAAAAACTCAACGCAGCACATAATAGGAGAACCCCAAGCTGTTTCATAATGGCCTCAATTGCCCTGGCGTCACGCGGAAGGTGAGTTACACAAAAACATATCGAGTATAAATAATAAAGCTGTCGCCAGCGTAAATTCGAAAGAACAAAACACTTCGAACATCTATTCACTCATGTGACGGAGTGCGGCGGCGGCCGCGACGGGCGCACCTACGAGAGCAATCAAGGTCAGGGCACAAAGGATCAAAAAGGGAGTCGCGAAAGGGACGAGCGACTGCGAATCTGCTCCCGCCGCCGCGACCCCGAAGATCAGCACCGGCACGCAGAGAGGCAGGATCAAGACCGCGAGCAAAAGCCCACCGCGGCGCAGGCTGACGGTCAACGCCGCGCCCACCGCGCCGATCAAAGTGAGGGCAGGGGTGCCGGCAAGAAGGGAAAGGGTGACGCTCCAAAGCTGGCTGGCCGGCAAGCCGAGCATCAAGCCAAAGAAGGGCGCGGCCGCCACCAGAGGGAGGCCGGTTAAAATCCAATGAGCGAGACATTTGACGAGGACAATCAATTCCAAAGGGGTGCTGCTGGTCAAAAGCAGATCGAGCGAGCCATCCTCGTGGTCGGCTTGAAACAGCCGATCGAGCCCGAGCAATGTCGCGAGCAGACCGCTGATCCATAAGATCGCCGGGGCGATCTTGCCCAGCAAAGCGAGGTCGGGTCCGATGGCGAAAGCGCTTAGCGTGACGAGGATCAGAAAAAAGACCACCCCGAGACTGGTGCCTCCGCCGATGCGCCGGCCGACCTGCATTTCCCGCCTGAAAAGCGCGTAAAGAGGTGAGCCAGGTCTCTGCAGTTGATCGGAAAGTTGATGCGTTTTCATGGAGATAGCCGAAGCTCCTGCCCGACCAGATCGAGCCTGGCGTGGGTGGCAGCGACAATCATCCCGCCTTCGGCCAGATGCGCTGCCATGATCTGCGTCATGAGCGCTTGCGAGGCGCTGTCGAGCGCCGTCGACGGTTCGTCCAGAAGCCAAATCGGACGCTTGACGATGCGAAGCTTGGCGAGCGCCGCGCGCCGCTTCTGGCCAGCCGAGAGATAGGCGGCCGGCAAATCGGCCGTATGCGAAAGTCCGAACTCCGCAAGCGCTGTTTTCGTTGGCAGCCCGCCGTTCCCGGACTCCAGCATGGCAGCAAAAAAATCGAGATTCTCCCTGACCGTGAGAACGCCCTTGAGGGCATCGGCATGACCGATGTAATGCACCTGTTCGGCAAGCGTCTTGTCGGATGCAGGAGCGAGAGCGATTGTCCCCTCGGCAAGGGGCAGGAGCCCGGCGAGCGCTCGCAGAAGAGTCGATTTTCCGGCGCCATTAGGGCCCGTGACGGTCAAACTCTCGCCTTTCTCCACCGTGAAGGAGAGGTCCGCGATGACGATCCGGCCACCGCGTTCGATGGTGAGCTTTGAGGCAGAAAGTCGCATCATGAATCAACCGCCAGCGGCCCAATCGACGAAACAAGGCTTTCCTCTATCATCCGTGTAGCTCTTGGCGTAAAAATTATTTATAACCCAACCTCTTCCCACCATTTCGACCAACTTCCGCGGGGACAAGTCCGATGACGTCGCTCGACAGTTTCAAATGCCGCAAGAAGCTTACGGTAGGCAGCAAGACCTATCATTATTTTTCCCTCAAGGCGGCGGAGAAAAACGGGCTCGCGGGGATAGCGCAGCTCCCGTTTTCGATGAAGGTTTTACTCGAAAATCTGCTTCGCTATGAAGACGGCCGCACCGTCACAAAGGAAGATATCGAGGCGGTCGCCGCATGGGTCGTGAACAAGGGGACGACCGAGCGCGAGATCGCGTTTCGTCCGGCCCGGGTCTTGATGCAGGATTTTACGGGCGTGCCGGCGGTTGTCGATCTTGCCGCGATGCGCGACGCCATGACGAGCCTTGGTGGCGATCCGCAAAAGATCAATCCGCTGGTGCCGGTCGATCTTGTGATCGATCATTCCGTGATCGTCGATGCCTTCGGCAACAGCAAGGCCTTGAAGACCAATGTCGATTTGGAGTACGGCCGCAACGGCGAACGGTATCGGTTCTTGAAATGGGGCCAGGGATCCTTCGACAATTTCCGCGTCGTTCCGCCCGGCACCGGGATTTGCCATCAGGTCAATCTCGAATATCTCGCCCAGACGGTTTGGACCCGCAAGGAAAAATTCGCACCGCCGCGTGGCAAGGCCGCCACCGTCGAGGTCGCTTATCCGGACACGCTGGTTGGAACCGATTCGCATACGACCATGGTGAATGGACTCTCGGTCCTCGGTTGGGGGGTCGGTGGGATCGAGGCGGAAGCCTGCATGCTTGGCCAACCGCTTTCCATGCTCCTGCCGGAGGTGATTGGATTTCAGTTGACCGGCAGGCTCCCGGCCGGCGTGACCGCGACCGATCTCGTTCTCACCGTGACGCAGATGCTGCGCAAAAAAGGTGTCGTCGGCAAATTCGTTGAGTTTTACGGAGCGGGCCTCAATCATCTTTCGCTCGCCGATCGCGCGACCATCGCAAATATGGCGCCGGAATATGGTGCCACCTGCGGCTTCTTCCCCATCGATTCGGAGACCCTCTCCTATCTCGAGACTTCGGCCCGCACGCCGGCCCGCGTCGCCCTTGTCGAGGCTTATGCAAAAGCACAAGGTCTCTATCGCACCAAGACCACACCGGATCCGGTCTTCACAGATACGCTGTCCTTGGAACTGGATTCGGTGACGCCGTCGATGGCGGGCCCCAAGCGTCCCGAGGGGCGTGTTGCGCTCGGCTCGGTCGGCGCCGGCTTCAAGGCCGCGCTCGATACCGAATATAAAAAGCCAGGCGAACTTTCGAAACGTTATGCGGTCGAGGGAAAAAATTTCGATCTCGGCCACGGCGATGTGGTCATCGCCGCGATCACCTCCTGCACCAATACCTCGAATCCGAATGTGCTGATTGGCGCCGGCTTGCTGGCCCGCAACGCGATCGCCAAGGGAATCGGCGTTAAGCCGTGGGTCAAGACGTCGCTTGCGCCCGGAAGCCAAGTCGTTGCCGAATATCTCGCAGCGTCCGGATTGCAGAAGTCGCTAGACAAACTCGGTTTCAATCTGGTCGGCTTCGGCTGCACGACCTGCATTGGCAATTCGGGACCTTTGGCGCCGGAAATCTCGCAGACCATCAACGAAAATGGCATCGTCGCCGCGGCAGTTCTTTCCGGCAACCGCAATTTCGAGGGCCGCGTCAGTCCCGATGTCCAGGCCAACTATCTTGCCTCGCCGCCGCTTGTCGTCGCGCATGCGCTCGCCGGCACGGTCGCAACGGATCTTACGGTCGATCCGCTTGGCCACGATAAGAAGGGCCACCCGGTGTTTCTCAAGGACATCTGGCCTTCTCAGGATGAGATCGCCGAGATCATCGATGCCTATGTGACCAAGAAAGTGTTCAAGTCACGCTATGCTGATGTTTTCAACGGCGACACGCATTGGCGGAAGGTCAAGGCGCCGGCCGGTGAGACCTACAAATGGGACATCGGCTCGACCTATGTGCGCAACCCACCCTATTTCGAGGGGCTTACGGCCGAGCCGGAGCCGATCCGCGAAATCGAGAATGCGCGCATTCTGGCGCTTTTCGGCGATAAGATCACGACCGACCATATTTCACCGGCAGGTTCGATCAAGGAAGCGTCGCCGGCCGGCCAATATCTCGTCGAACGGCAGGTTTCGAAGGACAATTTCAACCAATATGGAACGCGGCGCGGCAATCATGAAATCATGATGCGCGGCACCTTCGCCAACATCAGGATCAAGAATTTTGTCCTGCAAAAGCAAGATGGCGCCGTGCCGGAAGGCGGGCTGACCAAGCATTGGCCGGACGGCGAGGAAATGTCGATCTTCGAAGCCTCGATGAAATATCAAGCGGAGGGTGTTCCGCTGGTCGTTTTCGCCGGCGCCGAATATGGCAACGGCTCCTCGCGGGACTGGGCGGCAAAAGGCACGAGGCTGCTGGGGGTCCGGGCGGTCATCGCCGAGTCCTTCGAGCGCATTCACCGTTCGAACCTCGTTGGCATGGGAGTCCTGCCGCTGACCTTCGAGCCCGGTACGACGTGGAAAAGCTTGCAGCTCAAGGGGGATGAGCTGGTCACCATCCATGGCCTCGGCAGCACATTGAAGCCACGCCAGATGATGGAGGCCGAGATTAAATATTCCGACGAGAGAGTGGTGAAGGTTCCGCTGCTCTGCCGGATCGCCACGCTGGACGAGCTTGAATATTTCAAGAACGGCGGCATCCTTCCCTATGTGCTGCGCCAGCTCGCAGCGGCGTAATTTTTCGGTTTAGGCGTGCGTGGGCCGGAGCTTTTGGCCTCCGGCTTTCGCGCCGCGTTTCATGGATCGCAAAGCATGGCTCATCATAAGCTCTTCGTTCTTCCGGGCGACGGTATCGGTCCCGAGGTCATGGCCGAGGTCGAGAAAATCGCCGCTTGGTTCACGAGCGAGGGAATTGTCCATTTCGAAATCGAAAAAGGCCTCGTCGGTGGCTCGGCCTATGACGTCCACAAGACTGCAATAAGCGATGCGGACATGGCACGCGCGGAGGCCGCGGATGCGGTGCTTCTTGCCGCCGTGGGCGGCCCCAAATGGGATGGCGTTCCTTATGAAGTGCGTCCCGAGGCGGGACTTTTGCGGCTTCGCAAGGATCTGAATCTTTTCGCGAATTTGCGCCCGGCGATCTGTTATCCGGCGCTCGCAGATGCCTCGTCCCTCAAGCGGGAACTCGTCGATGGCCTCGATCTCATGATCGTTCGCGAATTGACCGGCGGCGTCTATTTCGGCGAACCCAAGCAAATCATCGACCTTGGCAATGGCCAGAAGCGCGGAATCGATACGCAGGTCTATGATACCTACGAGATTGAACGGATCGGGCGGATCGCATTCGAACTCGCCCGCAAGCGCCGCAACAAGGTGACGTCGTCCGACAAGCGCAATGTGATGAAATCCGGCGTCCTTTGGAACGAGGTCATCACCGCGCTGCATGCGCGCGAATATCCCGATGTCGAACTTGAACACCAACTTGCCGATGCGCTGGGCATGCAGCTTGTGCGGCGGCCGAAGCAATTCGATGTCATCGTCACCGATAATCTCTTTGGCGACATGTTGTCGGACGTGGCCGCCATGCTGACCGGCTCGCTCGGCATGTTGCCTTCGGCATCGCTCGGCGAAAAAAATGCGAAGGGAGACACCCGCAAGGCGCTTTACGAGCCGGTGCATGGCTCCGCGCCCGACATCGCCGGCAAGGGGATTGCCAATCCGATCGCGATGATCGGATCTTTCGGCATGGCCTTGCGCTACTCCTTCAATCTCGGCGAGCTTGCCGATCGCATCGAAAAGGCGATCGCGGACGTGCTCGCCAAGGGGCTGCGCACCGCCGACATTGCGGGCGATGCGAAACAAACCCTTTCAACGGCGCAGATGGGCGAAGCGATTCTGAACGAACTGAAGGCGGCGGCGTGAAATGGGCGATAGCGAGTCGTCATGAGCACCGATCTTGATACGGACACCGCCTCTGCGCACGCGATTTTTCGATCCTACGACGGGATGGAGGGGTTGACGGCGGACACGTTCGCATTGCCGGCTCCGCCTCGCCCGGCTGGATGGGGCGCGTTCTTCTTTCAAATATATCCAGGCCTACTGGTAGCGGCGACGATAGCCCTAGCCGCCACATGGTTGTCACAACAGTATCGGTCTCCGGTGATGCTGTTCGCCCTTCTTTTCGGGATGACCTTTCACTTCCTGCATGAGGAAGGCCGCTGCGTGGCGGGGATCGAATTCTCGTCGAAGGCGGTGTTACGGGTCGGGGTGGCGTTGCTTGGGGCGCGAATCACCGCCACCCAGATCCTCGAATTGGGAGGCATGCCGATCGCGACCGTGTTGGGGGGAATCATCAGCACCATTGCGCTCGGCGCCTTCGTCGCTCATTGGCTAGGGCTCAGTCGTTCCTTTGGAGTGCTATCCGGCGGCGCTGTAGGTATCTGTGGCGCCTCGGCGGCCCTGGCCATCGCTTCGGTGTTGCCCCGCACGCCCGAAAGCGAAAGGGACACCATACTCACCGTGGTGACCGTGACGGTGCTGTCCACCATCGCCATGATCGCCTATCCGCTGTTCGTTACAGTTGTTGGGCTTGATCACGTTCATGCCGGCATCTTCCTTGGGGGCACCATCCATGACGTGGCCCAGGTGGTGGGGGCGGGCTATTCGATCTCGCCACAAACCGGCGACGTGGCGACCTACGTCAAGCTACTGCGGGTCACCATGCTGCTGCCCGTGGTTTTCTCCATCGCTTTCATAATCAGTCGTGGAGCGAAGGGCGCCCAGAGTGGCGCGAAGGCGAAGCTTCCCCTTTTTCTGGTCGGCTTCGCCGTTCTCGTGGCGCTGAATAGCCTCGGCCTGTTGCCCAAAGTGGCGAGCGACGCAGCCAACGATGTGTCTCGCTGGTGCCTCGTCACGGCCATCGCGGCACTGGGCATGAAGACTTCGTTCAAGGATCTCGCGGCGGTCGGGTGGAGGCCGATCGCCCTGATGCTGCTTGAGACCGCTTGGATCGCGGCCATTGTTCTCATCGCAGTGATGTTCGCCTATTAGGTTTCGCCGCCGCGCGCGATATTTGACAAGCTTGTCTCTCATTCATCGTCGTCATCATTGCCGAGCCAAATGAGCAGGCGCGCCCGAAAGATTGCGGCCTATTCCGCCGCGGCGGTTTCGGCCACGTCCACCGGCGTGTAATTCATGACCGGCGCGAGCCAGCGTTCCACCTCCGCCACGCTCATCCCCTTGCGGCGGGCATAATCCTCCACCTGATCGCGCTCGATTTTGGCGACACCAAAATAATGCGCCTCCGGGTGGGCGAGATAGAGGCCCGACACAGACGAACCGGGCCACATCGCGAAGCTTTCGGTCAAGGTGACACCGATCCGTTTTGGCGCCTCGAGCAGGTTGAACAGGGTTGCCTTTTCGGTGTGATCAGGCTGCGCCGGATAGCCGGGCGCGGGGCGGATCCCGCGATAATCCTCCGCCAGTCGCTCGTCATTGGTCAGAACCTCGTCTGGCGCATAACCCCAAAACTCGCGCCGCACGCGTTCATGCATGCATTCGGCAAAAGCTTCGGCAATGCGGTCGGCAAGGGCTTTGACGAGAATTGACCCATAATCGTCATTGGCTTTGGCAAACCGGTCGGCGATCTTGCCTTCCTGCGCTCCGGCGGTGACGACGAAGCCGCCGATATAATCGGCCTTGCCGCTATCGACCGGCGCGACGAAATCGGCAAGTGCGAGATTGGGGCGCCCGTCCCGCCGCGCCAATTGCTGGCGCAAGGTGTGGAAGGTCGCAAGCTCGCTTGTCCGCGAGTCGCCGGTATAAAGTTTGATGTCTTCTCCGATGCTGTTGGCCGGCCAGAAGCCGATGACGGCCTTGGGGTCGAACCAGCGTTCCTCGACAACCCGTTTCAGCATGGCTTGGGCATCGTCCAACAATTGCCTGGCCACTTCGCCCTGCTTGGGATCGTCGAGAATTGCAGGATAGCGGCCGCGCAATTCCCAGGTCTGGAAAAACGGCGTCCAATCGATATAGGGAATGATCTCGCCGATGTCATAGGTGCGAAACACCCTTGTCCCGCGAAACGTCGGACGCGGCGGATCGTAGCTCGCCCAGTCTGGGCGGAACGCATTGGCCCGGGCCTTTGCGATCGGCAGGCGCTGCTTGTCAGCTTCGGCTCGGCGATGCGCATCGGCGACTTTGGCATATTCGGCCCGCACCGATTCGATCGTGAGGTCGCGGGATTGGGATGACAGAAGCGATTGCACGACGCCGACGGCGCGGCTCGCGTCCGTCACATAAACAGCCTGACCCTTGGCGTAATTCGGGTGGATCTTGACCGCGGTATGGACCCGGCTCGTCGTCGCGCCGCCGATGAGCAAGGGCAGATCAAATCCCTCGCGCTCCATCTCGGAGGCGACAAAACACATTTCATCGAGCGAGGGCGTGATAAGGCCGGAAAGGCCGACGCAATCGACTTTCTCAGCCCGCGCGGTCGCGAGAATCTTCGCCGCCGAGACCATGACGCCAAGATCGATGACTTCGTAATTGTTGCAGGCGAGTACCACGCCGACGATGTTCTTGCCGATGTCATGCACATCGCCCTTGACCGTCGCCATCAAGATCTTGCCAGCACTGGAGCGCCCGGCGCCGCCGTTCTTTCTCTTTTCCTCGTCCATGAAAGGCATCAGATAGGCGACGGCCTGTTTCATCACCCGCGCCGATTTGACGACTTGCGGCAAAAACATCTTGCCGGCGCCGAACAGGTCGCCGACGACATTCATCCCGGCCATCAAGGGGCCTTCGATCACATCGAGCGGTTTCGCGGCCAACGCACGCGCTTCCTCGACATCGCGGTCGATGAATTCGGTAATGCCGTTGACGAGCGCATGTTCAAGACGCTTTCCCACCGGCTCCTCGCGCCAGACGAGATTCTTTTCGAGTTTTTCCGCGCCTTGGCCTTTGTAATTCTCGGCAAGATTGAGCAGCCGTTCTGTCGCGTCGGGGCGGCGGTTGAGGACCACATCCTCGCAGGCCTTGCGCAGTTCAGGATTGATTTCGGCATAAACGGACAACTGGCCCGCGTTGACGATACCCATATCCATGCCGGCCGCAATCGCATGGAAGAGAAACACCGAATGCATGGCTTGGCGGACCGGCTCGTTGCCGCGAAACGAGAAGGAAAGATTGGAAACGCCGCCGGAGATATGGACGAGCGGAAACCGCTTGCGGATTTCCTGCGTGGCTTCGATGAAATCGACGCCGTAATTATTATGTTCTTCGATGCCCGTCGCGACGGCAAAGATATTCGGATCGAAGATGATGTCTTCGGGCGGAAATCCCACTTCCTGCGTCAGAATTTCATAGGCGCGGGTGCAAATATCGACCTTGCGCTTTTTGGTATCGGCCTGTCCCTTTTCGTCGAACGCCATGACAACGACAGCCGCCCCGTAGGAGCGCACGACCTTGGCGTCGGCGATGAATTTTTCAACGCCCTCCTTCATCGAGATGGAGTTGACGATAGACTTGCCTTGTACGCATTTCAGACCGCCTTCGATCACGGCGAACTTCGATGAGTCGATCATCACCGGGACCCGCGAGATGTCAGGCTCGGCGGCGACGAGGTTGAGGAACTCGACCATGGCCTTTGCCGAATCGAGCAGGCCCTCATCCATGTTGACGTCGATCACCTGCGCGCCCATCGCCACTTGATCGCGGGCCACGTCGAGGGCGGCGGCAAAATCGCCTTCCTTCACCAATTTGCGGAATTTGGCCGAGCCCGTCACATTGGTGCGTTCGCCCACGTTGACGAACGGGATCTCGTGATTGAGCACGAAGGGCTCGAGCCCAGAAAGGCGCAGCAATGGCTCGATAGTCGGTATCCTTCGCGGCGCAATTCCCTGAATGCGCGCTGCGATCGCATGGATGTGCGCGGGCGTCGTGCCGCAGCAGCCGCCGATGATATTGACGAGACCGGCCTCCGCAAATTCGCCGACGAGAGAGGCCATATATTCCGGGCTCTCGTCGTAAAGGCCGAACTCATTGGGGAGGCCGGCGTTGGGATAGGCGCAAATCAGCGTATCTGCGATCCGTGAAAGTTCGGCGAGATGGGCGCGCATTTCGCGTGCCCCGAGGGCGCAGTTGAGCCCGATCGTCAACGGCTTGGCGTGGCGCAGCGAGTACCAGAACGCGGTCGGGGTCTGGCCCGATAGAGTGCGCCCGGACAAATCCGTAATCGTGCCGGAGATCATCACCGGCAAGTGCTCGCCGCGGGCTTCGAATACGCCGTCGATAGCGGCTAGGGCGGCTTTGGCGTTGAGCGTGTCGAAGATGGTCTCGACGATTAGCAGGTCGGCCCCGCCCTCGATCAGCGCGGTCGCCGCCTCGGTATAGGTTTCCCGCAAATCATCGAAACTGACCGCGCGAAAGCCAGGATTGTTGACGTCGGGCGAAATCGAGGCGGTTCGATTGGTCGGCCCCAATGCGCCGGCGACGAAGCGGCGCTTTCCGTCCTTCTGCTCGGCCTCATCTGCCGCTTCCCGGGCCAGGCGGGCGGACTCGGCGTTCAATTCGAAGACAATTTCTTCCATCCCATAGTCGGCTTGGGAAATTCGCGTCGAATTGAAGGTATTGGTGCCGATGATATCGGCGCCGGCTTCCAGATAGGCGAGATGAATCGCTTTGATGGCTTGCGGCTGGGTGAGGCTCAACAGATCATTGTTGCCACGCAAATCCCGCGGCCAATCGGCAAAGCGATCGCCGCGAAATTCGGCTTCGCTGAATTTATGTTGTTGAATCATCGTCCCCATGGCGCCGTCGAGCACCAGAATTCTTTCCCGGGCAGCGGCTTGAATTGCCGCCCGCGTTTCTTCGCCGGTAAACCTTCGGGTCATCAGGCGGCCTCTTGTTCGAGTTTTGGGCGAAGGCCCAACAGATGGCAAATCGCATAGACAAGGTCGGCGCGGTTCATCGTGTAGAAATGGAAATCTCTTATGCCATGATCGACAAGATCGAGGACCTGTTCGGCGGCGACCGTCGCGGCAATCAGCCTTCGCGTTTGCGGATCGTCGTCGAGCCCTTCGAAGCGGTCGGCGAGCCATTGCGGAACACTGGCGCCGGCCTTCTTGGCGAAATTGGCTGTCTGCTTGAAGTTTTGGACCGGAACGATCCCAGGGACAATGGGAACGTCGATCCCGCGCGCGCGGACCTTATCGACGAAACGAAGGTAACGGTCATTTTCGAAAAAGAACTGGGTAATTGCCCGGTTGGCTCCGGCATCGATCTTTGCTTGCAAGACATCGATATCGGCGTCGGCCGAGATGCTTTCGGGGTGGCCTTCCGGATAGGTGGCGACCGAGATCTCAAAATCGGCGACGCGCTTGATTCCTGCGACCAGCGCGGCCGAATTCGTATAGCCATCCGGATGCGGGCGAAATTTCGTCCCGGGTCCATCTTGCGGATCGCCGCGCAACGCGACGATATGGCGGACACCCGCGTCCCAATAGTCGCGGACGATGGCGTCGATTTCGTTCCGCGCGGCCGCGACGCAGGTCAAATGTGCGGCCGGCTTCACCGAAGTCTCGTTCACGATCCGCGCGACCGTCGCATGAGTGCGTTCGCGCGTGGAGCCTCCGGCGCCATAGGTGACCGAGACGAAACTTGGACCAAGCGGCGCCAAGCGTTTGATCGAGTCCCAAAGAGTTGCCTCCATCGCTTCGGTCGCCGGCGGGAAAAACTCGAAGGAGACGGAGATGTCGGGACAAACCGTGCGGCTTGCCCTTGGAAAACTACAGGACTGCATCTCGTTCATGCGACCGCTCGCGTGGTTAAGGGAAGGGGGTCGGCAATAATCCGGCGATCGCGCCCGAGCCAAATCGATACCGTCAGCTTGCCCCCTTCGCCGGGGTCGGGGACGAGATGGTCCTTGGCGATGAAATCCAATCCGGCGGCGGTCATGAAGCCTGCCACTTCCTCCGGCGCGAATCCGAGCCGCCGATGGGCATGATCGGTGCGGAGATTTTCTTCCTCGTGCGGCGCGAAATCGACGATCATGAGGCGCCCGCCCGGACGCAAGGCGCGTCCGGCTTCGCGAATGGCCCGCAAGGGATCATCGAGATAATGCAGGACCTGATGCATGATCACGAGATCGTAGAAATCGGTTTCCACGGGCACCGCATAAATATCGCCTTGCCGCAATTGCACATTGCGAAGGCCCGCCCGCTCGATGCGGACGCGGGCAACGCTCAGCATTTGCGGCGATTGATCGACCCCGACGGCGCGGTCGGCGTGGGGGGCCAAAAGTTCGAGCATCCGGCCGGTGCCGGTACCAAGATCAAGCAGCGCGTGCAATGGGCCAGGGCCGATTGCCTTGAGGATCGCGGCTTCGACGCGCTCCTCCGGGATATGCAGGGCCCGCACTTGATCCCAATTCGCCGCTTGCGCCGCGAAATAGCGGGCCGCTTGATCGGCGCGGGCATGCCGCACCTCGGAAAGCCGCGCCCGGTCGGCCGCGAGATGCGGGTCCTCCGGCGCCAACCGAGCGATGAGATCGCGCGCCAGGCCAGCGACCGGGCCGGTTTGGGCAATGAGAAAGAAAACCCAGGCGCCTTCGCGGTGACGTTCCACGAGCCCAGCTTCCACGAGCAGTTTCAAATGGCGGGAAATGCGTGGCTGCGATTGGCCGAGAATTGTGACAAGTTCGCTCACCGTGAGTTCGGCTTCCGCGACAAGAGCCAGTAGACGCAAACGCGTCGCCTCGCCAGCGGCGGCCGAGGCGCCGAGAACGGCGTCGAAAGAGACGTGTCCTGGATCAGACATGGGGCTTTCCAAAAAATATCATGGCCCCTATAAATATGCAGATATATTTATATGTAAAGCTATTTTCCGCGTTCTGGCGGATTGACGATTACGGGCTTGGATAAGTCGGCGCCGAGAGATAGTTTGGCGCCGCCTCCTAACACTTTGATGCCAAAGGTGGGTCGAATGAAAATTCCTGCTTCTTTAATTATTATTGGAACCGTTGCCTTTTCCTGCGCCCAACCCGGCTTGGCGCAGGCCCAAGCCACCCCGCCGGCTGCGGCGACCGCTCCCAAAGCGACCGACGCCGATGCGGCTCGAAAGGCCAAGGCCAAGGAATGTTCAGCGAAAGCGGACGCTCAGGGGCTGCATGGGAAGGCCCGCAAGACATTCCGGGCAAAGTGTAAGGGAACCTGACCCGCCCGATTTACAAGACCTGTCTTAAGGTCGGCGCAAAAACCAGGGGCCGTGGCTGCGCCTCGGCCTCTTTGGCTTCCGAAGGTCCCGGCTCCTCGCATTCGCCACAGTGCTACGGCAACGAACACGCATGATCTTACTCCGGTCCTTTGCTTTCAACTTTCTTTTCTACCTGACCACCACCGCGCTGGCGATTTTTGGGCTGCCGGTCCTTTTCATGGGCCGACGAAGCGTCCAGAGCTACGCGAAGTTTTGGACCGGCTCGGCGGTTTGGCTGTTGGACACGGTCTGCGGAACCAAGATCATATTCCGCGGCCTCGAGAACTTGCCGCGCGGCGCCTGCATCGTCGCTTCAAAGCATCAATCGACCCTCGAAACCTTGGCGCTGACGACCAAGGGGTCGGATTTTACCTTCGTTCTCAAACGCGAATTGTTGCGGATCCCCATTTTCGGGTGGTACCTCCAGGGCGCGGAGCAATTGGCGATCGATCGCGCCAAGCGAAGTCTGGCCCTCAGCGATTTGGCGCGCCAGGCGCGCCAGGCCGTGGAGGAGGGCCGCCAGATCATCATTTTTCCCGAAGGCACGCGCAAAAATGTCGGCGCCCCGCCCCAATACAAGTCAGGGGTCGCGCATCTTTATTGTGAAACCGAAGCGGTCTGCGTGCCGGTCGCCTTGAACGCGGGCCTGTTCTGGGCGCGCCGCAGTCTGACAATTCATCCCGGCAAGGTCACGATCGCTTTCCTGGAACCGATCGCGCCGGGCCTCGACAAAGAAAGTTTCATGCAGCTTTTGGAAAGCCGGATCGAAGCGGCGACGTCAGAACTCGTCGCCGAGGCGCTGGCTGCCGATCCTTCGTTGAAAGGCGCGTTGCTCAAAGACGCTGCGGTCTCCTAGAGCGGGATAAGGAAAAGTGGAAACCGGTTTTCCGCCCGCATCCCGCTCTAAAGTTTTTGGAATCGATCACGATGATTTTGGATTGAGTCAATCCAAAATCATCGTGATCTAGCGTATCTTTTTGCCCCTACGGCGCCGGCTTGGTGTCCATCGGAAGGGGCGGCGGAACACGATGGGCGACCGCCGGCAGGGATTTGAGATAGATCCCGATTGCCCGTGCGTCGGCCTCCTCCAGCTGGTTGAATTGTGTCCGCCAGGGCATGGCACTGGACAGGACGCGCCCGTCGGGTGTTACGCCGCTTTTGAGGGCTTTGATCAGATCTTCGACGCTCCATGTACCGATGCCGGTTTCAAGGTCCGGCGTGATATTGGGAGGGTAAAATCGCCCCAATGTGCCGGCCGGGATTGGGCGTTCCCCGCCTGTCATCAACCGCTCGACAATGAGTTCACCCGCCGCGGTGCGCGGCGTATGGCAACCCGCGCAGCCGGTGATCCTGGAAAGATAAGCGCCTCTCGCAAGCGGATCGAGAGGCTCCGCAAGGACGGGGCTGGCCGCAAGCAGAAAGCTCATCGCGGCAAATGTGGCTCGATCCAGCGCGGTCAAGATTGAGTCTTGTCTTGGACCGAGCGAAGCAGTTCGCGCATCATCCCTCTCAACCCGTGCAACTGATCGATCAAATTGAGAATGACCCCTATGCCCTCGTCATTGACGCCAAGATCATGCTTCAGATCCTTGATGAGCTGCACCCGCGCAATATCGGCGTCAGAAAATTCTTGGCCGGTCGCCTCCTGGCGCGGGATCAACCATTCTTCCTTGATCCATATTTCCAGCGTCTCGACTTCGAGGCGGGTACGGGTCAAGAATTGCTGCCGATCGACCATCTACCCCTCCATCCCGGCGCGCGGATTTTCTTCTTTTCCCGCGATCCAGTTCATTGCAAACGCCTCAAGCTCCGGATCGATCTTTTCAGGGAGCACGATCTTAAGAGTAACATATTGATCGCCTGGGGTTCCGTTTGGCCGCGCCGCGCCCTTGCCCTTGAGGCGAAGGACCCGGCCCGTGTTGGCCCCTTTCGGCACCGTCATGGTGACCGCCCCCGTCGTTGTCGGCACCCGCACTTCCCCACCCAGAACAGCCTCGGTGAGGCTGATCGGCAAATCGAGATGAATGTCATCGCCCTCCCGCCTGAAGAAGCGGTGAGGCTTGACCTCGATTTCGACCAGCGCATCGCCCGGCTTGCCGCCGCCGAACCCCGGTTCGCCCTTGCCGCGCAAGCGCAGGATCTGGCCATCCCGCGTGCCAGGAGGAACCACGACGTCAAGGGCGGAGCCGTCCGGTAGCATGACCCGGCTCGTCGCGCCGTTCACGGCGGCAAGAAACTCGACGGGCAGCTTGTATTGAACGTCCCTGCCGTCCGCGCGAGCCCGCGTCCGGGCGTTGCGGAACAAATTCGACAGGATCTCTTCGTCCATCATGTCGGCGTAGCCTGCATCGGACGAATACGGATGATATTCCGGGCCCGCTCTCGCGTAATCGCGATAGAACTGGTGCTGAGGCCGTTCCGCGCCCGACGCATCGATCTCGCCGCGATCGAATCTGCCCCGCTTCTCGGGGTCGCTCAGAATGTCATAGGCCGAGGCGACCTTCTTGAACTCCTCCTCGGACTCACGGTTGCCGGGATTGAGGTCGGGATGCAGTTTCTTGGCAAGCTTGCGATACGCCTTTTGAATGTCCGCGGCGGAGTCGCTTCGTTGCACGCCCAGGATCTCATAGGGGTCTTTGGTCACCGCATCCTCTCGAAGTCTGGGCGTTGGGCCTGGTCCCGGTCTATGTTTTGGCCCCGACACGTTTCGTCAATGTCATATTATCGTGGCGGAAGTCCAATGTCTTTCAAGACAATTTTGACGCAGAGTGCCAGCTTTCCGCGAAGCTTTTTGGCGCTAAAACATGAGGCGGCGGCGGTTTCGGCCGCGCCGAGGTTTTCTAAACTCAGCGGTTCGGATAGGACGGTCAAGTTTCTTGCAAGGAATGGCAAACGATGCGGCGTCCCCAAACTTCATTTCTGTTCGATCTCGATGGCACGCTCGTCGATAGCGTTTACCAGCATGTGCTCGCTTGGCACGAGGCGCTTGAGACCGAGGGCATCAGGCTTTCGATCTGGCGCATTCACCGCAAAGTCGGCATGAGCGGGGGCCTTTTCACCAATATGCTTCTGCGCGAAACCCGACGGGAAATCAGCCCCGAGCGGATCGAACGCCTGTTGAAGCTTCACGCCGCGGCCTACGAACGGCGGTCGCGCGAAGTGCAACCGCTGCCCGGTGCACGCGAGCTTCTGGCCTATTTGACCACGATGCAAATTCCCTGGGCCATTGCGACAAGCGGACGGCTGGACACGGCGCGGCCCGTGCTGGAGCAACTCGGGGTCGATTTCGACCGCGTTGTGATCGTCACCCGCGACCAAGTCAGATTTGCCAAACCGGATCCCGATCTGTTTCTGACCGCGGCGGAACGGCTCGGCGTTGAGATCGAGACCGCGTCCGTGGTCGGCGATAGTGTCTGGGACATGCTCGCGAGCCGTCGCGCCCGAGCTTTGGGGATCGGCCTGTTGTCCGGAGGCTATGGCCAGGAAGAGCTCGAGCGCGCGGGAGCCTATCGAGTCTATGAGGACCCCGCCGACCTTCTCGCCCATATCGATGAAGTCGCCGGCCGGCAGTGAGACTGCGCTAGCAGGCCGCGTCCCACGGCGTCCAGTGCCAGTTCAAAACCTCGGGCATGTCCTGGCCATGTTCGCAAACATAAAGCTTGTGGCGTTCCATGGTTGTCCAATAGCGCTCGCTCGCCACCTCCCATTGGTCGCGGAGGCGCTCGATCCGATGGATCGCATCGAGCGCGAGTTGATAGCGGTCTAGCCTGTTCATGACGACCATATCGAACGGAGTCGTCGTGGTTCCTTCATCGCAAAATCCACGCACATGGATATTGTCGTGGTTTTGCCGCCTGTAGGTGAGCCGGTGAATCAGGGTGGGATAGCCGTGGAAAGCAAAGATCACCGGCTTGTCGGCCGTAAAAATCCGGTCGAAATCCTTGTCTTCCAGCCCGTGCGGATGTTCCGATTGCGGCTGTAGCGCCATAAGGTCGACGACGTTCGCGACGCGGACCCGGATGTCGGGAACATATTGCCGCAAGAGGGTCACCGCCGCCAGGGTCTCCAGAGTGGGCACGTCTCCGGCGCAGGCCATGACGACGTCGGGATCGCCGCCCTTCTCATTGCCGGCCCAATGCCAAATTCCAGCACCGACGCTACAATGGCGAACGGCCGCCTCGATATCCAGCCATTGCCACTCGGGCTGTTTCCCGATGACAGTCAAATTGACATAGTGGCGGCTGCGAAGACAATGATCGGCAACCGAGAGAAGACAGTTGGCATCGGGCGGGAGATAGATCCGCACCGTGTCGGCCTTCTTGTTGGCGACATGATCTATGAAACCCGGATCCTGATGCGACGAGCCATTATGATCCTGCCGCCAGACATGCGAAGTCAGCAAATAATTGAGCGACGGGATCGGCTTTCGCCAAGCGATCGTGCGGGTGGTCTTCAGCCACTTCGCATGCTGGTTGAACATCGAGCCGATGATTTGGATAAAGGCTTCGTAGCATGAGAAGAGACCATGGCGGCCGGTGAGAAGATAGCCTTCGAGCCAACCCTGACAGAGGTGCTCGCTCAAAACTTCCATCACTCGACCTTCGGCGCTGAGATCGATATCCACTTCGTCGATGCGCGCCATCCATTCCTTACCGGACACTTCATACACCGCCTCAAGCCTGTTCGATGCGGTTTCGTCCGGGCCGAAGAGGCGGAAGTTTTTGTGGGGCAGGTTGAGTTTCATCACATCGCGAAGAAACCCACCGAGAACGCGGGTCGCTTCGGCTCGGACCTCGCCTGGGGTTGCAACGCTCACCGCATAGGCGCGGAAGTCCGGCATTGAAAGGGGACGCAGCAGTTCGCCGCCATTGGCATGTGGATTAAATCCCATGCGCCGATGTCCAGTGGGGGCCAGAGCTGCATAGTCTTCGCGAAACGTGCCGCATTCGTCGAAGAGCTCGTCCGGTTTGTAGCTCTTCATCCAGTCTTCGAGCTGCGCCAAATGTCCGGCGGTTTTGAATTCGGTAATCGGAACCTGATGCGCGCGCCAAGTGCCTTCAACCGGCTTTCCGTCTACGAATTTAGGACCGGTCCAGCCTTTGGGCGTTTTGAAGATGATCATTGGCCAGCGCCGCCGCTCCGGCGGTTGCGAAGAGTTGCGGGCTTCGCTTTGGATCGCGCGAATCTCACTCAGAGCCTGGTCCAACGCGCTTGCGAGAAGCTGGTGAACTTCGTCGGGATCGCTGCCCTCCACGAACAGCGGCTCATAGCCATAGCCTTTGAAAAGATCAGTTAGTTCCTGCTCGCTGATTCGCGCCAGTACGGTTGGATTGGCGATCTTGAAGCCGTTGAGATGCAGGATCGGAAGAACCGCGCCATCCCGCGCCGGGTTAAGAAATTTGTTGGAGTGCCAGCTGGCGGCGAGCGCCCCGGTTTCCGCCTCGCCATCGCCGACGACACAGCTCACGATGAGGTCGGGGTTGTCGAACGCCGCCCCATAGGCATGAACGAGCGAATAGCCGAGTTCGCCGCCTTCATGAATGGAGCCCGGCGTTTCGGGGCCGACGTGGCTCGGTACTCCGTATGGCCAGGAAAATTGGCGGAACAAGCGGCGCAAGCCATTCTTGTTTCGCTCGATATTCGGGTAGCGTTCGGTGTAGGACCCCTCGAGATAGGTTTGCGCCACGAGGCCCGGGCCACCATGACCGGGGCCGATCACAATGATCATATCCAGGTCGTTCGCCGTGATGAGCCGATTGAGGTGCACATAAATAAAATTGAGGCCGGGTGTCGTTCCCCAATGGCCGAGAAGGCGTGGCTTGACATGGTCCAGGGTAAGCGGAACCTCAAGCAAAGGATTGTCACGCAAATAGATCTGCCCGACGGAAATATAGTTCGATGCGCGCCAATAGGCGTTCATTTTTTGCAGAAGTTCGGGTGAGAGGACGTTCGGCTTTAAGGCGTGCATGGGCGCTGGCCCGTGGGTGGCCGACAACGCTTCGCGGGTCAGATTCCCTGTGGCTTCGGGGCTGCTCATGACGCGAACTCCTACTCAGGAGATAAGGCCGGGACGGCCGAGTCTCATTCGCTTCTCAAGCTGAGAATATAGGCCACCACATCGTCGATTTGGGTTTGCGTCAGCACCAGATTGGGCATCCGCTCGTGCGAGGTCTGCAAGAAGGCGTGCAGCGAAATCGACGTCGTTGAAGGCATGTTCGCGATCGAGACAAAACTTGGTCCGTCGCCGTTCGTCTCATCATTAGGGCCCACCGCGTGACAGTCGCTGCACCAATTCTTCGCCAATTGCCGGCCCATCCCGGTATCGCCGTTGACGATTTGGCCAGGGGCGGAGGTCGCTGTCGCAAGTGTCGCAGCGAGCAGACCGCAGGCCAGAAAAAAACTCAAAGATCCCCGCGTGGAAACCAGTGGCATCATTTGCTATTCCTCAGGTGGAAGCGTCGGAGGGGCCTACCTTAATTAGGTCGAGGTTAAGTGCGGACCAGGGGAAAGTGAAATGAAATCGGCGCCGCTGTGGCCTTGGCGGCGCCGCTCGACGGACTGAACATTGATCGGCGCATCTAGGTTTCGGGCCTTCGCGGAGAATGCTTTACGGGCCTGCCTGGAAGTAAATCGATGTTGGGGTCCAGTTTGGTCCGCAAGCACAGCGCGCATGGCCGGCTCGCAAGATCGCGCTACATGACGCCCATGGGGCCGATCATCAAGCCATCCGCGACCTTCTTCTGTTCATCGCTGAACGAAGCGTAAAGGGGATCAAGCGCCGTTCTGATCGCCTTCAGATCGGCAAGATGCTTCGTCAGCTTTTTCTCGTGATCTTCGAGCTGTGTCGGAAGCGGCTCTGCGGCGGTGGCTTCCGTCGCTTCGTGATGCATGGCTCCCTCAGCCGGCGTGGGGCTTTCGAGCTTCTTGATTGCGCCCGCATCGGGGTAGGATGTTGAGCCCTCTGGTGCGGCCGCGGGTTTTTCGGCGGCAGCTTGCGGCTTCTCGTGATGCGGTGCTTCCATCGATTTTGCGGCCGAACGGAGTGCGTCCGCAAAATTGTTCCATAGGGGCAGCTGCGTGTCGGTAATTTTTAGATCGGTCTTGAGCGAGGCAAGACGATTATCGATTTGCGAAACCATCATCGACATCATGTGATGCATCATGGCCCGCATCTTTTGCATGTGACCGGCCATGTTTTGGCAGCTCATCATGTCGTGCATGGATCCCATGTGTTCCGCCATGTGATCCATGTTCTCGGCCATCGCCTCGCAATTCATCTCGGAGTGTTCGCCCTTCATGCCCATGGACATGCCACCGTCGGTATGCTCATGCCCTGCCGCCGGCGGAGCGGCAGTTTCGGCGGACGCGCTTAAGGGACCGAGCGCCAAAGTCGCAGCAATGGAAAGAATGGAGAACGGACGACAGACACGAGTCTTCATAGGTGTGCTCCTTATTCGCGAAAGTTTCTTTTTGCCAGCGTGGGTGACGGACTGAGCCAATACCGACTGTCCGCAATTCATGAAGGGGTGATGACGCCGGCAGGGCCGCTCGGTCCGTCGGCAAGTTTCTGGCGTTCGGATCGTGTTTAGCTAAGCCGGGCGGGGACGGGGCGCCCTGATCCAGGTCAATCTTTGTCGCATCGCAGGAGCCGCTCCTACATCTGCTCTTGTCGCGCTCATGCAGCGTTGCAAACCGACCTTGCTACCTTTGAGACTAGGTCCGCCGCGCTGCGGCGTCAAACCGCTCGAAAAGATGCGGCGTGTCGGGTAAGAGGGGCGCAGACGCGGGTTTATTTGATCGGGTTTCATGCCGCAGCATCAAACATACAGATTTTCAATCGCGCCCATGATGGATTGGACGGACCGGCATTGCCGGTTTTTCCATCGTATTCTGTCACGGCGGGCGCGGCTCTACACCGAGATGCTGACAACCGCGGCCGTTCTACATGGCGACCGGTGTCGCCTGCTTGGCTTCGAGGCTGCCGAGCACCCCGTGGCCGTGCAACTTGGCGGTTGCGATCCCACCGAAATGGCGGTGGCGGCGGAGATTTGCGCCGATTTTGGCTATGATGAAATCAACCTGAACATTGGTTGCCCGTCCGAGCGTGTGCAGAGCGGGGCTTTTGGCGCCTGTTTGATAAGAGAACCGGATCTCGTTGGGGATTGCGTTGCCGCGATCAAGGCGCGGGTTGCCTTGCCGGTGACAGTCAAGTGCCGCACGGGCGTTGATGAACAAGACCCCGAAGCCGCTCTCGGGATTTTGGCCGAGCGCGTCATTGCCGCCGGGTGCGACGTCCTCATTGTCCATGCCAGGAAGGCTTGGCTGAAAGGCTTGTCGCCCAAAGACAATCGCCACATTCCGCCGCTGGATTACGATCTCGTTCATGCGGTGAAGCAGCGGTTTCCTGATGTTCCGGTCGTGCTCAATGGCGGCCTTGCAACATTGGATCAGATGCAAACCGAACTTGGCCGCTTCGATGGTGTGATGGTGGGACGCGCCGCCTATCAGACGCCTGAGCTTCTACTCGATGTCGATCCGGTATTGTTTGGTGAGGCGCCCCCGATCGCAGATGCGAGGGCTGCGGTCGAGGCGTTCATTCCTTATGTTGAAGGCCGCCTGGGCGAGGGCATCCCGCTCCATGCGATGACGCGGCATCTCCTTGGACTCTTCAACGGCCGGAGAGGCGCGCGGGCGTGGCGGCGCCAACTCGCAACCGAGGCCGTCAAAAGGGGCGCGGATGCCGAAACTCTGCGCGCGGCGCTGAAGCATATCGAGCCCTCGCAAGAGGATACGGAGCAAGCGAGTCACGAGGGCTCGTCCGGCCTTGGCGCAGCAGCAGCATAGATTGAACGCGTGTGGTTATGCTTTAGCCGGGCTATCGACCACTTGAATTGCTGCCGTTGGATCGCATTTTACAGTATAGCAAAACAAGCCCTCGATTGGGTTTTGTCTCACCAAGTCTTGGCCTCACGGAGTTATTATTCTGGTGGCAAGAATTCTCTGGAATGGAGACGAAACGATGAAAAAACTAGCATTCATCCAACGCAACAACGAACGCCATTGGGTCGGCGATGGGTTTCCGGTCCGCAGCATTTTCTCCTACCATGATTTCAGCCGGGAACTGTCGCCGTTTCTGCTGCTCGACTATGCCGGCCCGCATATGTTCCCTCCGACAGAGCAAAGGCGGGGAGTCGGTGCACACCCCCATCGCGGTTTCGAAACGGTGACGATCGTTTATAGCGGCGAACTCGAACATCGGGATTCGTCCGGCGCCGGCGGGTCCATCGGTCCCGGCGATGTGCAATGGATGACGGCGGCCGCGGGGCTCGTTCACGAGGAGTTTCACGCGCCCGAATTTGCCAAGCGCGGCGGACCCTTCGAGGTGATTCAGCTTTGGGTCAATCTCGCGGCCAAAGACAAGAAGGCTCCCCCGGCCTACCAAAGCCTCTCCAACGCGCAAATCCCTCGGGTCGATCTCTCTTCGGATACAGGCTATGTACGGATCATCGCGGGCAACTACCAAGGGATGCAAGGGCCGGCACATACATTCAGTCCCATGAATCTATGGGATATCCGCCTCAAAGCTGATCGTCCTGCGGAGTTTCGGGTTCCCGCCGGCTGGACGACCGCGCTCTTTGTGCTGAGCGGCCGTGTCCGGCTGCCATCGGGTGAAACGGTCGGGGCGGCTGAATTGGCGGTCTTCGATCGGGAACAGGAAACATTCGCCCTCGAAGCGCTGGAAGATACCAAACTTCTGCTTCTCAACGGGCAGCCGATCGATGAACCGGTGGTGGGGCACGGGCCCTTCGTTATGAACACGGCGGCAGAGATCGACCAAGCCATGGTTGACTATCGGAACGGACGCATGGGCCGGCTCGAAGTCGCCCGCGCATAAATTTTCGGCCACGACGGGGTGAACTGGTTCGAAAAGCCGGTTCACTCCACCGCTTTGCCCATCCTTCCGGCGAGATCCTGAATATATTGCCAGGCCGTACGGCCCGAACGCGAGCCGCGTGTCACCGCCCATTCGAGGGCTTCGCGCTCGAGGTCAGCAGGGTCCACAGCAAGGCCGAAACAGTCCGCATAGCCAAAAACCATGGCGAGATAGTCCTCTTGCGAACAGGAATGGAAACCGAGCCATAGGCCGAACCGGTCGGAAAGCGAGATTTTTTCCTGAACCGCTTCGTCCGGATTGATCGCGGTCCCTCTTTCATTTTCGACCATCTCCCTGGAAAGAATGTGCCGTCTGTTCGAGGTTGCATAAAACAGCACATTCGGCGGGCGCCCCTCGATCCCCCCTTCCAGAACGGCCTTCAGCGATTTGTACTTCGTATCCGTGCCGTCGAACGAAAGATCGTCGCAAAACACCAGAAAACGCCACGGGGCCTCGCGGAGGAGCGTCATAAGGCCGGGCAGGCTATCGATGTCCTCGCGATGTATCTCCACCAGTTTTAGGGGCTTAGCGCCGGGGCGGGCTGCCAGCCGCGCGTTGATTGTCGCGTGCACGGCCTTGACCAGCGAGGATTTACCCATGCCGCGTGCGCCCCATAAAAGTGCATTATTGGCTGCGAAGCCCTGGGCGAAGCGCTCGGTATTTTGGACCAGGGCGTCTCGAACCCTGTCGATGCCCCGCAATAACGAGATTTCGACCCGATTGACCCGCGCGACCGGGACGAGACATGCGTTGCCGGCCTCGAAAACGAAGGCGTCGGCCGCAGCGAAATCCGAAGCAGGCGAGCGGGTCCCTGCGAGTTTTTCGAGCGCGGCGGCGATCCGCTCCAGCGCTTTGCCGCTTTCGAGAAGGGCGGCGACGTCTGTTTCTCTGGTCATGTCGTTGTCCGGAAGCAAGAAGAGGCTTTAGACTCTTTAACTGGCGATGGGAACTGTAAGCTTGACCTTGTCAGCAATCCCAGGCAGCGCCCCTCCATAAGGGTTGATCGTCGCGGAGGGGAGGGCGATCGCCCAATAGCGCGAAAATCGGGTTCTGGAGATCCTGTTTTGGCGCCATTGCTTTCGCGCCGGCTCTGGCTATATTCGCGCGCGATCCGGATGGAATTCCGCCGAGGCGGTCTTCACGGACCCGACAAGGAGAACCGATTTTGACTACGACTGCTTTCGCTCAAGCCGCCGGGACTCCTCCTTCCGCACCTGCCGCGACCGATTTTCTCACCAGCACCCCGATCGTGCCCCTCGTGCTGGTGATTGCCATCATGTATTTCCTCATCATTCGACCGCAGCAAAAGCGGGCGAAGGAACATGCCAATCTCCTGAAGAATATGCGGCGGGGTGACAGTGTCACGACGTCGGGCGGATTGATTGGCAAAATCACGCGGGTGGTCGACGAGACCGAACTCGAACTCGAAATTGCCCCGAATGTTCGCGTTCGGGTGGCTCGGGCGATGATTTCGGACGTGCGGGCCAAGGGCGAGCCGGTCAAGGATCAAGCTTGAACAGAAACTAAGCGTGGAACCGGCCTGACCCGGGCCGATGGCGCCGTCTGCGCCCCTAATCGTGGATATTTTAAAAAATCATGCTGCGTTTCGCGACCTGGAAGATCATATCCATTCTGGCGATGACGGTGTTTGCCCTCCTTGTCATCGTACCCAGTCTATTGAGCCCGGACAGTCGCGCGGCGCTGATTTCCCATCTGCCGCGTTGGGTGCCGGCGCGCGCCATCGTGCTCGGTCTCGACTTGCAGGGCGGATCGCATGTCCTTTTGGAGGTTGACAGCAATTCGGTCGTAAAAACCCTTGTCGAAAATCTGCGGGACAGCGTTCGCAGAGTGTTGCGCGAGGAAAAGATTTCGATCACCGGCGGGATCGGCCTTCAGCCGCGCGGCGTGCAATTGCGCATTCCCGATGCCACCGAGCGCGCCAGGGTCATGCCAAAGCTTAGGCAATTGGCGGGACCCGCCGGAAGCGGCCTTGCCGATTCGAACCGCGCGCCGGCCTTCGATGTGACCGAGAACGAGAGCGGTCTCATCCAGTTCACGGTCACCGAAGCGGGCGTTGAAAGCAAGATCCGCCGTGCCGTCGAGCAATCGATCGAAGTGCTCCGCCGCCGCGTCGATGCTCTGGGCACCACCGAGCCCAATATCCAGCGCCAAGGCACGGACCGCATCCTTGTCGAGGTGCCGGGCCTTCAAGATACGAGCAAGCTCAAGGAAATCCTCGGCACAACGGCCAAGCTCGAATTCCGTTTGGTTGGCGAACCGGGCGCAGATACGTCCGAGATCGAACTTTTGGATCAGGTGGAACAACCCGGCAAGCTTCCGGTCGAAAAGCGCGTCATGGTTCAGGGCGAGGACTTGACCGATGCGCAGCCGGGCTTTGACAGTCGCACGCAGGAGCCGATCGTCAATTTCCGGTTCAACATTCGTGGCGGCCAGAAATTCGGCGAGGTCACGTCGGAAAATGTCGGCAAGCTGTTTGCCATCATCCTCGACGGGAAGGTTATTTCGGCGCCAAGAATTCTGGGTCCGATCACCGGTGGTTCGGGGCAGATCTCCGGCCGCTTCACCGTGGAACAGGCGAATAATCTCGCCATTCTCCTGCGCGCGGGTGCGCTGCCGGCCAAACTCACGATTGTCGAGGAACGCACGGTGGGGCCGGGCCTCGGTCAGGATTCGATCGATGCCGGCAAGCGCGCCGCCTATGTCGGTGCCGCCCTCGTCGCATTTTACATGCTGATCACCTATGGCATTTTCGGGGTGTTCGCCAATATCGCGCTGTTCGTCCATATCGCCTTCATCTTTGCCGGACTCGTGCTTCTGGGTGCGACGCTTACTCTGCCCGGCATCGCCGGCATTGTTCTTACGATCGGCATGGCGGTGGACTCGAATGTGTTGATTTATGAGCGTATCCGCGAGGAGGCGCATATGGGGCGCTCGATCGTTTCAGCGCTCGATGCCGGTTTCAAACGCGCCTTTGCCACTATCGTCGATTCCAATGTCACCATGTTCGTCGCCGCGGCGATTCTATATTTCCTCGGTGCCGGACCGGTTCGTGGCTTCGCTGTTTCTCTCGCGCTCGGAATTCTGACCTCGATCGTGACGGCGGTGACCATGACCCGCATGATGATCGCGCTTTGGTACCGCTACAAGCGGCCGACCAAGTTACCAATCTAATGGCTTTGGCCGGGGCGGACGCTGTGCGGCGCAAAAGTTGTGCGGTACTGTCATGCGCCCACGGCGAAGGGATAAACTGCTCCAATGTGCCAGCGAAACCGCCGAGTTTGGCAAAAGGCCTGATCGAATGAAACTCCTGCGCCTTGCGCCCGAGAACACCAAATTTCCATTCATGCGCTTTCGGCGCGTGAGCTATCCGTTTTCGGCGCTGTTCTCGATTATCTCGGTTGTCCTTTTCCTGACCCTGGGAATGAATTTCGGGATCGACTTTTCTGGCGGCACCTTGATCGAGCTGCGCGCCAGATCGGGCACCGCCGATATCGCCCAATTGCGTTCGATCGCCGAACATATGAAGCTCGGCGATGTCGAGGTTCAGGGTTTTGGAAGCCCGTCGGACGTGACCCTGCGGTTCGGTCTTCAGCCGGGCGGTGATGCCGCGCAGCAGGCCGCGGTCAATCTGGTGAAAGACGCCATTGGCGATGGCTACGACGTCCGCCGTACCGAAGTCGTCGGCCCGCGCGTCTCCGGTGAACTCGTCCAGTCAGGTACTCTTGGCATCGTTATTTCGATCATAGCCGTGCTGTGCTATCTCTGGTTCCGCTTCGAATGGCAGTTCGCGGTTGGCGCCATCATCGCGACCATGCACGACCTCTTGTTGACGGTCGGATTTTTCGCGCTGACCCGGCTTGAATTCAACACCACGTCCATTGCGGCCATCCTGACCATTGTCGGCTATTCCTTGAACGAAACGGTCGTGGTGCTCGATCGTATCCGCGAGATGATGCGGAAATATCGTAAAATGCCGACCGATCAATTGATCGATCTTTCAGTCAACGCCGTGCTCCCGCGGACCATCATGACCGCGACGACGGTGTTTCTGGCCCTTCTTTCGCTGGTGGTCTTCGGCGGCCAAGTCATCCGCTCCTTCTCGCTCGCGATGATTTGGGGCATTTTCGTCGCGACCTATTCCTCCGTCTTCATTTGTTCGCCCATGCTGATCTATCTTGGGCTGCGCAGCGAAACCGTGGGGCAGGCGCCTTCATCGGCCGATGCCTCCGAAAAGGCGTCGTCCTAGACGATGGTCCCCCGTCCTTTTGGCCAGGGCACAAACAGCTGCTGAGGATTTCTAGGCCCCGATCGCATCGGGCCGATATTTGCGTGTCATCAGAATGCAGCCGACGAGGAAACACAGGAGGACGAATGAAGGACCGACCGTCCCCAGATCGAAGCCGCCATTCTCATTGGTTTTCGTGAGCAGCGTACCCAAGGTCGTGCCCATCGGACGGGCAAGGACGAACGCAAGCCAAAACAAAACGCTTCGCGAGATGTTCGTCAGGCGGTAAAAGGCGAGGATGGCAGTCAGCAAAGCCGCAACGACAAGCCAACTACTTTGGTAGCCAAGTCGATCGGATAAGAGATCCCCGAGATCGTTTCCGAGCGTGTTTGCAAAGAGCACGGTGACCCAGAAAAATATCTCGTCTTTTGGTTTGGTGATGGCGGCCGCCGATCCGGATCTAAAGGTGAATCGCCACAGTGCCAGCAAGCATGCTAGGGCGATCGCCAAGACCAGCAAGCCCTTGGCATATCCCAACCCAACAGTATGGACGAAATAATCTGACAATGTCGTGGCGGTTGAGTTGCTCGCAACGAGGATCGTCCAAAAGATGAAGGGGCTATAGGCTTTCAAAGCGGTCTGCACCGCGAGAATGAAAGCGAAAAGCCCGAAAAATATAACCGTGCTCATCCCGAAGCCGAAGTTCAATGTTGTTGATAATAGGTCTCCACCCGTCTCACCGAGAGTCGTCGCGCTAATCATCATGACCCAAAAGGCAATGGTGATTGGGGAAACCTTGTGCGGGGTGTCATTCATGACATGCAAACCTGCCGTTTGGAATTCGCAGCGAACCGAAAAGCAATTCGTAAACATGGGAGAAACGTGCCTCGGTCGGGCGCGCGGATTCTCCTTGGTTGTCAATATATCATGTTGAACTCCCTTGGACAAAAGCCAACGAGCGCTGGACCCAGAGCCTAAAAAGCGTTGAGACTGTTTGATAGAGTGAGATGAAAAAGCGACAAAAAATGGCCCGGGTAAAACGATGATGGTCGAGCCGAAATATGCCGGCTTCCTGCCGGGCATCCATGCCATCGAAGGATACGGAGCAGGCGGTTTTCGCTTCGCCGGAATGTCGCATCGCGGTTCCATACTCGCCCTGCCTTCGGGAATTTTAGCATGGGCTCCGGTCATCCCGGCCGAGATCGATGTCGCATCGCTGGACGCGGTCTTTGGTGAACCGCCGGGGCTCATCGAACATCTTCTGGTCGGAACCGGGCTGGAGCTCGTGCCTTTGTCGAATCAAATACGCCAGCGCCTCCGTGAGGCCAATATAAGAGCCGAGCCGATGCCGACCGGAGCCGCTGCACGGACCTATTCGATCCTGCTCGGCGAGAAGCGCCGGGTTGCGGCAGCGCTTCTGGCCGTGCCGTGATGAGTGAATCAAAGAGCCACGCGGGCGATCAGGATTATGCCTATTGCGATCGGCTGTTGCGCCGCGACGATGTCGACCGGTGGCTGGCGTGCCTTTTCATCCCACAGCAAGCGCGGCGGCATGTCCACGCCGTCTTCGCCTTCAGCCTCGAGATCGCCCGCGCGCGCGAAGTCGTCTCGGAGCCGATGCTGGGAGAAATCCGGTTCCAGTGGTGGCGGGACGCGCTGGAGGGGACCACGTCGGAGGATGCGAAGGCCAACCCCGTCGCAGCAGCCTTGCTCGATACGATCGAGCGTTTCAATTTGCCGAAGCCGCTCTTTCTTGAATTGATCGATGCACGGCTACGCGATCTTTACGACGATCCGATGGAATCGATCGAGGCGCTCGAAACCTACACGAAGGCCACATCCGCAAATCTTTTTCAGCTTGCCGCGCTGATCCTGGACGGCGAGGAGGGCGGTGCTGGTCTTGGCGTGGCCGATCACGCGGGGATCGCCTTCGGGATCACCGGATTGCTCCGGGCTTTGCCTTGGCATAGTGTGCGTGGGCAGGTTTTCGTCCCGGTTGAGATTTTGCAGGGGCAGGGTGCGGACCTCGACGATGTCATGACGGGGCGTGCTTCCCCCGCGGTCATGGCGGCGCTCGCGGGCATGCGCGCGGTCGCCCGCAACCATCTCGATATTTTTGACGCCCGGCTTCGCAGCCTGCCAACCAAGTCCCGTCCCGCCTTTTTGGCCGCTTCCCTCTGCGAACCTTATTTGCGCCTGATGGAAAAGCCCGCCTACGATCCTTTCAAAACCGTCATAGAGCTTCCACAATGGCGCCGGCAATGGACCCTCTGGCGGGCGTCGCGCACCTTCGGTTGAAAACAAGCCATTTCGAAAGGCTTTATTCGGCGCGCGACAGTTGCTAGAACGCATGTATGGCCACACAGACCGACCCTCGTTTTCGGCGAATTATGGGCCCGGCCCGCGCTTGAGCGCTTGGCCGGGGGGACGTCGAATCCATCCATGCGGCTTTGCATTTACCAGCGGCTTTGCCGCGCCGCGCTCGCGTAGGCCTGAATGAAATGAACGAACAGACGAAGGTGGCCACGGACACTCCCGTCAATAACGCGGAGAACGCGCCGGATTATTCAAAGAGCCTCTATCTTCCGCAAACCGATTTCCCGATGCGCGCCGGTTTGCCGAAGCGGGAGCCGGAGCTGCTCGCCCGTTGGCGGGAGATCGATCTTTATGGACGCCTGCGCGAGGCTGGGCGGGGCAGGCCGAAATTCGTCCTCCACGATGGGCCGCCCTATGCCAATGGCAATATCCATATCGGCCATGCGCTGAATAAGATCCTCAAGGATCTGGTGACCCGTTCCCAGCAGATGCTCGGCAAGGATTCGAATTATGTGCCGGGGTGGGATTGCCACGGCTTGCCGATCGAATGGAAGATCGAGGAGAATTATCGCGCGAAAGGTCGCAATAAGGACGCCGTCCCGATCAACGAGTTCCGCCGCGAATGCCGGGTGTTCGCCGATCATTGGGTCGAGGTGCAAAAAGAGGAATTCAAGCGGCTCGGCGTGACCGGGGATTGGGACCATCCCTATTTGACGATGACCTATCCCGCCGAAGCTCAGATCGCCCGCGAGATCATGAAATTTGCGGCGAACGGCACCCTATATCGCGGCTCGAAACCGGTGATGTGGAGCGTGGTCGAGAAGACGGCGCTGGCGGAAGCCGAGGTCGAATATGAGGATCATGTCAGCGATGCGGTATGGGTCGCCTTTCCATGCCGAATGGTAGGGAGAGGTCGTACCGTTGATTGGCACAAAGTCGAGTGGAACAATTTTGGTAAGCTCTCTCCAGTTGGTGATCAGTTAGTTCCAACTTCGGTAGTCATTTGGACTACTACCCCGTGGACGATCCCTGCCAATCGTGCAATCTGTTTTTCATCGAAAATCGTGTACGGACTCTATCGCGTAACGCAGGCATCTGCGGACAACTGGGCGAAAGTTGGCGCGACTTATATCCTCGCTGCGAAGCTAGCGCCCGAGGTATTCAAGGCCGCTCGCGTTGAGGGATACGAGCAGCTTGGCACCATCGATCCGACGATATTGTCCGCTGGCGAATGCGCGCACCCGTTAGCCAACGATAAGCTTGGGATAGAATTCGCCGGCTACGACTTCAAGGTTCCCCTTCTTGACGGCGACCATGTCACCGACGAGACCGGGACGGGCTTTGTCCATACCGCGCCGGGCCATGGTCGCGACGACTTCGACATCTGGATGGCGAATGGCCGCGTTCTTGCTGAATGCGGCATCGACACGCGCATCCCCTACACCGTCGATGCCGACGGCTTCTTCACCGAAGAAGCGCCGGGGTTCACCGGCCGCCGCGTCATCGACGATAAAGGCAACAAAGGCGACGCCAATGATGCGGTCATTAAGGCCCTCATCGAGGCCGGCAATCTCGTGGCGCGCGGAAAATTAAAACATCAATATCCGCATTCCTGGCGCTCCAAGAAGCCGCTGATTTTTCGGAACACGCCGCAATGGTTCATTGCACTCGATAAGGTGATCGAGACCCCTCATCTTGAGGAGGCGCAACCAATGTCGGCTTTAGCCGACATTGGTTCATCAGAGGCCAAGTCGGGCAGGCCCGACTTGGCTGGCGCCGTCTCGAAGGGCGAGGGGTCAAGTGCCGGTTCTTCATCCTTCGAGACGCGTGCTGCGCACGCTCCTCAGGATGAGGGGGCACTTCGAAATGCACTCACTTTGCGCGAGATCGCGCTGCGCGAGATCGCCATTACGAAATGGTATCCCGCCGCCGGCGAA
This sequence comes from Beijerinckiaceae bacterium, assembly GCA_004564215.1. Taxonomy (NCBI): domain Bacteria; kingdom Pseudomonadati; phylum Pseudomonadota; class Alphaproteobacteria; order Hyphomicrobiales; family Beijerinckiaceae; species Beijerinckiaceae bacterium. The sequence continues at coordinate 1,085,624 of CP024846.1, read as the reverse complement.
AACCGCATCACCGGCATGATCGCCAATCGCCCGGATTGGGTCGTCTCACGCCAGCGCGCCTGGGGCGTGCCGATCGCGATCTTCGTCAACAAGGATACGAAGAAAATCCTTCTCGACGACAAGGTTAATCGACGCATCGCGGATGCTTTCGAACAGGAGGGCGCCGACGCTTGGTTCGCGGAAGGCGCGGCCGCGCGTTTTCTCGAGCCGGAACACGATCCGGAAAAATACGAAAAAATCGACGATGTTCTCGATGTCTGGTTCGATTCGGGCTCGACCCATGCCTTTACCCTTGATGATCGGAAGCATTTCCCAGGCCTTGCCGGCATAGATCGCATACGCGATGGCGGCCAGGACGAAATCATGTATCTCGAAGGCTCGGACCAGCATCGCGGCTGGTTCCATTCCTCGCTGCTGGAATCCTGCGGCACGCGTGGCCGCGCCCCTTACGACGCGGTTCTGACGCATGGTTTCGTTCTCGATGAGAAGGGCCAGAAAATGTCGAAATCGCTTGGCAATGTCGTTGCGCCGCAAAGCGTGATCAAGGATGCCGGCGCCGATATTCTGCGCCTCTGGGTGGCGGCCTCGGATTATTCCGACGATATGCGCATCGGGCCGGAAATCCTGAAGACATTCGTCGAGACCTACCGGAAACTCCGCAATACGATCCGCTGGATGCTGGGCTCGCTTGCCCATTACGATGCCGCCGATCCAACAGGCTGGCAGGCGATGGGCGAGATCGAAAAACTCATGCTGCATCGTCTTGCCGAATTGGATGGCGAGATCCGAGATGCCTACCTCCGCTTCGACTATAAGCGTGTCGTCGCGCGACTCTCGGCCTTCCTCAACAGCGATCTTTCGGCCTTCTATTTCGACATCCGCAAGGACACGCTGTATTGCGATCCGCCCTCGAGCGAGAAGCGCCGTGCCGCGCTCGTCGCCATCGAGCAAATTTTTCGCTGCGTCACATGTTGGCTCGCGCCTATTCTTGTTTTCACCTCGGAAGAAGCCTGGTTATCTCGCTACCCCGAAGCCGTCTCGGTGCATCTCGAAGGATTTCCGGACGTGCCGGCTTCCTGGCGTGACGATGCGCTTGCGGAAAAATGGGAGCGGATTCGCCGTGTCCGCTCGGTTGTCACCGGCGCCCTGGAGATCGAGCGGGCCCAGAAGCGGATCGGTTCTTCGCTCGAAGCCGCGCCAACCGTGTATATTGTCGATGCCGGCCTGCGCGACATTCTCGCCTCCGTGGATTTCGCTGAAATCTGCATCACCTCGAATATCGGCATCGAGGCCGGCGAGGGACCGGCCGACGCCTTCCGGCTGGACGACATCCAAGGTGTCGCGGTCGTAAGCGCGCGCGCCGAAGGAAGAAAATGCGCCAGGTCCTGGAAAATTTCTCCGCTGGTCGGAGCCGATCCTGAATTTCCCGGCGTCACGCCGCGCGACGCGCAGGCCTTGCGGGAACTACAGGCGCTGGGACGGTGGCCATGAGTGCTCGCCTCCTTGGCTTTTTAGCGGCGGGCGCCACGCTTGCAGCTGATCAAGCCAACAAGCTTTGGCTTATCTTTATATTTGGCATCGAGGCGCACCAGCCTATCCGGTTGACGTCTTTTTTTGACGTGATTTATGCCAAAAACCCCGGCATTTCCTATTCACTGTTGCGCGCCCAAACCGCAATGGAGCGGTTTGGTCTGCTCTTGATTGCCCTGACGGCCACCGCCTTCCTCAGTTTCTGGCTTTGGCGGTCAGCAACCAAGACCACGGCCTTGGGGCTTGGCTTCATCGTTGGTGGCGCGCTCGGCAATGCCTATGACCGGCTGGCCTACGGGTTCGTCGCCGATTTCTATCATTTTCATATCGGTACCTTTTCTTGGTACGTCTTCAATCTCGCCGATGTCGCGATTGTCGCCGGTGTCGTCCTGCTGATTTATGATTCGCTCTTTCCGCAAAGAAAATCCGGCGAGGTCGGCGGGGCGGCCCCGCAATGATGAGGTTTTGCCGCTGATCTGCCTCTAAAAAGCCCCGAACGCCGACCAAAAAGACCGGGCGTGAAATCCACCGAGGATTCAACGCAAGCCGGATGCGCGACGCGTCCCAGGGCTGAAGAGGATAGACGTGATGATCTTCGACATGGTTTTGTGGCGCAGACTCGGCTTGGCGACCGCGGCGGCGGCGCTCCTCTCCTTGAGTGGGCCCACGGTGTCCCCGGCCCACGCGGAAGAAGACACCAACCCTTTCAATTCGGTGCTCGGCTTCGTGGGCATGCAGTTCGACAAGGAACAGGACCTGATCGATTATCGCGCCAGGGCGCCGATTGTGGTTCCGCCCCGCATCGATCTGCCCCCGCCGAAGGAAACCGTTCGCGATCCGTCCTGGCCCGTCGACCCGCACGTGGTCGAAGAGCGTCGCCGGGCCATGGATTCGCGCAGGCCCGCGCCCCAGATCAATCCGAATTCGCGGGTCGAGATGTCCCAGACCGAATTGCAGCAGCAGGGCCGCGCGGCGTTACCTTCGAACCCCGGCGGCGGCAATGATTGTCAGGCCGGCGCCGGCACTCCGATCTGCCTCTATGCCCCCTGGAAAGCGCTTCAAGCGGCCGTCACTGGCGCCCAGCCGGACGTTATTCAGCCAGGACCGGAGCCGTCGCGGAAATTTCTGACCGAGCCCCCGCCAGGCTACAGAAAAGCGACCGGTGTCGCCAAAGCAACTGTCGAAGCCCCCAAGGACCGGCCCGATTCCGCCGATCCGCAAGCCTTTATCCGGTCGCAGCGTCACAAATCTTCGATCGATTAGCGGGGCGGGTAAAACCGGCGTTTGCCTGACCTGGACCGGGCTGGCGGGAGTCCTCGCCGTGGTTGCTGCCGCCAGATTAAATCTGTGCTGTTTTTCAAATTTCTATCCTATATTCGGTCCGGGACCCTGCACAGCGGACGGCAGCGGTCAGGCGCCTCCGCTCGTTAGCTTGAGGCGATGAAACGTCTGGAAAGCGGATGGATCGAATGTCTTTTGGCGAAGCGGTGGTGGTACAAAACCCGGTTTCTCTCACCCCCACGGCGCAAGCGCCGACCCAGCCTGGCGGCCCGGCGATTACGCGTGCCAAGCTCGCAAACGGTCTCGATATCGTCGTCATTCCGGATCACCGCGCGCCGGTTGCGACGCATATGATCTGGTATCGCAATGGGTCCGCCGACGATCCGCTGGGCAAATCGGGAATCGCGCATTTCCTCGAACATCTGATGTTCAAGGGCACGAAGAACCATCCGCAGGGCAAATTCTCCGAGCTCGTCGCCGATATCGGCGGGCAGGAAAACGCCTTTACCTCGAACGATTATACCGCCTATTTCCAGCGCGTTGCCAAGGAACACCTCGACATCTGCATGGAATATGAGGCCGACCGGATGAAGAACCTCGTCCTGACCGACGAGGTTGTGGCGCCCGAGCGCGATGTTGTTCTTGAAGAGCGGCGGATGCGGACCGATTCCGACCCTTCGGACCAGCTTAACGAGGCCGTCCAAGCGGCGCTTTTCACCCAGCATCCCTACGGCAAGCCGATCATCGGTTGGGGTCATGAAATCGAGAGCCTCGACCGCATCGACGCCCTTACCTATTACGACCGATTTTACACTCCGGAAAACGCGATCCTTGTCGTGGCCGGCGATGTCGAGGCAAAGGACGTCATTGCGCTCGCCGAAAAATATTACGGCTCGGTCCCGGCGCGCGGCGAACCGCCGAAGCGCCTGCGTCCGCGCGAACCGGAGCCGCGGGCCCATCGTCTCGTGACGCTTGCCGATGAGAAGGTGGAGCAGCCCTCGCATCAAACCATTTTTCTGGTCCCGTCCTATAAGACCGCCGCATCCGGCGAGGCGGAGGCGCTCGAAGTTCTCGCGCACCTTCTCGGCGGCGGCCAGACGAGCCTTCTGTTCAAGACCTTGGTCATGGAAGACAAAATCGCGGTGGCGGCGGGCGCCCATTACCAGGGGACCGCGGTCGACGATACCCGGTTCTATGTCTACGCAATGCCCGCGCCGGGGGTTACGCTTGAACGCCTCGATGCGGCGATCGACGCGGTGATCGCACGCGTCACCGCGCAAGGCGTCAATGAAGCCGATTTCCATCGCGCCAAAACCCGCCTCATTGCCGATGCGATCTATGCGCAGGACAATCAGGCGGCGCTTGCGCGCTGGTATGGCGCCTCGCTCGCGACCGGCCTCGCCATCGAGGATGTTGCGCAATGGCCGGATCGAATCGAGGCTGTGACCGCCGCGGACGTGAAAAAGGCGGCCCGCTGGCTCGACAAGAGACGCAGCGTGACCGGCTTCCTACTGCCCGCCGAACCGCAAACGACGGAGAGCGTCGGGCTAAGCGCATAGATCGCGTGCTGAACGCAGGCTTTCCTCCGAGTTAAGTGGAATAAACTCTTGAACAATGACATGACCCAGCTCGCCCGTACTGAAACGCCTTCCCGTGCATCGGCTGTGCAGAAGGTTATCTCGAAGGGCGGCCTCGAAGCCTGGCTTGTCGAGGATTACGCGGTTCCTCTCGTCGCCCTCGAATTTGCCTTCAAGGGCGGAGCCTCCCAGGATCCGATCGGAAAGCCTGGCGCCGCGACCTTGCTCGCGGGCCTTCTCGACGAGGGGGCGGGGCCCTATGATGCGGAAGCATTTCATCGCGCCCTCGACGAGGATGCGATCGAAATATCCTTTTCAGCCGATCGCGATCTTTTGACGGGCCGCATGCAGACCCTGTCGAAGAATAGCGCGCGCGCCTTCGAGCTTTTGCGGCTGGCGGTGACCGAAGCGCGTCTCGACACCGAGCCTTTCGAACGGGTCATGAGCCAGATCGCCGCCGGTCTGAGACGCGAGGTGAATGAGCCCGACTTCGTCGCCAGCCGAAGCTTCCGCGCCATCGCTTACCCAAATCATCCCTATGGGCTGCCGGTGCGCGGCGATCTTGCGACTTTACCGACGCTGACTCGCGGCCATTTGATCGATATGCGCAGCGCCATGTTCGCCAGGGGCAACCTCAAGATCGCCGCCGTCGGCGCGATCGATGCGGCGACGCTCGCGCGCCATCTCGATGATGTCTTCGGGCCGCTCCAGGAAAAGGCCGACCTCAATCCCGTCGCGCCAGCCGGTTTTTCCGGAGCCGGCACGCGGCATGTCACGCCGATCGACGTGCCGCAATCGACCATCCGCTTTGGCCGCGAGGGTCTTGCCCGCAAGGACCCGGATTTCATCGCCGCCACGGTCATCAACCATATTCTGGGCGGGGGAATTTTCTCGGCCCGGCTGTTTCGCGAAGTGCGCGAGAAACGCGGACTTGCCTATTCGGTCTATTCGCAACTCGTCACCTATGATCACGCCGCCATGCTGACCGGTGGCACATCGACCAAGAATGAGCGCGCCGCCGAATCGATGTCCGTGATTGAAAGCGAGATTGCGAGCCTCGCGGAGCTCGGCCCGACCGCGGAAGAACTCGACAAGGCGAAAAAATATCTCATTGGCTCCTATGCGCTTCGCTTTGATACCTCGACCAAGATCGCAAACCAGCTCTTGCATCTCCAGACCGATGACTATGGCGTCGACTATTTGGATGAGCGCAACAGGCTGATCGCCGCGGTGACGATGGAAGACGCCAAACGTGCCGCAAAGCGCCTTTTCGGAGACGGGAAGCTGCTCGTCACGGTGGCGGGAAAGCCGGAAGGGATGTGATAAGTCCGTTCGTTCGGGAGGCCGACCGCTTAGCCGCCAAGCTCAAGCGCGAATAATCGAGTCGTGCTTTTGCACGGGCCCCGGCCGCTGATGCGCGCCGCCTTTGACCCAAAAGAGAAGTTTCGGCGTAGGAAACTTTGGAAAAGTTTCCTACGCCGAAACTTGCGCGCGCCGGCGCTCTCGTCAAGGAGTAGATTGAGCGGCCGGGCGCCAACCTCTGGTGAGAAGCAGCTGGTATCCGCATCCGTCGAAACGCCACTTTGGGCGTTCTGCGGGACGAGCGTTTATTAAGGAATATCATTCCATGCCGATCCGCCGTCTCGATCCCGTTCTTGTCGATCGCATCGCCGCGGGCGAGGTGATCGAGCGGCCGTCCGCCGTGGTGAAGGAATTGGTCGAGAATGCACTCGATGCGGGCGCAGGGCGGATCGATGTTGCCATTGAATCCGGCGGCCGCGCCCTGATCCGCGTCGTCGACGATGGATCTGGCATGAACCCCGAAGATCTCGACCTCGCGGTTGAGCGCCATGCGACCTCGAAACTGCCGACGGGCGATCTTTCCCAGATCGCGACGCTCGGCTTTCGTGGAGAGGCTCTGCCGTCGATCGGCTCGGTCGCCACGCTCGATATTTTTTCAAGAACGGAGGGTGCGCCGCATGGGTCGCATATCACGGTCGATCAAGGTCTGAAGAAACCCGTGGCGCCTTGTGGCGCGCCGCCGGGAACCCGTGTCGAAGTGCGCGATCTTTTCGCTGCGACCCCAGCTCGGCTTAAATTCCTTAAAAGCGATCGCGCCGAGGCGAGGGCCTGCGCCGACGCTTTGCATCGCCTGGCGATGGCGCACAAGGAGGTGCGCTTCACCTTTGCCAGCACGGAGACCGCCGGTTTCGATTTTCTCGCTTGCGGCGAGGACGACAGCCTGCTTGCAAGGCTCGCCGATGTCGTCGGTCAGGAATTTCGCGCCAATGCGCTTCCGATCGAGGCCATGCGGGAAAATATCTCGCTCGCCGGCTATGCCGGCCTGCCAACCTGGCACAGGGCCAATGCACAGGCGCAATATCTCTTCGTCAACGGACGGCCGGTCCGCGACAAGCTGCTGTCCGGAGCGGTGCGCGCGGCCTACATGGATTATGTGCCGCAAGGGCGGCATCCGGTGCTCGTCCTCTTCGTCCATTGCGATCCGCGCGAGGTCGATGTCAACGTGCATCCGGCAAAGGCGGAAGTGCGGTTCCGCGATTCCGGCCTCGTGCGCGGCCTTCTGATCGGCGCCTTGAAGCAGTCGCTGCAAGCCGCGCTGCATCGCGCAACTCCCTCTCATGGCGCGGCTGCACTCGATCTTATCGCCGGGCGCCGTAACCTGGAGAGTGCATTTCCCCGGACTCCTTCACCCGCCGCCGATTGGGATTGGCGAAAATCTCCGGCCTATCCGGGTGTCTCTGAGCCGGCGGCGCAAGTCTTTGCGGATCTTGCGCTCCTCAGTGAGACAAGCACGGCCGATACACGCCCTCATGCGCAGGAGATTGCGCAAGAAGATATCGATTCTCCACTCGGCGCGGCACGGGCGCAAATCCACGAGACTTATATTGTTTCCCAGACCCGCGACGGGATCGTGATTGTCGATCAACATGCAGCGCATGAGCGCCTTGTGTATGAACGTCTGAAAGCCGCGCGTGCGGGTCGGGACGTTCCGCGCCAGACCCTGCTCATTCCCGCGGTCGTTGAGATGGAACAGGGCGATGTCGGACGGATCGAGGATGCTGCCCCGCTGCTCAAGGAATTCGGCCTTGTCGTCGAGCCTTTTGGGCCGGGCGCGGTCGTGGTTCATGAAATGCCCGCGGCATTGAAATGCGGCGATGCGGAGCGCCTCGTTCGCGATCTCGCCGCCACGCTTTGCGAGGACGAGCGCGCCTTGGCGCCCTTGGAAAAGCGCCTCGATCATGTGCTTGCGACTCTCGCCTGCCACCATTCGGTGCGCGCGGGACGCCATCTTGGCGCGGCGGAAATGAATGCGCTATTGCGTGAAATGGAACGCACGCCCGGCTCCGGCCAATGCAACCACGGGCGCCCGACCTATATCGAATTGAAGCTTGCTGATGTTGAAAGACTGTTCGGGCGCAAATAAGTATCCTTGCGCGCTGCGCTTGTTTCAGGGCAAGAGACCAACTTCGTTCCCAAGACTCTATGCGCGCGCCGCGACCTTAGCCTTCCGACATTTCCATCGCCGCGCGGGAGTATTTAGGCCCACCATGAATGTCCTGATCCTCGGTTCCGGCGGGCGCGAACATGCGATCGCCATCGCGCTTGCGAAAAGTCCGTTGCTGGAAAAGCTCTTTGTCGCGCCCGGCAATCCGGGCATGGCGTCGATTGCGCATGTGGTCGTGCTCGACATCAACGATCATGCCGCGGTCATTACATTTTGCAAGGTCAACCGAATCGATCTCGTGGTCGTGGGTCCGGAGGGGCCGCTGGTCGCAGGGATCGTCGACGCTCTCGCCGCCAATGGGATCAAGGCTTTCGGTCCAACCAAGGCGGCCGCGCGGCTGGAAGGATCGAAAGCATTCACCAAGGATTTTTGCCGCCGCCACAACATACCGACTGCCGGCTACGCCGCTTTTCAGGATGCCGCCGCGGCCAAGGATTACGTGCGCAAGCAAGGCGCGCCGATTGTCATCAAGGCCGATGGACTGGCCGCGGGCAAGGGCGTGATCGTGGCGGCGCGTGTTGATGAGGCAATCGCAGCCATTGACACGGTGTTGTCCGGGGCCTTCGGCCGAGCTGGACAAAGGCTGATCATCGAGGAGTTTCTCGAAGGGGAAGAAGTCTCTTTCTTCGTGCTTTGCGATGGCCGACGGGCGCTGAAATTTGCCTCTGCGCAGGATCATAAGCGGGTCGGCGAAGGAGAGCAGGGACCCAACACGGGCGGAATGGGGGCCTATTCGCCGGCACCGATCATGGACGCCGGGATGAGCGAAATTGTCATGCAAAAGATCATTGAGCCGACGCTCGCGGGAATGGCGGCGGAAGGCACGCCTTTCAAAGGCGTCCTCTTTGCCGGCCTCATGATTTGTAAGGAAGGGCCCAAGCTGATCGAATTCAACGTGCGGTTTGGCGATCCGGAAACCCAAGCCATACTGCCCCGTCTGGAAGAGGATCTTCTCCCCTTTCTCATCGCCTGCGTCGAGGGACGCCTGCCGGAACGGGCGGTGCGGCTTTCTCCTCTGACCGCGCTCAGTGTCGTGCTCGCCGCCAAGGGTTATCCCGAGGCGCCGATCAAGGGGAGTGAAATCCGTAACCTCGCGCGGGCCGAGGCCATGCCCTTCGTTTCGATCACTCATGCCGGGACGAAGCGCGTCGGCGACAAGCTGATCGCCGATGGTGGCCGCGTCCTCAACGTGACAGCACTCGGCGTCGATGTGGCGGAGGCACGGACGCGAGCCTATGCGGCCATCGACGCGATCGAATGGGCGGGCGGCTTCTGCCGTCGTGACATCGGCTGGCGGGCTTTGCAGCGTGCCTGAAACTTTGTCCAAGCTGCGCGTGATTACGCGGTGATGCGGGCGAACAAGACCTGCGTATCGCCATAACAGCGTTGCTCGATCTGCGCGAAACCCTCTGGAATAGCGACTTCGGCCTGCGCTGCTTCTTCGATGACCACAAGGGCATCCGTGCTAAGCCAAGCGCCGCCGCGCAACGCGGCGAGCGTCGGCGCGACCAGCCCCTGATTATACGGCGGATCGAGAAAGGCGAGATCGAATCTCTCCGTCTCCGGCGCGCGGCCAAGTTTGCGCGCGTCGCGCTTGAGGATGCGCGTCGCGCCGGCGAGACCGAGCGATGTGACATTTACGCGGATGAGTGCGCAGGCCTCGGTTCCCTGGTCCACGAGCAGCGCAAATGCCGCGCCCCGCGAGAGGGCTTCGATCCCCATGGCGCCCGTACCGGCAAAAAGATCGATGACGCGGGCATCGGTCACCGGGTTCCCGTAGGAATGCGCAAGAATATTGAAAACCGTTTCACGCAAGCGGTCGGAGGTCGGCCGGATCGCCCCCGAAGCCGGGCTCTTCAGCGCGTGTCCTTTCAGACTGCCGCCGACAACGCGCATGGCATCACGACTTACCGCGAGGGCGCTGGGGTCCATCACCCCGACGGTCTGGTTTTCTGCCGCCCGGGCGTCCCTGTCCGGCTTTGCCTTTTGGCTGTGGCCCGCGCGAAGCTTCGCCGGGTTTTCGCTCGTACTGGCGCGCGGGACGGCCTTCGCCTGATGCTCTTGCTGGCTTATCTTCGGAGGTCCGCCAGGATTTTGTGGCCCCCTGCGGTCGGTCGCCAGACTTTGCAAAGCGCGACCGCTGCGGCCTTTCCGAACCGTCTCGTTCCGTCCGCGAATTGGACACCGATCCATAGGCGAGCTTTGATTTGGGCGCCGACCCATAAGCAGGTTTTTTGCGCCCATCCTCAAGGCTGCGTCCGTGACGCCCAGGCGATGGTTTGCTTCTGGTTTGCTTTTTGTCGTCGACTGTGACGAGTCGTTCGACGTGAACGGTCCGGCCACTGCGATCGGCGGTCTCGTGTCGCTCGATCCGTTTGCGCTTCGCCAAACCTGCATCGCCATGTTCGGCGCGCAAGACCGAAATATGCTTTCGCTGACGCGGCGGGGGCTTAACCTTTAAGTCTGGCCGTTCTTCGGTTTGACGTTCGACTTCTCGCGGTTTGGGCGCGCGGTCACTTCTTCCACGCCGTGGAGTCTCCGGGCGTTCGCGTGCGGGACGCGCACCGCTCTCCGGCCGACGGCTGGTCAGAATTACCGGGGTTGGTTCGGCCTGCTCTTGCATCGGGCTCAAAAAATCGGCTCCGGCGGCCTTTGCGAGCGTAGGCCCGAGCTGATCCCGCAGCACCCGCGTTGGCACCTCGTCGACGGCGCCCTCGGCAATTTCGCCCAGCTGAAAAGGTCCGAAGGAAATCCGGATCAGGCGGTTGACCTCAAGCCCGACATGCTCGAGCACACGTTTGATCTCGCGGTTTTTGCCCTCACGCAACGCCATTGTAAGCCAGCAATTGGCGCCTTGCACACGATCGAGCGTAGCTTCAATGCCCGCGTAATTCACGCCTTCCAGCGTCACACCCTGGCGGAGCTGGTCGAGAACGCCTTGATCGGTCTCTCCCTTCGCCCTTACGCGATACCGCCGCACCCAGCCGGTCGAAGGCAGTTCAAGGACGCGGGCGAGGCCGCCATCATTGGTGAGCAGCAAGAGTCCTTCCGTATTGATGTCGAGCCGGCCTATGCTGACGACGCGGGGGCCTTGCGGCCAGTGCTCGCGCAAAAAATCGAAGATCGTCTGCCGGCCCTCGGGGTCGTGTTCAGTCGTCACGAGGCCGCGCGGCTTGTGGAACAAGAAGAGTCGGGTGCGGGCGCGTTGGGCGAGGGGCTCGCCATCGACGGTGATCTTGTCGTCCTTGCGAACATTTACCGCCGGGCTGGTGATGACCGTGCCATTCAAGCTGACGCGGCCTTCGCCAATCCAAGCTTCCGCATCGCGGCGCGAACAGAGGCCGGCCCGCGCCATGACCTTGGCGATTCGCGCGCTTGTGTCCTCCGGGCTCGATGGCGCCGCCTGGACCAGATCGGGCTTGGGCCGGCTCCAATCGCCCGCGGGAGGCTTTTTTCGCGATGGGGAACGTGGTTTAAGGCCTGCCGCGCCCTTAAAGTCTTTTTTTTCCGTAACGCTGCCGTGCGTCTCCTTGCTAAGGCGAGGCCGTCCGCCGGCCGCGGGACCGGAAGGCTTGCGGCGGGAATGAGGGTCTTTGTTAGGATGGTCGCGCATAGAGCCTGATAGCAGACTATGAACTCAAAAGGGAACCAAAGGCGTTTGATCTTATCGATCAAATGAGGACAAGATCGCGCCAAATCCCGTCTTCACAGGCGCTTCTCCAGGTCATTCCGGCCATGCGGCATTCAGAAATCGATCCGATGTCCTGCGCTTTCAGTGAAGCGCGCGCGGCCATGGAACGCGGCGAGGTCCCGGTGGGTGCCGTGATTGTGCGCAACGGCAAGATTCTTTCCTTTGCCGGCAACCAGACCCTTGGCGACAGGGATCCGACCTCCCATGCGGAAATCCTAGCGATCCGCCGGGCGTGCAGCGCTGAAAATTCCGAAAGGCTGACGGGCTGCGATCTTTATGTCACGCTTGAGCCTTGTGCCATGTGCGCGGCGGCAATTTCCTTTGCGCGACTGCGCCGTCTCTACTTTGCCGCGCCAGACCCGAAAGGCGGAGCCGTGGAGCATGGGGCGCGTTTTTTTTCACAGCCGACTTGTCACCACGCGCCGGAGATTTATGGCGGGATCCGCGCCTTGGAAGCGGCCGAAATGCTGACGTCCTTCTTCCTGTCTCGCCGTTAAAAGGGTTAAAAAACAATAGGTTTAGAAACAAGTCCGGGCATAAACCGCCCTGTGGTCAGGCTGCGGAGAGCGGCGTACTTGACAGCCGAAGGCGCGAACACCTAAACGAAAGGGCCCCTAGCCAAGCGTCGAATGACCATAAAGCCCAAGCTCCATGTCTACCTTTGTGCGCCGCGCGGTTTTTGCGCGGGCGTCGTGCGCGCCATCGACGCAGTCGAGGAGGCGCTGCGGATCCATGGCGCGCCCGTGTATGTCCGTCATGAAATCGTACACAACAAATATGTCGTGGAAGGGTTGAAGGCCAAAGGCGCGATCTTCGTCGAGGAACTGGACGAGGTTCCCGACACGACGAAGCCGGTGATCTTTTCCGCCCACGGCGTGCCCAAGTCGATCCCGGAACAGGCTGAAGCCCGTAAGATCTTCGCTATCGACGCGACGTGCCCGCTGGTCACGAAAGTTCATCGCGAGGCCGAGCTCCACCACAGGCAGGGCCGCCAAGTCCTTCTCGTCGGCCATGCGGGCCACCCCGAAGTTGTCGGCACCTTGGGGCAACTGCCAAGCAATTCAATTCTCCTGGTGCAGACCCCGGAGGATGTCGAAAACCTGCGGCCCGTAAACGAGAATAATCTGGCTTACGTCACCCAGACCACCTTGTCTGTCGACGATACCCGCTCGATGGTTGCTGCCCTGACGCGCCGGTTTCCCAATATCGTCGGCCCGCATCGGGAGGATATTTGCTACGCGACGACCAATCGGCAGGAAGCGGTGAAGCATGTTGCCCCGATCGTCGATGCCTTGCTCGTGGTCGGCTCGTCCAATTCTTCGAATTCGCAAAGGCTGAAGGAAGTGGCCGAACGGTCGGGATGCAAGCTTGCCCGTCTTGTCTTGCGCGCCGAAGATGTCGAATGGGATCTGTTCAGCAATATTTCCACGCTCGGAATCACGGCCGGTGCCTCAGCGCCTGAAATTCTTGTCGAGGAAATCATGGACGCTTTCGCAAAGCGCTTTGAATTGCGCGTAGAGACCGTGTCGACCGCGGACGAAAGCGTATTCTTCCCCCTCCCGCGTGAGTTGCGGCAAGCGGTGTAGCCTACTAAAGCGGGCGGAGCAGGGTCGCCTTCCGAACTGCGACAACGCCATTGATACCAGTTTCAGCGATTCTCATTGCGGGACCAACGGCGAGCGGCAAGTCCGCGCTGGCGCTGCGTCTCGCGTGCGCCCTGGACGGCGTGGTCATCAATGCCGATTCGATGCAGGTCTATCGCGATCTTCGCATATTGACGGCGCGTCCGGATCTCCAAGACGAGGCCAAGGCACCGCATCGGCTGTTTGGCCATGTCGATGGCGCGATCAATCATTCGGTCGGCCTTTGGCTGAAGGATGTGGCGCTTGCGCTCGATGCGACGAGACGCTCCGGGCGTCTGCCGATTTTGGTCGGAGGCACCGGCCTTTACTTCAAGGCTCTGACCCAGGGTCTGTCGGAAATCCCGCCAGTTCCCGATGAGGTGCGCGACAGAATGCGGGCGCGTGCGCAAAATGTTCCAGTCGCGGTCCTCCACGCCGACCTCGCGCGCCGAGATCCAATGATGGCGGCGCGATTGCGGCCGACCGATCCGCAGCGAATTTTGCGGGCGCTGGAGGTTTTTGAGGCCACAGGGAAAAGTCTTTCTCTTTTTCAGGCCAAGCGGTCCGCGCCGCTGCTCGACCCGGCGCAAGCCGTCGCGGTTTTCTTGGCGACCGAGCGCGACGCGCTCAAAGCGCGGATCGACAAGCGTTTCGACGCCATGCTGACGGACGGTGCTCTGCAGGAGGTCGATGCGCTCCGCGAGCGGGGCCTCGATCCTTCCTTGCCCGTCATGCGCGCGCATGGCGTGCCGCATTTGATCGCCCATTTGAAAGGGGAAATTTCCTTGGCCGAGGCCGCGAGCCGCGCCAAGCTTGATACCTGCCGCTACGCCAAGCGGCAATTGACCTTCGCGCGCCACCAGCTCCCTTCGTTTCAATGGGCCACGCCGAAAGACGCGGAGGCGCTGATTTTAAGCGCGCATTCTAAAGCTAGTGCCCCCAAAACATGATCTGGCCGATCGTCAGCAGAATTTCGGCGACGATCAGGATCACCACCGTTGCTTCGAGCCGCGTCGCGCGATCGGCGTCGATCATGTCGGTGAGCGTTCGTGCGGTCTCGACGATGACGTCGAGCTTGCGTTTCAGCGTCTCGGCACGCTCCTTCAATTCATATTCGTCTTCGAGCCGGGCGTAGAGCCGTTCGAGATCGGGCCGGTCCCACAATACATCGGGCTTTTCTTCGACAGCGACGCGGCCTGACACTCGATGTTGAACAAGCAGCGTTTGGCCGATGAGTTTCAACATCGAGCGGCGCTTCCAAGGGGGCCGGCCATTGCGGGCGAGATCGGCGGCGAAAGGCTCGATGATGTCGAACACCGCATTGACCTCGCGTTCGTCGCGGCCGAGCGAAACGCTCTTGGCGAGGGCGTCGGCGACAACCAGCAGGCGCTGGGCGGACAGATCTTTCATCGCGATGGCGCCGCCAGGCGGGATCTTGTCGTCGTGATCGGGCGAAATCTCGAGAATGGCGGATTCGTCGTCAATGTGCTCGTGCGGTCCGGAAACACGCAATTTCACCTGCTTGAGCACGCCATCTTCTTCCAGCGGCGACAAGCCGATCATGACCGCGACGCCAAATCGGTACAACGAGACGAATCCATGCGCGCCGGAATGAAAGGCCAAAGGCGTCGCCGAAATCATGTCGGACCGTTCGAGCCCGGCGGCATCGATCCGGTCGCCGAGGAGCAGCGCGCGCGCGGTGACACGGCGCTGGCCGCCCAAAATGGGGGGAGTTGGCTGTGTATCATTGGTCATGGTTTATGAGTACAGGGCGCGAAGGAGGTTTGGAAGCTTATTGCGGCCGGCAGGCCCGGCAGCGCCGCTTGCGCACCAAACAGGCGCGGACGCCCCGAGCCCACTAGTCAAGCTTACGGCAAACCATGCGTTGGTTTGAACAAACCTTATTGACCGTGTCGCGCGCATCAGCTAAGAGATAAGCTGTTAATCGGCTGGGGATTTCCTGTGAATATCCTTGTTATCGTAACGCGCGCGCCCGAGACGGGGCGGAGATAGGCTCCGCATTACCCGGAACTGGCGCGTATCCAAGGCCCTCAGGGGCCTTTTTTATTGTCCAAATCCTAGAAACCGAGAACAAATTCGTTGCAGTGCATGCGTTGGAGCAAGAAATGAGCAATCTGATGACCGGCGCGGAAATGGTCGTCTGGGCGTTGCGGGACCAGGGTGTCGAAACCATTTTCGGCTATCCGGGCGGAGCTGTTCTGCCGATTTACGATGCGCTCTTCCACCAAAAGCACATCAAGCACGTGCTGGTGCGCCACGAACAAGGGGCGGCCCATGCCGCCGAAGGCTTCGCGCGGTCGACCGGCAAGGTCGGCGTGCTTCTGGTCACCTCCGGCCCAGGCGCCACCAACGCCATTACAGGCCTCACCGATGCCTTGATGGATTCAATCCCATTGGTCTGCATCACCGGCCAAGTGCCCACCCATCTCATCGGCTCGGACGCCTTCCAGGAGTGCGACACGGTTGGGATCACGCGCCATTGCACCAAGCATAATTACCTGGTCCGCCAGATCGAGGATTTGCCGCGCGTTTTGCACGAGGCTTTTTATGTTGCCCAGAACGGCCGTCCGGGACCGGTCGTCATCGATATCCCGAAGGACGTGCAATTTGCATTAGGCAGCTATATCGGGCCGATCAACATCGAACACAAAACCTACCGGCCGAAGCTCGACGGCGATTCCGACCGGGTGAAGGAGGCGGCTGCGATGATGGCCGCGGCCAAGCGCCCGATCTTTTATACCGGGGGCGGGGTGATCAATTCCGGCGTGGAGGCCTCGCGGCTGCTCCGCGAATTGGTCGGCCTCACCGGCTTTCCCATCACTTCGACCCTGATGGGGCTCGGCGCCTATCCGGCATCGGGCAAGAACTGGCTCGGAATGCTCGGCATGCACGGCACCTACGAGGCCAACAACGCGATGCATGATTGCGATCTGATGATCGCGGTCGGCGCGCGGTTTGACGATCGCATCACTGGCCGGCTCGACGCCTTCTCCCCCGGCTCCAAGAAGATCCACATCGACATAGACCCCTCTTCCATCAACAAGAATGTGAAGATCGATCTCGGCATTGTCGGCGATTGCACGCATGTGCTGCGCCAATTGATCGAGGCTTGGCAGGGCCGTTCAGCCGATGCCACGGCGCTCGCCAAATGGTGGATGCAAATCGATAAATGGCGGGCGCGCAATTCGCTGGCGTTCGTCGCCACGAAAGAGGTGATCAAGCCGCAATACGCGGTTCAGCGTCTTTACGAACTGACCAAAGAGCGCGACACCTACATCACAACCGAAGTCGGTCAGCATCAAATGTGGGCGGCGCAGCACTATCATTTCGAGGCGCCCAACCGCTTGATGACGTCCGGCGGTCTTGGCACCATGGGGTACGGTCTCCCGGCGGCCATCGGCGCGCAGATGGCGCATCCCGATTCGCTCGTCATCGATATCGCAGGCGAAGCGTCGATCCTCATGAACATCCAGGAGCTTTCGACGGCCGCGCAATATCGCTTGCCGGTCAAGATTTTTATCCTCAACAACGAATATATGGGGATGGTGCGTCAATGGCAGGAGCTGCTGCATGACGGACGCTATTCGGAGAGCTATTCCGAGGCGCTGCCTGATTTCGTCAAGCTCGCCGACGCCTATGGAGCGCATGGCATTCGCTGCTCTGACCCGGCCGATCTCGACGCCGCCATCATGGAAATGATCGAAACGCCGAACACGGTTATCTTCGATTGCGTGGTCGACAAAACCGAAAACTGCCTGCCGATGATTCCCTCCGGCAAGGCACATAATGAAATGATTCTCCCGGGCCAGGACGCGGACCTCGAAACTGCGATCGACGCCGCCGGTAAGATGTTGGTGTAATGTCATGAACGCATCCGCCGCTCCGCTCTCTCCCTATTCGTCCGCTCTCGGCAAATCCAACATCGAGGTGCATACGCTCTCGGTTCTGGTCGATAACGAGCCGGGCGTTCTTGCCCGCGTGGTCGGTCTGTTTTCGGGACGCGGCTACAACATTGAAAGCTTGACGGTGGCGGAGGTGGCGCATGCCGAGCATCTTTCGCGGATCACGATTGTCACGTCCGGGACACCTGAGGCGATCGAGCAGATCGGCCATCAGTTGGAGCGGCTCGTGCCGATCCATAAGGTCACGGATCTGACTTTGCGCGGCAACGCTGTGGAACGCGAGCTTGCGATGATCAAGGTCGTCGGCCGCGGCGCCAATCGCGACGAGGCTTTGCGGCTTGCGGACGCCTTCCGCGCGCGGGTGATCGACGCCTCGATCGAGAGCTTTGTCTTTGAACTTACGGGCGCTGTCGGCAAGATCGATCAATTCATCGAATTGATGAGGCCCATCGGGCTCGTCGAAGTCTCGCGCACCGGCGTGGCGGCCATTTCGCGCGGTCCAAACCCCATTTAGCGGGGTTAGGCCGGCTTTTGGAAAATTTTGACCCCAGCGCTGCCGCGGCCTAAAACCCCATCCAGCCCATTTTGAACAGGCGGCCCGGCCGCTCTTTGCACGAGGAAACACCCAGACATGCGCGTCTATTATGATTCTGATGCCGACATCAATCTCATCAAGGGCAAGAAAATCGCCATCATCGGCTACGGAAGCCAGGGCCACGCGCATGCGTTGAACCTCAAGGATTCGGGTGTGAAAGACATCTGCGTCGCCTTGCGGGAAGATTCGACGACAGCCAAGAAGGCGGAAGCCGCGGGGCTTGAGGTCAAGAGTGTCGCCGATGCCGCCAAATGGGCTGATGTGGTGATGCTGCTGACCCCGGATGAATTGCAGCGCGACATCTATCACGACCATCTCAAGCACAATCTGAAGCAGGGCGCGGCCTTGATGTTCGCGCATGGCCTCAACATCCATTTCAATCTGATCGAACCGCGCGGCGATCTCGACATTTTAATGGTCGCGCCGAAGGGCCCAGGCCATACCGTGCGTTCGGAATATAAGCGCGGCGGCGGCGTGCCCTGTCTCATCGCGGTCGCGCGCAATCCCTCCGGCAATGCGCATGATCTCGCGCTCTCCTATGCCTCGGCGATCGGTGGTGGGCGCGCCGGCATGATCGAAACGACGTTTAGGGAAGAATGCGAGACCGATCTTTTCGGCGAGCAAGTGGTGCTCTGCGGCGGTCTCGTCGAACTCATCCGCAACGGGTTCGAAACTTTGGTCGAAGCGGGCTACGCGCCGGAAATGGCCTATTTCGAATGTCTGCACGAGGTGAAGCTGATCGTCGACCTCATTTACGAGGGCGGCATCGCCAATATGAATTATTCGGTCTCGAACACCGCCGAATATGGCGAATATGTCTCCGGGCCGCGGATCGTGACGCCCGAAACCAAAGCCGAAATGAAGCGCGTCTTGAACGACATCCAGTCGGGCCGTTTCACCCGCGATTGGATGCTCGAAAACGAAGTCAACCAAACTTCCTTCAAGGCCATGCGGGCGAAGGCGGGCGCCCATCCGATCGAGGAAGTTGGGTCAAGGCTCCGCGCCATGATGCCCTGGATCGGCGCCAACAAGCTCGTCGACAAGGACAAGAATTAAGGCGGGCGAAGGCCAGAACTATTGCCGAAATGGACATGATCATGTATATGATGATGTCCATGATTTGGAGATGGAAATGAGCCTTGCGACGCAGCGATTGGTTGTCCCGATCACGGCAAAGGACAAGGCGCGCGTCGAGCGCAAGGCCGCCCTGGCGGGCAAGATTTCGACGGCCGAATTCGTCCGGCGGGCGGCGCTGAATTACGAGCCCGCCGATGACGCGGTGGAGGCGGAGCTGCGCAGCCTTGTCGCGGGTTTCGAAGCGCTTCATGCGATTACCCTTGCGCAGCTCGATCGCACCGACGCAGCCCTAGATGCGGCGCTCGCTCATTTCAAGCGGGACCGCGTGTGAGCGGGATCGGCGACGCGCTAAAGGCGATCAAGACGGCGATCCTGCTCGAGGAACGGATCACAAGTCAGAGCAAGAAGTTGGAACAACTGGCCGTGAGCGTCGTCGAAATGGACAAACGGCTGGCGGCGCTCGAAGGCCGTATGGAGGGTTTCCTCGCCGCGGCTTCGGCTTTCGGCAGTGGAGCGAGGCGTCCGGCAAAGCTGATCGAGGCGGCCCCCAAGGATCGGCGGAACACGCCCCCGGCGCAAGAAAGTTGAAACGCGTTTCTTGAGCATGTGTAGCGCACAAGCCCGTCGATAGGGAAAAGGGCGCCTCATCCTGAGGAGGGCGCGAAGCGCCCGTCTCGAAGGATGCGCCCTCGCGCCCTTCGAGACAGCCCTTCGGGCTTCCTCAGGGTGATGGCGTGGGTTCTGCAAAAGTTTTTCAAAACAAATAGATAGAGAGCATTTTCCGGGAGCGAGGCCGGGCGGATTTCGTCCACATTGAGCGCGGAGGAACCCCAAAATCTGCTTTGACTGTGATTTCCGCTATCCTGGAGTGTTGTCGGTACGAAATTTTATCCTTTACCTCTCGCGCGTTAGATCCTTGGCCGCTAATCCTCGGTGAACAGGTAGCCGTAGACTTCCGCCTCCTTGACTGGACGGAACGGAAAATTCTTGTCCAGGACGCGTTGGAACTCGGGATCATCCATCCATTCATGGGCGACCAGAGACCAACATATGTCGAAATGCTCTCCATCCTTCGCGACCAGGATGCCAATGCACTTCGCCAGACGCTGGTCGTACTTGTGAGCCTGCGTGAGCTGTTGGATTGCGCGGAGACGAATGGTCTGCCAGTCAGGCTTCCGGACGAATTCAGACTGCACCGGGATGAACACAAAACCACATCCTGTATTTGATGCTGTGATGCGATATGGTCGAGCGAAGTCATCCTTCTGCACCTTTTCGATGCATAGGCAAATGCGCTCTTTAATCACGCGCCACATTGAGCGCGGCAACTTCGCGAATTCAATTAGGATGTCGTAATAGTCGCCACTGAATCCCGGCACAGAAAGGTGGTCATGCAGACCACGCAGGAACGGAGTAAGATCCCATTTCTCTTCGTCTTGCACAAGTCGGTGCAGGCATTTTGCGGACTCGACCGTCGGAGACACAGCGGGATTCCCGCCTACGAAGTGCCCTGCGATCGCTGATTCTGGCAGACTAGCGCAATTGTCGGAAAAGCGCGTCAGGACAATCTCGCGATACTTGAAGTACCGGACCACTTCTTCGGGTACCCGCAGCGTCCGAGCGATCTCCAAGTAATCCTGGGCGTCGACGATGTGGATAAACCCTGCCGAACTGCTTATACGATGGCGGATCCGTCGGCAAGCGTCCGGCAAGTTCGGAGAAGGTAGGTACACGACGATTTTCAGAATTTCTGCGAATGCACTTCCGGCGAGATTGAAGACGCGACCGCGCTCATTCGGGACGCGGATCTCCGAATACGACTTTAGGTAGTGCAGCGTGTCGCATACCTGTTTTGTGGCTTTCCTAATTACTTTGGTTTCGAACCAATTGCGTTCGGCTTCGGCGTCGCTAGCATGGTTCGGCGAGCGTTCTTTGATCTGATAAATGAGCAGAACGTCGCCGAGTAAAACGACGGCGTCTGCAAGCTCCAGCTCGCTAGACGAAGGCGGCGAGAATTTATTCCGCGAAAACACAAACTCCTCGATGAAGAGTAGGCTGTGCAGCTCCTTGCTGATGAACGACTGCACATCGCCAGTTTGTCGGCTCATTCGCTTCTAGGACCTCCCTCACCCCTTCTTCTCTGTCCTGAACAAAAATGGCGCGACATCGCCGACGCCGGGCGCGCGCCCGGTCGAATAGGGCAGCGGTCGGCAGACCGCCATCGCGGACAGCCCGACGCGCGCGGTCAAGAGACCATTCAACACGCCTTCGCCGAGGCGGGCCGACAGTTTGGCGGCAATGCCATGACCGAGGAATTGCTGAAGAATGCTATCACCGGCGGCCATGCCTCCGGTGATCGCCAGATGCGCCGCGATGGAGCGCAAAAGTTTGAGAAACCCAAGCAAGCCCGGCCTGCCGCCATAGATGACCGCGATGCGCCGGATCAGCCGGATCGCCTGCGCCGCGACGAAAACGACGTCGATGATCGCGCGGGGCGCCAGCGCGGTGACGACCGACACGCGTTTGGCGGCGGTCGCGATTTCTTGGCGAACCTCAAGGTCGAGCGGCTCCACGAGGGTGCGCTCGGCGATATCGATCAGGTCGCGTCCATCGACAATGTCATGCGTCAGATCGCGGAGGTGGTTGCGGGCGCGGGCGGTCTCCGGCCGCGTGGCGTAAAGCTGCGACAGCTGAAGGACGAGGCGCCTTGCTTCCTTGGAATCGTCTGTTTCCCGCGCATGCGCAAGCCCGATATGCATCTCGGCGATATGGCGTTGGCGGAGGATGGCGCTGATTTCTCGCACCGTGAGAACGAACAACGCAACTCCGGCAAGGCCCGCCAGCGCGAGGGCGACCGCGCCGAAGAGCGGCGCTCGGGCAAACAAATCATCGATCAGCTTTGTCAGCCAAAGGCCGAAACTCAGGGAAACGAGACCGCCCAAGGCCGACCAGAAGACGCCCGACCAGGACAGAAACGTGCGAGCAATGACGCCTTGCTTTTGCGCCACCTCGACCGCGGCTTCATCGGCATCATGGGCCGCCATCGCCGCCTTGGCCTCCGCTTCATAAGGGTCGGGCGTGACCTCGATCACGACGGCGCCGACCGGCTTTTCATTGAGGGAACCGGTGAAGGTCATGCTCAGCTCGTCGAGGCGGTAGGCGCGTGGGCGGGGTTTGGGTTCAAGCGGCACGGCAATACCTCGTTGGACTTTTCGCTTGGCGGGCAGCCGCGAAGCGAGCGTAAGCTAGCGGCAACCCTAGCGTTAAATCAGTCATATAGTGCTTGATTTGGGTCATGAAACAGAATGGCTGTCGATGGCCTCACGCGAGCCGGTCGCCGATCAGAAACTGGAGCGCGCGGTCGAGCCGAATATGGGGCGGCGGGAAAACGCTGCCATCCTCGCCGCGCACGGCGATTGGCGGTCGGAAACGAACGAAGCGGTAGTCGATCTCGCTGGGCTTGACGGTGCGCGCTTCGCCATGAAACACGGCTTCCGGATCGCTCGGAAGTTCGCCAGGATAAATTGCGGCTTCCGCTTTTCCATCGAAGACTTCATCGCCAATCCGCTCGCCATCGAGCGGCGTGCCGATGACAGCCTCCAGCGCCGGCTCATCATAGCCGCCGACCTTGGCCTCGCGCGTCGCCCGGACAGCGGCAAGTGCAATAACGTCGACCACGGCTCCCACCGTCTCGACACGCGCGATGGCCTTTGCGGTAAGAAGCCGCAAGATGGCTTCGAGCCGATCATGGCTCGTATGATGAAGATGATCGGCCTTGGTCGCGGCGAATAGTATTTTGTCGATCTTCGGACGAAACAGGCCCGACAATAGATTTGAGCGTCCGGCGCGGAACGCGGCTAGGACATCGGTGATGGCGATTTCGAGGTCGCGCATCGCGGCCGGCCCGGCGTTCAGGGCCGCCAGCGCGTCGACGAGCACGATTTGGCGGTCGAGCCTTGCAAAATGATCGCGGAAAAACGGTTTGACGACATGGGCCTTGTAAGCCTCGTAGCGCCGCTCCATCATCGCGGCGAGCGAGTCCAGCGGGTAGGCCTCGCCTTCGTCAAGGGCGAGCGGTACGAAAGTGAGGGCAGGGGACCCTTCGAGGTCGCCGGGCATCAGGAAGCGCCCGGGCGGCAGGCTCGAAAAATGATACTCGTCGGCACGGCATGCGCGCAGATAATTGGTGAAAAGTTCGGCGCCGCGGCGCGCATCATCTTCATTCGCCTTGCCGCGCGGATCGATGTTCGCGGTGAGGCGGCGCCATTCCGCCGCGAGCGGCGCCCGGACGGCACTCGCCGAGGCAATAAAAGTTTCGCGTGACCATTGCGCGTAAGATTTGCCGAGCAGCGGCAAATCGAGAAGCCATTCGCCGGGATAATCGACGATGTCGATGGTCAGGGATTGGCGTCCGGGCCGCAACCCGGTCTTTTGATCGAAGTAGAGACGCAGCCGAAGTTCGGAGATGCGGCGCGTCGATTGCGGCCAGTGGCGAGCCTCGAGCCGGCCCCCCGGCCCCGCCAGGGCGGCAATGTGATCCTCATAGGCGAAACGAGGCACGGCGTCATCGGGCTGCGGCTCGAGTGTGCCGCCGATCAGGCGGCCTTCCGCGTGGGCCCGGAATACTGGCAAGGTATTTCTGCGGCCGCGAAGCGCGGGGCTTGCGGCTTTGGTCAAATGTTCGATGAGGGCGGTGATGAAAACGGTCTTGCCGGCGCGCGACAGCCCGGTGACGCCGACGCGGATATGCGGGCCGGCGGTCATTTCCACAAGACTCTGCGCCACGGCGCGGGCTTCGAAAAGAAGATCGGAGATCAGGGACAAATCAAGAATTCCAGCGGTTTTCCGAAAATTTGGAGCGCAACAGAGCGGGCCGGGCGGGGACGAGGAGAATCGGTAACGCAAACGCGCCCAGGAGTGTAGCCGGGGGGCGCGATTTCTTAGGGGTTGAGCGCAGAAATCATTGGCTCGGGCGCGAATCCGCACCGGGTGTGCCATTCTCGGGGGGCTCCGCTGGCGATTTCTTCGCTCCCCCGCCTCGGGCGATGAGGCCGACCGCGGCCGCGACCAGTTCGCTCCTGGCGCCCAAGGGGCCGATTTCGACCTTCGCCATATTCTCAAGCAGGCGCGCCAGATTTGCGCTTGGGGTTCCGTTATCCGCAAAAAGATTCAAATCTTCTTCCGGGCTGGCCGCGATGCCTTCAATCGCGCGGAGCGTGTAATTTCGGATACGCTGGCTGTCTCCCAGGCAAGAAACGATGTTGCGCGGCGGGGGCGTTGGGAATTCCAACGCGGCAATCCGAACCCGAACCGGTGTTGAGCGTTCCGGCTCGCCCATGCCGACCGCAATCTCGGGCGCTCGCATCAGGGCCAGCGGTCGGCTCGGCACCACGGAAGCAGACGCGGCCAGGGCCTTGCCACGGTTGGGGAAGCCGCGCCGGTGCGCGGCTAGCCAGCGGGCGCGCAGCGTATTTTGGATGCCCAGGGGGGCGATGCCGTGCAGCGTTTCAGGTTGCGCCGGGGCCGCCCTTTGCCGCTTGGTGCCGACCGTGGCTGTCATCCCGCCGCATTGGGCGGGTGCCCAACGCGAGAGAATGGCCGAGGCCGAGTGGCGGTTATATTCTTGATAGTAACGCCGGACCAGGATTGCCGCGGCGACTGCGCCGTCGAGGGCGGAAGCAAAGGCGACATGGCCTTCGGAGTCCGCTGCAATCTCGCCAGCCCAGCCCGCGCGTTTTATGCACCAATAATTGTTCAGCTTTACACAGCGCGGAACTTCGGGCGCGCTTCCGTCGGCGAGTTTGGTCTTAAGGTCAGGCTTCAGGTCAAGGTTGGCGGCGGCTTCCAGACGCCAATTCGTGACGGCGCGTTCGCTGGGACGAAACGCCAATTCATTGTTCGGCGGGGAGGGCGAGGATTCCTCAGAGGCAACGGCGACCAAGGATCCGGAAGGTTGCGTTGGCAGCTCATTAGCGCCGGTACGGCCCGCCAAGATCGCGCCCATTGCGATGACGATCAGGCCGAAGACCCCGGGAGTCATCATGCATCTCTTTCTGGGACCGACTCCCCGCAGAGTTCAGCGCATCTTTTGCGCACGCGGAATATGATCGTAGCCTGGGAGGTTCGCAAACGACATGAAGCTGTCGAGCCGGGCGTGAGCGGTGCCCATGTCATGCCAAGGGTCACACTCCAAATCTATCACCGCGATACAAGGCGCCGGAAAATTGCGGGGGAGCGGCGCCCCCTTATCCCGGCCGCTGACCAGAAGCCGTGCAAATTCCGCGATACCCGGATTATGTCCGACGATCAGCAACGTCCGGACCGACCCCGGAGTTTCGGCCACGACATCATGCAAGGTGTCGGTATCCGCATTGTAGAGCGAAGGGTTCACCTCGCGAGCGACGCGGGGCAAGACCTGCAAAATCGCGTCCAGCGTGTCGAGCGCGCGGCGCGCCGGCGAGGCGAGGGCGAGATCGGGGATGAGCCTCATCTGGCAAAGATACGCGCCCATGCGACCGGCATCGGTTCGGCCCTGAAGCGTCAGCTCCCGCGCCAAATCTCCTTCGGGAGAGCAAGCTGCAGCTTCGGCATGGCGGACGAGAAGGAGCTTTCGCATCTTTGCCTGAATCTCATTAAAGGCGTGAATGCCAATGGCGGCCGAACGAATTAAGATCTGCGCCGCGCATTAGCTCGCCCGATCTGCCATTGAGCTTCCAGACCTTTGCGAGACTTGGCAAGCCCTTGGACCGGAGCAGGCTGACCGAAGCTGATAGCGGGACTTTTTCCCGCCACCAACATCTAATGTTCGCCTCGTGGATCGAACCGGCTTATCGGCTCAAGATTCCGGCGGCAATTTCGTGACCTTTGTCACGCACGGTCGCGATTTTCGAAAGCGCTTGAGGTTTTTCCCACCGCGTCGGAAAGACGATCGACGTTTTCGGCAGCGGTCTGGGTGGCTGTTTCGGTCACTTGCCCGAAGGTGTCGATCGATTGACGCCAAGCATCTTGGTAGGTTTTCGTGATCTCGCGAGGGAACGCCGCAAACAGTTCTGTGAATTTTCGCGCGTGCTCAGCCGAGTTCTCGAGCGCTTCTTTGACGTAGGTGGACTGGATGGCAAACACCTCCTGGAGGCCTCGCGCATTGCGAAGTTTTTCCATGGTTTGCGTCGAATGTTCAATCGATTGCTTGGAAATCTCCAGATATTCCCCGGCAATTGCTTGAATGTTCTTCGAGATGGCGCTGACCGCGGCCTCTGCCCTTTCGACGGCGTCTTCCGTCCCACGTTGAATCTGTTGGTTCATCTGGTTTTCCTCCGTTTCATCCCCAAAATGGCAGTATGGAGATTCGTTAACGGATGAAGCCCGACCCGGTTGCCACGATCGCAAAATTTCCGATTTTTTACGAGCGTATGACCAATACCGAACAGTTCGCATGGCGCACGATCGTTTTGGCGTTTGAGCCGATGAGATAGGTCGCCATCGAAGGCCGATGCGAACCGACCACGATAAGATCGGCCCCCCATTCTTGCGCCTCAGCCAATATCTCCACGTAAACGCCGCCGAATCGCACGGTGCAGGATCTGTTTTCCTTGGGAAAATTCAGACCATCGGCGATGTTCTCCAATTCACGAGAGGCGCGTTCCTGCTGTGACTTATCAAATTCGGGGGGAACATATTCCATGAAACTCGCGGGGAGCAGAGTTTCAACCGTCAACAGCCGGAGCGCTCCCTTCGACTGCAGAGCGAGTTCAGCGGCCGCGTCGAGGGCGCGTTTCGCAATGGAATATTCGGTGAGGTCGATCGGCACCAATATTTTCTTGAACATTTGACTGGCCCTCACGCTGCTGGAACCGATTGTCTCCCGCCTGGTGGCAAGGAGGTTAATTTGTCTCAATGCTGTGCCTGGGGTCAGGCCGCACTCTCGGCGTGGCGCAGCGCATCGCCGACGGCCGCGAGCGCCGCCTCCGCGCCAGCGCCATCTGGCCCCCCGCCTGGGCCATGTCACGCCGTCCCCCGCCACCCTTGCCACCGAGTTTGATGGCTGCCGGCCGGACCAATTGGACAGCATCGAATCGCGCCGTCAAATCCGAGGTTACGCCGACAACAATTCCGGCTTTGCCTTCGTCATCAACGCCCACGATCGCGACAACCCCGGAGCCGACGCTTTGCTTTGCGTCGTCCACCAGCGATTTCAGATCTTTCATGGCAATTCCGGAAACCGTGCGGGCCAAGAATTTGATTCCGCTGATGTCCTGCAGGGGCTGGCCACTTGCAGATCCGGTTCCGCCCAGGGCGAGTTTTCTGCGGGCCTCGCTTAATTCACGTTCGAGCTTGCGGCTCTCTTCAATGAGGTTGGCTAGACGTTTGGCGGCATCTTCTTCCGGTGCCCTGAGAAGCGCTGTGACCTCATGCAGCCGTTGCGCCTGAGCGGTCAGGTGGCGGCGCGCTTCGGTTGCCGTTTTGGCTTCCACGCGGCGGACGCCCGCCGCGACGGCGCTTTCGGAGATGATCTTAATGAGACCGATGTCGCCGGTGCGCTCGACATGGGTGCCGCCGCAAAGCTCGGTTGAAAAGGCGGCGTCGGGGTGCGAATCCTTTTCATGTTCGAGGGGATAGCCCATCGCGACGACCCGCACTTCGTCGCCGTATTTCTCGCCGAAAAGGGCGCGGGCACCGGACTTAATGGCATCATCCACGCTCATCAAACGGGTCACCACGGGTGCGTTGTCGAGCACAGCCCGATTGGCGATGTCTTCGATACGAGCAAGTTCTTCCGAGCTGATCGGCTTTTGATGGGTAAAATCAAAGCGCAGGCGGTCCGGGGCGACCAGCGATCCCTTTTGGGAAACATGGCTGCCGAGGGTCTGGCGCAGAGCCTCATGCAAAAGATGCGTCGCCGAATGGTTGGCCCGTAGTGCCTTCCGACGCTCGTGATCGACGATCAGCTCGAGGGAAAGCCCCGGACGCAGTTCGCCTGCTTCGACCGAACCTTCATGAACATAAAGGTTGCCGAGCTTTTTTTGCGTATTGCCGACGCGAAAGCGCACGCCCTTGGTTTGCATCCATCCGGTGTCGCCGACCTGGCCGCCGGATTCACCATAAAACGGTGTTTGGTTCAGGATGACGAATCCCGACTCGCCTTGGCTCAGACGGTCAACTTCCGTGCCGTCTTTTATGATCGCCGCGACAAGGCCTTCGGCCTGCTCCAGGTCGTAGCCCAGAAATTCCGTTGCCCCAACCTTTTCCTTGACCGCAAACCAGACCGCCTCGGTGGCGGCTTCGCCGGAACCCGCCCACGCCTTGCGGGCCTCGGCCCGCTGGCGTTCCATCGCGGCCTGAAACCCCTCGATGTCCACATGGAGCGATCGCGCACGCAAGGCGTCCTGCGTAAGATCGAGCGGAAACCCAAACGTGTCATAAAGTTTGAAGGCGACTTGCCCCGGCAGCGTGCCGCCTTGGGGAAGATCCCGGGTTGCATCGTCGAGGATCGAAAGGCCGCGCGCCAGCGTGTCCTGAAAACGGGTCTCTTCAAGCCGCAGGGTTTCGGTAATGAGGGCTTCGGCGCGCAAAAGCTCGGGATAGGCCTGACCCATTTCGCGCGAAAGCGCGGGGACGAGACGCCACATCAATGGTTCGCGGGCGCCAAGCATCTGGGCATGCCGCATCGCCCGACGCATGATGCGGCGAAGCACATAACCACGGCCCTCGTTCGAGGGGAGAACTCCATCGGCAACAAGAAACGCCGATGAACGAAGATGGTCGGCAATGACTCTGTGGCTCGCCTTTTGCGGACCGTCCGGATCGACGCCGGTCGCGGCAGCGACGGCGAGGATCAAGGACCGCATCAGGTCGATGTCATACGTGGAGGGAACCCCCTGCAGCAGCGCGGCGATCCGTTCGAGCCCCATGCCGGTATCAATGGAGGGCCGCGGGAGTTCGACGCGAAGGCCGGGGGAAACCTGCTCGAACTGCATGAAGACGAGATTCCAGAACTCCAGGAAACGGTCGCCATCTTCGTCGGGACTGCCGGGCGGGCCGCCCGGAATCTTGTCGCCTTGGTCGAAAAAGATCTCCGAACAGGGACCGCAAGGTCCGGTGTCTCCCATCGCCCAAAAATTATCGGAGCTCGCTATGCGAATGATCTTCGAATCGGGCAGCCCCGCGATCCTTTTCCATAGATCATAGGCTTCGTCGTCGTCATGATAGACCGTGACCAGAAGCCGGCTTTGGTCCAGATCAAATTTTTGGGTGACCAACTTCCAGGCAAGCTCGATCGCAAGCGGCTTGAAATAATCGCCAAAGGAAAAATTTCCCAGCATTTCAAAGAAAGTGTGGTGGCGCGCCGTGTAGCCGACATTGTCGAGATCATTGTGTTTGCCACCGGCCCGGACGCATTTCTGGGCGCTCGCCGCGCGCGTATAGGCGCGCTTTTCGACACCGGTAAAAAGGTTCTTGAACTGAACCATTCCGGCGTTGGTAAACATGAGCGTCGGGTCATTGTGCGGCACGAGGGACGAGGACGCCACAATCTCGTGCCCATTGCTTTTGAAAAAATCGAGGAAGGCCGACCGGATCTCGTTGACCCCGTTCATTTCACTTTACCTGCAGTCTCGGTCGAGTTTCGGTTTTGTATTGCGGAGTCAATTTCGCTGCAGGCTCACCGCTTGCTTGAAAACAGCCTAAGCCTCGGCGTCTGCGCCGCTGGAAATCAGGGTTCATTTTAAAGCATGTTCCTTCCAAGCTGAATAGGCCGCCACGACGAATTTATCCGCTGATGGAAGAAGGGCTTCTGTCCGTGATCCTCCCGCATCGGCAAAAAATTATGCCGGCTGACCGCAGGATCGAGAGCCAGAAGCCGTCGAGTCCCGGGGGCGCCGGCATAAGCCTGATAGGCTGCCCATTAATCGCGTTGACTTTGGCGCTAAGTCTAGAGCATGTTCCGAAAAAGTTGACCGACTTTTTCGATTAGAACATGCTCCAACTCGTTGAACTTGAGCGATTCCTTTTCGATCAGATGATTCCATCTGATCGGGAAGCGCTCTAGCTGCCGGTGTCCTCGGCCGATCCATCAGCCTGATCGAGAATGCGATCGGCGATGAGACCCGAGTTCTCGCGTATTTCCTTTTCGATCCGCTCGGCAAGCTGCGGATTGGCTTTGAGGAAATTCTTGGAATTTTCCCGGCCTTGGCCGAGTCTCTGACTGTCGTAGGAGAACCAGGCTCCGGATTTTTCGACGACGCCGGCCTTTACGCCAAGATCGATAAGCTCCCCTATTTTCGATATGCCTTCGCCGTACATGATGTCGAATTCGACCTGTTTGAACGGCGGGGCGACTTTGTTCTTGACGACCTTGACCCGAGTCTGGTTGCCCGTGACTTCGTCATGGTCCTTGATCGATCCGATCCTGCGAATGTCGAGCCGAACCGAGGCATAGAACTTCAAAGCATTCCCGCCGGTCGTAGTCTCGGGGCTGCCATACATGACGCCGATCTTCATCCGGATTTGATTGATGAAGATCACCATTGTCTGCGAGCGCGAAATCGACGCGGTGAGTTTGCGCAGAGCCTGGCTCATGAGGCGCGCCTGAAGGCCCGGCTGGCTGTCGCCCATTTCGCCTTCGATTTCGGCGCGCGGGGTCAAGGCTGCGACCGAATCGATGACCAGAACATCGACAGCGCCGGAGCGGACCAGCGTATCGGTGATCTCAAGCGCCTGCTCGCCGGTGTCAGGCTGCGAAATCAAAAGATCTTCGAGATTGACCCCGAGTTTACGGGCATAGATGGTATCGAGCGCATGTTCGGCGTCGATGAAGGCACAGACGCCGCCCTTTTTCTGGGCTTCGGCGATGACATGCAAGGTCAAGGTCGTTTTGCCAGACGATTCAGGGCCGTAAATCTCGATCACTCTCCCGCGCGGGAGTCCCCCGACACCGAGGGCAATGTCCAGGCCGAGCGAACCCGTCGGCACGGTGTCGATCTCGACAACCTTCTGGTTTTTGCCCAGCCGCATGATCGAGCCCTTCCCGAAGGCGCGTTCGATCTGCGACAGAGCGGCGTCGAGCGCCTTGGTTTTGTCCACGGATGTCCCTTCTACGACGCGAAGGCTGGCTGGAGGCACGGCTATATTCCCTTCTGGCATGTGCGAAGTCCACGCGCAACGTGCGCTGCAATAATGGAATTGTACATGATTTGTTCGCGGCTTCAAGTTCTTTTTTTGTTCTTCGATTCTTGCTGGGCGGGAAGGTGGATCCCATGCCATCAACATTGCCAGAGCCCGGAGCCTGTATCGCAGCGCAGCACAATCCCGGCGTAATTGGCGCATAATTTTCATAAGGTATCGATGCGAAACCGATTCGCCGATTTTTAGGCTCCGACCATCGGTTAAGACATCAACATCGGGGGTATGACGTGGTTAAAGAAACAGACCCTGCCAAGGAATCTGGCCTGCCTAAGGCACGTCGCGTGGCAAGACGGCGCGGCACGCCCAAAGCCAATGAAACCGCTCCAGTGACCGCGCGCCCGGAAGCGGAAGCCGCTCTAGAAAATGAAGGCGTATTTGCCAGTTCCGAGCATGGCGAAGAGGGGGGCACGCAGGTCTCCAGCTTTGAGCTGGCCCCGGGCACCGGGACGGCCGAAGCTGCAATTACGGGCAGGGATCTCAGCACGCACGTTGTGGAAAATAACGGCTCACACCGGTCGTCAGATGTGCACCCGGCAGTAACGCTGCCATTTTTTTCCTTCGCGGCCATCTTTCAGGCCTTCATTGCCGAATGGACGGTCTATTCGAAAAAGTCGATCGACAACAGTCTGGTTTTCGTCGAGGATCTGGTGAGGGCCAAGTCGGTGGACAGCGCAATCCAGATCCAGACGGACTATGCAAAGACCTCCTATGAAGGCTTTGTCGCGCAGACGACGAAATTGCGGAAATTCTATTTTAGCCTCGCCAGATTGGCCTTGCGGCCGATTCAAATGGCCATCAGCGGTATCCAAGCCAGCAAATCATAAAAGGGGCCTTGTTGCCGCGGCGCCTTTATTGATTGCCTTCGGCAAGGGCATGCGAAGGATGCCGTGCATCACCGCGCCGATTTTGTTGGCGGACATAGGTAATCACGGCGTCCGGGCGATCCGCCTTGACTTTAAGCGCGGCGATGAGCGCATCTTCGGCGTCGACGAGAACATGGTCCGTCCTGCCGTTCAGCTTAAGCCCGACAGTAAAATGCATCGGCTCGCCTCCTCTTAAAGTCGAAACGCGAAGCCCGCTTTTCCTAACCCGCTGCGGGCAGGGAACAGCAACCGTCTCCGCGCATTCAGCTGGTCGCGCCGCGATCGCGCAACGCCTTAAGTGTAGCCTTGCGGATGGATTCCCAAGGGTGAAACGATACTGACCATGAAAATCGCGGCTGAAATTACCAAAATGCAGCAGGATAAAATCCAGAGCGCGATCCCATAGACATTCTGCCGCGTATTCTCGGGCGGAACGCTGTTGAAAATACTAACGACACTGAGAGCACCGACCCAAAGAGCTAACAGGGGGATCATAATGTACCTCCCTCGTCTCAAAAGCCTTTGTTTCCGATCTTATGTGTGTATTCCGTTTTTGTTTGGTGTGTGAAATATAGCCCTGGCTGAAGCGCCAACCAACTTATAAATAGCGCCCGGGCGAAAGATTGCGAGGGCGGATGCGCTGAAGCCAAGCGCGTCAGTGCTCGTTACTGCCGAGATGGAGGACGCGGTCGTGGTGGATCAAATCGAAATAGAACGTGCACTTTCCGACGCAATCAAAAAGCGCATGCTGGAGGGGAGCGGAACCTTGCGCGGTGTTGCGACGGTCGATGGAATCCTACAGGCCTCGTTCTCAGGCGTGACCGATGATGCGCATGTGTTCGACACGCTCAGCGGCGCTCTGCTCGATTTGCGCCTACTGTTGGAAATCGTCCCCGACCTCGATGTGAAAATCCGGCGCAGCTGACCATTTCCGCTTTGAGCGGTCCTCCCGATCGGCAAATCTCAGTGCCGCAGCGCGGTCCAAAGCGGCGGCGCGGGGCGCGAATCGGACCGCCCTATCTCGGCGCTCGCGGAAGGGCCGTTCAGGGCCGAATCGATTTCGGCGCCGTCCGGCTCACTGCCTAAGGCCTGGAGGAAATGGGTCGTCCAATCATGGATGGTATTGGCGCGAAGCACCGTCATCATGGCGTTCCAACGATCTTTGCGCTCCTCGATCGGCATGGTGAAAGCACGTGCGATGGCGGCAGAGGTCGCTTCGACGTCATAGGGGTTGACGATCAGCGCGCTCTTCAGTTCCTGGGCGGCGCCAGCGAATTGGGACAATATGAGCACGCCGGGGTTTTCCGGCGATTGCGCCGCAACATATTCCTTGGCGACCAGATTCATGCCGTCACGCAAAGGAGTCACAAGGCCGATGCGGGCGATGCGATAGAGCCCCGCAAGGGCCGATCGGCTGATCGTCTTGTTGATATAGCGGAGCGGGGTCCAGTCCACGTCTCCGAGCTTGCCGTTGACCCGGCCGACTTCTTCCGCCAGCTCGCGCTGCATACGGGCATATTCGGGAACTTCCGAGCGCGACTTGGGGGTGATCTGCAGCATGGTTACCCGTGCCCGTGTCGCTTGCGGCGAACGTTCGATGAAACCACAGAACGCTTCGATGCGCTTTTTCAGGCCCTTTGAATAATCCAGCCGATCGACGCCGATAATCAAGTCGCGCCCGTCGAGGCTGGCCAGCGTCCGCTTCACGGAAATATTTTTTTCACCGGCCTGCGCCTCTTGCGCGAAAGCCTG
This sequence comes from Beijerinckiaceae bacterium, assembly GCA_004564215.1. NCBI lineage: Bacteria > Pseudomonadati > Pseudomonadota > Alphaproteobacteria > Hyphomicrobiales > Beijerinckiaceae > Beijerinckiaceae bacterium. Next base: position 1,052,007 of record CP024846.1, on the reverse strand, counting down.
GGTGTCAATGCTGATAGGAAACGCGTTCACCTGGACGCGGCGGCCGTCGACTTCGCACCAATCACCGCCAGCGACCCGCCCGGCATTGGCATTCACAATGCAATCGCGGAAATTATCGGCGTCGGAATTGGTTTGAAATCCGATGACATCATAGGATCCCAAGGAACGGATGAGCCGCTGGTAGGCGGGCAAGGCGGTTGCCACATCCGGGCCCGGCCACGGTATATGGAGGAAGAAGCCGATTCGGTTGGCGCAGCCCAATTGGCGCAGGAAACTCGCCATGGGCATGAAATGATAGTCATGCACCCAAACGATATCGTCCGGACGCAGCATCTTGGCCAAGCGGCGGGCAAATTGCTCGTTTACGCGGAAATAGGCGGCGGCATTGCATTCCGACAAATCGGCGAGGTCGAGCCGGTAATGGCAGATGGGCCATAAAGCGCCATTGGCGAAGCCATGATAATATTGCTCTATATCGCGCCGCGGCAGATCGCACACCGCATAGGTGATCGGTCCGAAACTTCTTAATTGCGGGGCAGGGTCGGTCTCTTCGCTGGTTTTCCCTGACCAGCCAAACCACAAGCCACCGCGCTCTCGGAGAGCAGCCTCAAGCGCGACCGCCAGCCCGCCGGCGGAAGGGCCGGATGAAGGCGATGGCAAAGGGACACGATTCGACACAACGACCAGTCTACCGGTCGATGCCTTGCGGTTAATCCCTGTAGGTTTGTACAGAAGTTCAAGGTGAACCATGGGCAGCAGGACCCTTTGTCTAACCAGACTTACACCTTAAACGCGCAGCAAGCCAATTCGTTGCAACATAACTTGCAACCACAATGGTATTGCTTAGCATTAACCAATCTCACTCCATCTTTATTAAAAATCAACAATGGCAAAGTTACGGCTGGAGATTGGTCATTAATGATGGAAATTGTGAAAAAAAGAGAATGGTCCCACTGCGGCAAAGGGGCTGAACTTATTGAACTTAACGGGATACCAGGGGTTCTGCTTATCTGGTTCCAAATACACGATCGCCGGCATCGCCGAGACCCGGGACGATATAGCCGTGATCATTCAGCCGCTCGTCGAGCGCCGCTGTCCAAATCGTCACGTCGGGATGGCCGGAGCGAAGTTTGGCAATGCCTTCCGGCGCCGCGAGCAGACAGACGAAACGGATTTCCTTTGCGCCGCGCTTTTTCAGTCCCGCGATTGCGGCGCTGGCTGAATTGCCTGTCGCCAGCATGGGGTCCATGAGGATGACGAGGCGTTCGGCGAGATCCTGCGGAACCTTGAAATAATATTCTACGGCTTCGAGCGTATTGGGATCGCGGTAAAGTCCGATATGGGCGACGCGCGCCGATGGCACGAGATTGAGCATACCGTCGAGGAACCCCGCTCCGGCGCGCAGGATCGGCGCGAAGATCAGTTTCTTGCCGGAAATCACCGGCGACCTTGTCTTCGCCACGGGCGTCTCAACGTCGATCATTTCGAGCGGCAGGTCGCGGGTGATCTCATAGCAAAGAAGCATGCCGATCTCGTTCAGCAATTGGCGGAAGTCCTTTGTCGATTGACCGCGATCGCGCATCAAGGTGAGCTTATGCTGCACCAATGGATGACTGACGACGTGGACGCCCTCGACCTCCTGCTTCACGAAGGTGATCCTTTGACCGAACTGCTTGTTTCTAAGAAGGCCTCTTCATACCAGGATAGGCCTGCGCGCGTCGGAGGTAACCCCAAATGGGCCGCGAGGCTCGCGCCGACATCGGCGAGCGTGGCCCGCCTCCCCATCGTTCCGGACTCGACAGTCGGGCTGAAACAAAGGATTGGGACATTCTCGCGGGTGTGATCGGTTCCCCTCCAGGTCGGGTCATTGCCGTGATCAGCCGAGATGACGGCAATGTCGCCAGGCCGCATCGATGCGAAAAGCTCGGGCAGGCGGGCGTCGAAGGTTTCCAGGCAATGGGCATAGCCGGCGACGTCGCGGCGGTGCCCGAAATCCGTGTCGAAATCGACGAAATTCGTGAAGATCAGTCCGCCATCGGCAAGTCCGCGCAAGGCCTCGAGCGTTGCATCGAAATGCGCCATATTGCCATCCCGCTTGATTTCGATGCCGGTGAAGCGATGCCCAAAAATATCCCCGATCTTGCCGATCGACACCATGGCGCGTCCCGCGGTTGCAAGCCTCTCCAGGAGATTGCCCGGTGGCGGAAGGAGGCCGAAGTCCTTTCGATGCGGGGTCCGAAAAAATCCTTCTTTGGGGTTGCCATCGAACGGGCGCGCGATCACCCGCCCGATGTTGAGGGAGTCGCATAAGCCCCGTGCGATGCGGCAGACCTCATAGAACCTTTCAAGCGGGAAGATTTTTTCATGCGTGGCGATTTGAAACACCGAGTCCGCCGAGGTGTAGCAGATCGGCGCGCCGGTGCTCAGATGCTCCGCTCCGAGCCGTTCGATGATTTCGACGCCCTGGGCGTGACAATTCCCTAAAATGCCCGGAAGCTTGGCCCGCGCGATCAAGGCTTCGGTCAGTTCGGGCGGAAAGCAGGGTTGCGTCTTGGGAAAAAAGCCCCAGGCCGCGGCGGCCGGCGCCCCGGCCATTTCCCAATGGCCCGAGGGCGTATCCTTGCCGTGCGCGGTCTCAATCCCATAGCCCCAGAGCCCCGCAGGCTTGTGAGGACGTGTCAGGCCGGGGGGCAAAGTGCCGCTCGAGGCCTCGGCGGTCAGACCAAGCCCCAGGCGGTCGAGGTTCGGGAGGCGCAGGAGCCCCTGGCGCATCCCCTTTCGGTCGCCGCGGCCCTCGGCGCAAGCCAAGGCAAGGTGGCCGAGCGTATCCGCGCCGGCATCGCCATAATCGGCGGCGTCAGGCGCGCCCCCGCAACCAACCGAATCGAGAACGAGCAAAAGGGCGCGCGGCATGGTTCCCGTCCTACTGGCTCACGGCCGCCCCATCCTCGGCCTTGATGTCGAAGGCGGCCGCAAAAAGCGCCCGTGTGTAGGCGCTTTGAGGATGACTAAGAAGCTCCGCGGCGACGCCGGCTTCCACGACCTTGCCCTGCCGCATGACGATGATTTCGCTGGCGAGCGCGCGAACCACCTTGAGATCATGGCTGATGAAGAGATAAGCGAGGCCCCGCCGTTTTTGGAGGTCGCGCAAGAGATCGACGATTTGCGCTTGCACCGACATGTCGAGCGCCGAAGTCGGCTCGTCGAGAACGATAAATTTTGGCTCGAGAACAATGGCGCGGGCAATCGCGATGCGTTGCCTTTGGCCGCCCGAAAACTCATGCGGATATCTGTCCATCGCGGCCGGATCGAGGCCGGTGTCGGCAAGGGCGTGCGCCACCACTTCGCGCCGCTGCCAGAGCGGCATGGATTTATACTGAACGCCGAGGCCTTCGCCGACAATGTCGGCGACCGAAAGGCGGGGCGATAAAGATCCATAGGGATCCTGGAATACGATCTGCATATCGCGCCGTAGCGGCCGCATCGTCTTGAAGTTGAAGCCTTCGATCCGTTGTCCCAAGTAAACGATCGCGCCTTGGCAACGAATGAGCCGCAACAGGGCAAGACCAAGTGTCGTCTTTCCTGAACCGGATTCGCCAACGACGCCGACCGTCTGGCCTTCGCGCACGCTGACCGATACGCCATCGACCGCCTTGACGAATCCGACCGTCTTGCGGAAGAATCCGCGCTTGATCGGAAACCAGACCCTTATATCCTTTGCCTCGAGGATCGGCTTCGCCGCAAGGTCGATGGCGGGAGGAGTTCCCTTCGGTTCGGCGGCGATGAGAGCCTGAGTGTAAGGGTGATGCGGCGCGGCGAAAAGCTCGGCGACCGTGTTTGTCTCGACGATCTTGCCTTTCTGCATCACCGCGACGTCGTCGGCGATACGGCGAACGATCCCGAGATCATGCGTGATGAAAAGCATCGCCATGTTGTGGCGCGCCTGCAGCTGCTTGAGAAGTTCGAGAATTTGCGCCTGAACCGTGACGTCGAGCGCCGTTGTCGGTTCGTCGGCGATAAAAAGCTCCGGCCTGTTGGCAAGCGCCATGGCGATCATTACCCTTTGGCGTTGGCCGCCGGACAGCTGATGCGGGTAGGCCCCGAGGCGTTCGCCAGGGTCGGGGATCCCGACCTCCTTCAACAATTCGATGATGCGATGCCGAATCTTGTCGGCGCCCCGTGCGCCATGCAGTTCCAGGATCTCGCCGATTTGCCGCTCGACCGTATGCAGCGGATTGAGCGAGGTCATCGGTTCCTGGAAGACCATGGTGATTTCGGCGCCCCGGATCTCGCGCAAGCGCGACCCTCGGCACGACAGAAGATCTTCACCCTTGAACAACACTTGGCCTTGCGGCTTAACCGCGGACCCCAGCAAACGCACGATCGAAAGCGCGGTCACCGATTTGCCGGACCCCGATTCTCCAACCAACGCGAGCGTACGCCCGCGTTTGAGCGTGAAGGACACGCCGTCGACCGCGCGGGTGACCGTTTTCTCCTGCGGGAAGAGAACGGTGAGATCACGGACTTGAAGGAGAGGAGCGTCAGGCACGAAAAGAATTTTACCCCACTAGGCCGAAGGACGGTTGAGTAGACGAAACGATACCAGCCTCTATCGAAGCGTCTTTCTTGGGTCGAATGCGTCGCGCACGGCTTCCCCAATGAAAACCAGCAGCGAGAGCATGAATGCGATGACGAGGAAGCCGGTGAGGCCGAGCCAGGGCGCCTGCAGGTTGGACTTTCCCTGAAGCAGCAGCTCGCCCAGCGAGGGCGAACCCGGCGGCAGGCCGAACCCCAGGAAATCCAGGGCGGTCAGCGTCGTGATCGAACTGTTGAGAACGAATGGCAAGAAGGTGAGGGTCGCAACCATCGCGTTCGGCAAGACATGCTTGACGATGATCGTGCCGTTGGAGAGCCCGAGCGCGCGCGCGGCGTTCACATATTCGAAATTGCGCGCCCGCAAAAATTCCGCGCGCACCACGTGCACCAGCGAGACCCAGGAGAACAGGAGGAGGATGCCGAGCAGCACGAAAAAGCTGGGCGTGATGATCGAGGAAATGATGATCAACAGATAGAGATGCGGCAACGACGACCAAATTTCGATCATTCGCTGGAAGATAAGATCCGTCCAGCCGCCGAAATAGCCTTGGATGGCACCAGCAGCGATTCCGATGACGGAGGAGATGCCGGCCAAGGTCAGGCCGAACACTAGGGACAGGCGATAGCCATAGATCAGTCTGGCGAGCACATCGCGGCCCTGATCGTCGGTGCCGAGCCAGTTCCATTCAAGATCGCTGCAATTGCCGTTTTTATCTTTGGTGAACCGCTCCGCCGCCGTGCGGCATTGCGCATTGCTCAGCATCCAGGTTGGCGGCGAAGGCGCGGGAACCGGCAGGTGGCGGTTGATGGTCTTGTAGGAGTAGCGAACCGGCGGCCAGATCATGAAGCCGTGGTCCTCGATCTCCTTATCGATGACGGCGTCCCGATAGTCCGTCTGAGCGAGAAATCCGCCGAATTTCTCTTCCGGATAATCGTGCAGAATCGGAAACAGAAGCTCGCCCTTATAGACGACGAGCAACGGCTTATCGTTGGCAATGAATTCTGCGAAGAGCGACAGGACAAAGAAAACGAGAAAGATCCAAAAGCACCAATAGCCACGCCGGTTGGCTTTGAAATTTGCAAGACGGCGCCGGTTGATCGGACTTAACCGAAACAATCCGGGCTTTTGTTCGGCTGGCGCGAGTCGCTTGGTGGCGATCGCGTCACCTGACAGGGAGGCGCGCACGGCTAAGTCTCCCTGGTCTCGAAATCGATGCGCGGATCGATCCACATATATGTGAGATCGGACATAAGATTCACGATCAGTCCGAGCAGCGCGAAAATATAAAGATCCGCGAAAACCACGGGGTAGTCGCGATTGACGATCGATTCAAACGAAAGAAGCCCCAAGCCATCGAGAGAGAATATCGTCTCGATCAAAAGAGAACCGCCGAAGAAAGCCGCGATGAAGGCGCCGGGAAAGCCCGAGACGACGATCATCATGGCATTGCGAAAGACGTGACCATAGAGCACGCGCCGTTCGCTTAAGCCCTTCATCCGCGCGGTCTGGACATATTGCTTGGCGATCTCGTCCAGAAAGGAATTCTTGGTGAGAAAGGTCGAGGTTGCGAAGGCTCCAAGGGTCATTGAAATCACGGGCAGGGTGATATGCCACAGATAATCGGTGACCTTGCCGGCAAGCGAAAACTGTGACCAGTTCTCCGAGGTTAATCCGCGCAACGGAAAGATTTGCCAAAACGAGCCACCGCAGAAAAGCACGATCAGAAGGATCGCAAACAAGAAGCTTGGAATCGCATAGCCGGTGATGACGATGGCCGAGGACCACACGTCAAAGCGCGAGCCATCGCTGACCGCTTTCTTGATGCCAAGCGGGATCGAAATCGCATAGGAGAGAAACGTCATCCATAGGCCGAGCGAGATCGAAACCGGCAGCTTTTCCTTGATGAGTTGCAGCACCGGCACGTCGCGGAAATAGGATCGCCCGAAATCGAAAGTGGCATAGTTTTTGAGCATCAGAAAGAAACGCTCATAGGCGGGCTTGTCGAATCCGAATTGCTTTTCGAGTTCGGCAATGAATTTTGGATCGAGGCCCTGGGCGCCGCGGTATTTTGACGAGAAATCGCTTGTGCTGGAGCTGCTGGCTTCTCCGCCGCCGCCGAAATGCGCCGTGGCCCCGGAGTCGAGTCCTTGCAACTGCGCCAGGACCCGCTCCACCGGACCGCCGGGCGCGAATTGGACGATCATGAAGTTGATCAGCAGGATCCCGAAGACGGTCGGAATCATGAAGAGGAGGCGGCGCGCGATATAGGCAAACATCAAACGCCCTTCAGCGGCCAGCGAAATGGATGTGCTTGGCTTTCTCCTCGTCGTACCACCAGGTGGAGATAACGCCAATATCATATCGGGCGTTGCGCTGGGGGCGGCCGAACAAATCCCAATAGGCGACGAGGTGATTGGGTTTGTTCCACATCGGGACCCAATAATGACCCGCCCGCAGGATCCGGTCGATCGCGCGGCAGATGAAAGTCAGTTGTTCCCGCGAGTCGACGACCAACGCCTTTTCGATCAAGCTATCGACCACCTTATTGGCAATCCCGGCCACATTATGCGAGCCGGGCAAGTTTGCCGCTTCCGTCCCAAAGGTCGATCGCATGCCCTCTCCGGGTGTGAGACCAAGGCCGAATCGCGACGTCACGACGTCAAAGTCGAAAGCGTCCAGGCGGCGCTTATATTGAGCCGCATCGACGACCCGATATCTTGCCTCGACACCCAGCAGTTTCAGATTTTTGATAAATGGTGCCGTATGGGGTTCCAAGGCGTTGTCGAAGTCCAGAAATTCAATATCGAGAGGCTTGCCGTTGGGTAAGTTCAAAACTGTTCCGACCCGCTTGCAACCCGCCTCGGCAAAGAGCGCGGACGCCCGTCGCAAGAGCTCGCGGTCCTGACCGGAACCATCGGATACGGGGGGAACGTAAACTTCGCCGAACACGGAGGGATCGAGCTCATTGCGATAGGGTTCGAGCAGCGCCAGTTCTTCCGGCGCCGGACGCCCCTGCGCCGCCATCGGCGAGTTCTGAAAGAACGATGTGGTGCGCGAATAAACCCCATACATGATGTTGGTATTGGTCCATTCGAAATCGAAGGCGAGGCCGATTGCCTGTCTGATTCTTGGATCCTGGAACTTATCGCGCCGAAGGTTCAGGAACCATCCCTGGGTGCCCATCGGCGATTCATCGGGCAGGGTCGCGCGCTGAACCCGACCATCCTTCACGGCGGCGAAATCATAACCCGTCGCCCACACAGCGGAAGTGAACTCCTCGCGAAATGTGAAAACGCCAGCCTTGAAGGCCTCGAAAGCGACTTTACGATCGGAGAAATATTCAAAGCGCACACGATCGAAATTGGCTTGGCCGCGATTGACCGGAAGATCTTTCCCCCAATAATCGGGCACACGATCGAATATTATGTAATGCCCTTGATCGAACGGGCCAACCTTATAGGCGCTTGAACCCAATGGCGGATCGAGCGTCGTCTGGTCGAAAGGATGCGTGCCATAATAAGCGGCCGAAAAGATTGGCTGGCCGGCGATGATCAGAGCCGCTTCCCGGCTGTGGTTCGGTTTCAGGCGAACCAGCACGACGTCATCGGCCTCGGCTTCGGCGGCTTGGAGATCACGCAGAGATTGGCGGATCGAGGGATGTCCCTTGGTTTTCAGGATGTTCAAGGAAAAAGCGACGTCGCGCGCGGTTAAAGGGGAGCCGTCATGGAATCTGGCTTCCTTGCGCAACAGAAAGCGATAGGTATTTTTGTCGGCGGAAACGCGGACGGCGCGGGCGACAAGCCCGTAAAGCGAATCCGGTTCGTCCCCGCTTCCGCTCATCAGCGAATCGAAAATGAGCCCCATTCCTGCGGCTCCGTCACCCTTCAAAATATAAGCGTTCAGCGTGTTGAAGGTTGTGAAATTCTGGTTTCCGGAAATCGAACTCAGCTGAAGGACAATCTCGCCGCCCTTCGGCGCATCGACATTGACATAGGGAAAATGCGTGAAGTCCGCAGGCTGCGCGAGGTCCCCGAAGATCGACAAGCCATGGGTCTCGGTTTCCTCCGCGGCCGCGTAAGCCTCGGGCCCCAAAAACTGCGGTAAAATCAGGCCACTCAGGCCAAGGCGCAGAGCCGAGCGGCGGGTGAATGAAAAAGCAACCGGCAAGTGGAATTGTGTGGCCAAGTTTGTCCTCTAAAGCGAAGTCCAGGGCAAAGGAAACGCTCCGCTTCCTGGGCGATCCATATCGCGTCGGTGCGGTGGCGGCGAAGCTCGGTTCGTCCGTGCCTATGATAAACGCGAAAAAGCCGGGCAGGAACCCGGCTCTCGTAAATTCACGCTCGAAACACTTTATTTTGTCGGCAAAGGTGCCGGATCATCCGCCAAGCTATGCAAATAATCGATGATATCGGCCCGTTTCGCGGGATCTTGTTCCCCTGCAAAGGCCATTTTGGTACCTGGCGCATAAGCTTTTGGATTGGCTATGAATTGATCCAGATCCTCGTAGGTCCATTTTCCGCCGCTGGATTTGATGGTCTCGGAATATTCGAAGCCGGCAACTGAGCCTTTGGGGCGATCGACAATTGCATAAAGCGGGGGGCCGATTTTCGCGGCTCCACCTTTGTCGAAGCTGTGGCAGGTGGCGCAGGCTTTTACGTCGGCCGCGCCTTTTTTCTCATCGGCATTCGCTAAGCGTTCCGCGATGGGTTGCGCGGTTGGCGCCGCGCTGCTTGCCGTCGGCGCGGTTTGCGGCGCCGAAGGAAGCGGATAGCCAGGCACCGCAAGCTTGTGATGGGAGAAAATGGCGCCGGAAATCATCCAGAGGCACATTGTGAAGAGCAGTGTTCCAAGGCAAGCGCCGGCGATTTTGTTCAATTCGAAGGAATTCATGAGGTGTTCCTCCAAGATCCGCAGATTGCCGATACCGCATCCCCTTGCCTGCGAGTCCCTCAGGCCCATGGCGTGCGAGAACTTCCAACGGTGCACCGGTCATTCGGCTGTTCATAATGTTTGAAAGCAATGAATTTAGCGTGATGCACTTAACAAGCCAGCGCTGAGGAACCAAAAACTTTGACGTCAAAAGATTGACTTACACGGGCGGCCCAATGTCGCGCGCGGGATCGCCCTTTCAAATATGGGAATATGGGCGGCGCTCGGCCAGTCTAAGAGCCGAAGCTCGCGCCTTGATCGCGGGTCTCGGCCAGATAAGAGCGGAATTTTGCGAGGCAGGTTTCGCGGGCGAAGGATTGAGCAAGCTGACGTCCGTCTCCCAGGCCTGGGTGCGCGCCCTCAGCGACGAATTTCCTGATCTCGCGGGCCATGGCGCTGCTGTCCCCCGCGGGCACGAGAATCGCCGTGCCGTACAACACGTCGTAAAGTTCGGTCCTGGAGTCGGCCGTGGCCAAGACAGGTTTGCCGCTCGCCAGCATTCCACCAAGCTTGGAAGGCAATACAAGGTCGGCGGCCCCGCTCAACTGCGGAAGAACATGCAGGTCGGCCAGATTGAGAAGTTCGCAAAGCCGCTGTTCCGGTTGCAGCGGCAGAAAATGGACCGTCGATAGAGCGGCACAACTCTGCATCAGGCGCTGCTTTTCCGGACCGTCCCCGGCAATCACAAAATGCACCTGCGGCAAGTCGATCAGTTGGCGCGCGGCGTCGAGAACGATTTCGAGCGCCTGTTTGGCGCCAACATTGCCAGCATAGAGAACGACGAAGTCGCTTTCCCGTAGCCCAAGTTCGCCGCGAAAACCATTGGCTCCGTCAAGCGGCTTGATCTTGGCGAGATCAACCCAATTGCGCACCAGGCCGATTCGATGGGGGTCCACCCCTTTGGCGATCAGCCGTTGCCGCATTTGGCCGGAAATCGTGATTACCCGTGAGAATCGCCTGAGCAGCCAGGATTCCAACTTCGACACGAAGTTCTTCAGCCAACCGCCTTTAAGATGACCCATCGCGAAAGCCGCATCGATCTCGAGATCTTGCACATGAAGAATTGCGCGTGCGCCAAAAAGTTTTGCGAGCAGGGCTGTGGGCGCAACGAATAATGTGGGCTCGATACATAATACGATGCTGGGACGGCCGGCGACGATTTCCCGGATAGCGATAGGCGCGGAAGTCAGCGCGAAACTCAACGGCGCCAGGAGACGCCAAATTCCGCGCATATCGGTGCGCAGCAGCAGCGGACAGCGGCGAATGTTCACGCCGTCGCGTGTCTCATGGGTGTAGCGGAAACGATGATAGGGCGGGGCGACTCGCCAGCCTGGATAATGCGGCGGCGCGGTTACCACTCGGACATCAAATCCCTGTTCCGCTAGATAAGCGCCGATTTCGCCGGTGAAGCGGCCGACTCCGATCATCTCCGGAGCGTAATTAATGCCGTAAATCAGAATCTTGCATTTTGGCTCGGCGGGGGCAGGCAGTTGCGGCATCGAAACTCATTCTTTGGGAGCAACAGGCGTCCGTTGGCGCCGCGAAATAAAATGGCGCTTCTCTCCCCGGTGATTCGCCCCCGACGCTTGGCTTCGAACCTATTCGAAGCTCTTTTTCTCAACTCAGATCAGCCGGCTCGCCGACCCGCTGCGACGGGCCAGACGAAGCCAAGCGGTCAAGGTCCGGTCACCGTTATACCCGGCAACGCATGCCCATGCACAATGGAGCTCGTGATCGGGACGCCTTGAATGGCTGTTTCCATACCGATTGCGGTCGTGGTCACGGTACTTACGAAGGTCAAGAATTTACTTGCCTCGACCGATGCGGCATTGGCGACGAAGATGATGTCCTGGTTACGCATCTGCAATCTTGTTGCTAGGAAATAACCGCCCGGATCGCGGAAATTGACCGAAAAAATGACCGGGACCAAAGGCCCGTTGAATTTCGTCATGTCCGCGCCGAGGAGCTGGGCAACTTCGCGCGGCTCCACCCGGTACAGAAACACCGAACTGGGATCGGCTTGGAGATCCGCCAGCCCCCCGACCTTTGCGACGGCCTCGGCGAGGTTGATGCGCCAAGCATCGAAATTGAATTCGCCTTGCGACAAACCCTCGCCGTTGGTGGCTCCAAACGCGATAAATTTCTGCTGCTCTTGATAGACGTAGATCCGATCGCCAGGCAAAATATAGATGTTATTTTTCGAGTTCATCACGAGATTCTCGAACGGGACCGTGGCGCGGCGCCCGTCTCGCTCAAGCATGACCCAGCTCGCGTAGCCGGGTCCGGAGATGCCGCCGGCGCGGGTAATAGCATCGAGGACACGGTCGCCCGCGCCGGTTGCCGGAACCGCGAATCGTAGGGGGGTGTTGACGGAGCCGACAACACTGATCAGCGACGTGCGCTGCTGGGCCAAGGTCACGACCACCTGGGGTTCGATCGCGCGATTCTTGATCTTCTCGACGATGTCGTTCTGAACCTGCACATTGGTGCGGCCAACCGCCCGAATCAAGCCGGCAAACGGAACGCTGATGTTTCCGTTGTTGTCGACCATTTGATCGGGAAGCGTCACGAAGTTGCCGGGACGCACGCCGGCTTCCAGCGGGATGAACAAGCCGCCGGCCGCGGCTTCGAACACCGTGACGGTGACGACGTCGCCGATCCCGAACGTAATATTGGCGGACGGACGGCGGTCGGTAAAGGCTCCGGCGAGCCCCTTGGGCTCAAAACTCGCCAGAATATCGACAGCGCCGGGCGTAAGCTTGATCAAGGCATAAGGGACGCTTTCCGACTGGCCGCTCTTGATGTCGGTCGCCGACGGACCCGAGACCGGAAAGAACGAACAGCCGCCCACCCCCAAAAGAGCAAGAGTGAACAGGGAGGCTAAGCCGAATCGAGAACCGATCATAAATTTCCCCTACAAACCCCGTCGGAGAGGTATCCCATAATAGCCGAGGTATCTAGGGAAGCGGAGCCCTTTTCCGCATATGAAGATGCAGTATCAACGTAGCTGTTACAAATTTAGCACAGTCGATTCGGAGACCAATCGCCAAATAAAATCAGGAATAAATGATTTATTAATGCTATTGAGATCTTGGGATTATTCTTATCTGTAGACGAAATCGCGGCCCCGACCCGCATCCTCCATTCAAATACTTCCATTCGTCGGCTGGCTTAAACCTGTCGGAACTTTCTGCCTACCGGGACATTAACAGCCCGAGCTTAGGCCAATCGCGAAAGCGTTACGGCAAGTTGGAAATCTTGGCAATAAAGTATTGGAGGAGTAGCTGATGCGTATCGCGCTCGTTTCGCCTTTGGCGGAAGCTGTACCACCGAAGCTTTATGGCGGAACAGAACGCGTGGTTTCTTGGCTCGCGGAAGAGCTTGTTAAACAGGGGCACAGAGTCACCTTGTTTGCGAGCGCGGAGTCCGAGACCCAGGCCGAGTTGGTCCCCTGTGCGGCGCAAAGCCTGAGACTCGCGGGAATTCGCGACCACCTGGGCAGCACATTGAGCATGCTCCGGCAGGTCCGGCGCCGTGCCCACGAGTTTGACATCATCCATTTTCACATCGACCTGTTGCCGCAAGCGCTATTTCACGATCTCGCCCATAAATGTGTGACGACGTTGCATGGTCGCCTGGACCAACCGGATTTTCTGCCGCTTTACGATTCCTACCCCGAGATGCCACTCGTTTCGATTTCGAATTCGCAGCGCTTGCCGATGCCAAAGCACGTCAACTGGCTCGCGACAATTCCACATGGGCTAGTCTCCCACGTTCGCCGGTTCAATCCAAAGGGAGGCGAATATCTTGCTTTTCTCGGCCGTTTTTCGCCGGAGAAACGACCGGACCGGGCGATAGAAATCGCCAAACGCTGCGGTATTCCCCTGAAGATGGCAGCAAAGGTCGACGCTGCCGATATGGATTATTTTAAAAACAAAATCGAGCCACTCCTCGATCATCCCCTGATTGAGTTCGTCGGTGAAATCAACGAAGCCCAAAAGAGCGAGTTCCTTGGCAGGGCGCGTGCGCTTTTGTTTCCGATCGACTGGCCTGAGCCATTTGGTTTGGTGATGATCGAAGCCATGTCGGCCGGCACGCCCGTCATTGCTTGGCCCAACGGATCGGTCCCGGAAGTCGTGACCGATGGTGTAAGCGGGCGGATCGTCGACTCGGTCGAGGCCGCAGCTGAAGCCGCGAAACAGATTGCCCAGATGGACCGGCACGTGGTGCGCACGGAATTCGAAAAGCGGTTTACCGCAGCGCGGATGGCGCGGGATTATGTTGCCGCTTATCGTTCACTCCTGGCTCGCGCTTCGCAGAAGGACGATATGGTATCGCTCACGGTCGAGAGCGAACTCGCTCCCTTGGCATGGGGACAAATCGCGGGGGAGAGTCCGGTGCCCGCCTTGAATCCGGCAAGTTGACACGATAGATCCTGGACCCGTAGAGACCGGCGCACTTTGCAACGGCGCTGTTGCGCTGGTTTGCATCGTCTTGTTGGCCTGTCCGAGCTCGAATCTCATGGAGAACGACAATCGGCAGCACCATCATTGAGGCCATTCGCGGTATCGAGCACGACCCAGACGCTGCGATAGAGCTGCCCCGGCATTATATCGAGATCGAGGGTTCCCTCGTTCAGCGTTCCCTGCGCAGCCTCAAGCACGGTGACGCTTTCGCGGTCTTCGATAATTACGGCGACATCGGGGTTATCGGCAAAGGCCCTGAGGGTCTCTACTTCAACGACACTCGTTATTTGTCGTGGTACGAACTGCGTTTTGAGGGCAAGAGACCCCTGCTGTTGAGTTCGGTCGTACAAGACGACAATGCTGCGCTCTCGGTCGATCTCACCAATCCGGATGTGCACGTCGATCACGCAATTTCCTTGCCGCGCGACACCATCGCAATCGAACGAACGAAGTTTCTTTGGCGCGCCGTCTGTTACGAGAGAATTGGCTTTCGTAACTACGCGGACATCTCCAGACGGTTTCGTATCGACATTTCGTTCGATGCCGATTTTAGGGATTTGTTTGAAATTCGCGGATCGGCGCGCGAGGCGCGCGGCGTAGCCACGCCTTTGGTCGCCAAGGGGGCCGCGGAGTTTCATTACTTTGGACTGGATGGTCTGAAGCGAAAAACTCAGCTGCGTTTCTTGCCCGCACCGCAACGCTTGGAATCCAATCGCGCGACATTCGAAATCGAACTCGGCCCGCATGCACGGACGTCTATTTTTGTATCTGTTCTCTGCGGCAATGCGACATTTCCAGAGGCGACATCGTTCGGCATGGCATTTCGCTCCAGGCGCCGCGCGATCCGGCACAAGAGGGCTGGCATCGCGACGATCGAAAGCTCGAACGAACTTTTCAATGAAGTCTGCCGGCGTTCGACCTCAGATCTTTATATGCTCATGACTCGAACGTCGCATGGGCTTTATCCCTATGCTGGCATTCCCTGGTACAGCACGGCGTTCGGGCGTGACGGGATCATCACGGCCATGCTGCTGCTATGGCTGGACCCGGCAGTTGCCAAAGGCGTTCTCAATTTTCTCGCCGCGACGCAGGCGAAAGGAGATGATCCTCTCGCCGACGCACAGCCCGGCAAGATCATGCATGAAACCCGCAACGGAGAAATGGCGCGTCTCGGCGAAGTGCCCTTTGCGCTGTACTACGGGACCGTCGATGCTACGCCGCTTTATATCATGCTGGCCGGCATGTATTTCGACCGCACCGGAGATATGGAAACGCTGACGGCGATCTGGCCGAATATCAAGGCGGCCCTGCAATGGATCGACGCCTGCGGCGATGCGGATGGTGATGGTTTTGTCGAATATGCGCGGCAGAGCGAAAAAGGCCTCGTCAATCAAGGCTGGAAGGATTCCTACGATTCGATCTTTCATGCCAACGGGAATTTGGCTGAAGGACCGATCGCGCTCTGCGAGGTCCAGGGCTATGTGTATAGTGCCAAAATCTATGCCGCCAAACTCGCGCATAGGCTCGGCGAATATGGTTTCGAAACGAAGCTGCGCGTCGAAGCTCAGATTTTGCAGCAAAACTTCGAGTCGGCGTTCTGGTGCGAGGAACTCGGCACCTATGCATTGGCGCTCGATGGGCAAAAGCAACCTTGCCGGGTCCGGACCTCGAATGCAGGCCATGCCTTGTTCACGGGGATTGCCGCGCCGGATCGCGCCGCCCGCGTCGCTGAGACTTTGTTAAGCCGAGATTCATTTAGCGGCTGGGGGATTCGCACGGTCGCGAGCAGCGAAGCGAGATTCAATCCGATTTCCTACCACAATGGCTCGGTCTGGCCGCATGATAATGCGATGATCGCGCTCGGCTTGGCGCGCTATGGCTTCGCCCGGCACGCAGGCCGGCTGTTTGCCGCCATGTTCGAAGCGGCGGCTTATCAGGAGTTGCGCCGCCTGCCCGAATTATTCTGCGGCTTCATTCGCAAGCCGCACCGTGGGCCCACCGCCTATCCCGTGGCCTGCGCCCCTCAAGCCTGGGCTTCGGCGGCGCCGTTTGCTTTTCTGGGGGCATGCCTCGGCATGGACCTCCACTATGAAACCAATTCCCTCTGTTTCCGCGACCCGATCATGCCGCAATTTCTCGATTTCGTGACCCTTCGCCAACTCAATTTACGCAATTCGCGGCTCGACCTCAGATTTCAGCGGCACGGCAGCGACGTGACCCTCAATCTTCTCAGCAGACAGGGCGACGCCAAGGTGTTGCTGGTCAAGTGATTGTCGCAGAACCGTTTTTTCCTCGATTCCAGCGCATTTAAAACGGCCGGCCGAGGGTCCTGCTGTCCATTATCCAACGCCGACGCTATCTTTTCCTCAAAACACCAGATAAATCAGGCGGAGGTTTGGGAGGGACGATTGTCGAGCGGAATTCATGGTTTTACCGCGGACTCCAGGATGGGGTTCCGGCCTTATTCTGATATGGCGGCGCCCTCTGCCGTATGGTCGTGCTTAAATCCCATTCATCCGCGTGTTACACTGTTCCAATGAGCAGCGGTATAAGATGCGCCACGGAGGGGGAGACGGATCGCGAACGTGATCGCCGGGCAGCCTTGCTCGTGCCAGCGCTCGGTCGACGCTCCATTGTTCTGATCGGCCTCATGGGCTCGGGCAAGACCTCAACCGGTCGCCGCCTCGCTCAACAGCTCGGATTGGAATTCGTCGATGCCGATGCCGAAATCGAAGCGGCCGCGGGCGTGTCGATTACGGAAATGTTCACGCGGCACGGGGAAGCCTATTTCCGCGACGGCGAGCGCCGGGTGATGGCACGTCTCTTGAGCGAGGGGCCACGCGTTATCGCGACCGGCGGCGGGGCCTTCATGAATGAGGAAACGAGGGCGCGAATCGCGGCGTCCGGAATTTCGGTTTGGCTCAAGGCGGATCCGGACGTGCTCTGGCGCCGGGTGCGCAAGCGATCGCACCGTCCGCTGCTGCATGGAGCCGATCCCGAGCAGACGCTTCGAACGTTGCTTGAGGAGCGCTATCCAGTCTATGCCCGAGCCGACATTACCGTCATCTCGCGCGACGGGCCGCATGAGATCGCGGTCGAGGAGACCATCGCCGGACTCGAATATTTTCTACGGTTCTCTCCAGAGCCGGTTCCCTTGACGGAGGTAGAACTGAAAGCGCACCGCCCTCGCGGAGGTACCGGTCACGATGCGGTTTCACAGTGCGAGCTTGTCAGCGTCGATCTGGGGAAGCGAACCTATGCGATTATGATCGGCGCCGATTTAATTTCGGACGCGGGCGGGCTGATCCGCCAATTGGCGCCGCGCGCCGCGTGCGCGATCGTCACCGACGAAAACGTGGCCAAGTTGTATTTGCCCTCGCTCGAACGAGCGCTCGACCTTGCCTCGATCCGGCATTCAGCGGTCGTCGTCGCGCCCGGCGAGGAGTCAAAATCCTTCGAGGTTTTTGCCCGTGTATGCAACGCGCTGATCAGCGCAAAACTCGAGCGCGGTGATATCGTGATTGCGCTCGGCGGTGGAGTCATCGGCGATCTTACGGGTTTCGCCGCCGCGACTTTGCGACGAGGGATGCGCTTCGTTCAGGTGCCGACGTCGCTTTTGGCCCAGGTCGATTCCTCGGTTGGCGGTAAAACCGGAATCAATTCTCCGCACGGCAAAAATTTGATCGGCGCTTTTCACCAGCCCTCGCTTGTTTTGGCAGACACCGATACGCTCTCAACCTTGCCAGCCAGGGAGTTTCGAGCCGGCTATGCCGAAGTCGTTAAATATGGGCTCATTGGCGATGTTGAATTTTTCAATTGGCTTGAGGCCAATTGGCGTGGCGTTTTTGCAGGTGGCGCCGAACGTGTTCACGCGATTGCGACAAGCTGCAAGGCCAAAGCGGCGATTGTCGCCCGCGATGAAACAGAGGCCGGAGAGCGGGCACTCCTCAATCTCGGACATACATTCGGTCATGCGCTTGAGCGTGTGACCCGCTATGACGGACAAAGGCTTGTGCATGGAGAAGGAATCGCGATTGGCATGGCTTGTGCTTTCCGCTTCTCCGTGCGCCAAGGTCTTTGCGACAAGCAGGATCAGTTGAGGGTCGAAGCGCATCTGCGCGAGGTAGGCCTGCCCGTGCGAATTTCGGCCATACCCGGCTGGAGTGCCAGCGCGGACGATATTTTAGATGCGATGTATCAAGACAAAAAGGTCGAACATGGCGCGCTTACTTTCATCCTCGCGCGAGGGATAGGTGATTGTTTTGTTGCGAAGTCGGTTGAAGCCAACGAAATGCGCGCCTTTGTTGAAGACGAACTGGTGACGGGACACTGAAACCATGCACGGCGCAGGTGCCGGGGTTTTGCCGGTCGATGTTTGGTTCGCAATTGCAACCATAATTGTTTGTGTCGCCTTGGCGGCGTTTTTCGCGGCGTCCGAGACGGCTTTGACCGCTGCGTCCCGGGCGCGCATGCATGCCCTGGAAAAAAATGGCGACCGGCGCGCGGTTCTGGTTAACCGGCTGTTGTCCAGCCGGGAACGCCTCATCGGGGCGACCTTGCTCGGTAACACGCTGGTCAATATCGGCGCCTCAGCCTTTGCGACGAGTACGCTCGTGGCCTTTGTCGGCGATCGTGGTGCGATCTATGCCACCGGCATAATGACCGTGCTCCTGCTCGTTTTTGCCGAGGTGATGCCGAAGACGGTGGCGATCAACTATCCGGACCGTACATCGCTTTTCGTCGCGCCGGTCATTTCGGTCTTCGTTGCCATCTTTGGGCCGATCCTTATCAGCGTCGAGGTTCTGGTCCGCGGATTTTTAAAACTTGTCGGAGTCGATACCAGCCGACGCCACTCGATTTTGTCGGGCCATGAGGAACTGAAAAGCGCGGTCGATCTTCTGCACCGCGAAGGCGGGGTAGGACGTTCGGATCGCGATATGTTCGGCGGCCTTCTCGATCTCCGCGAACTCGAAGTTTCCGATGTTATGGTGCATCGCACGAAGATGGTGACCATCAACGCCGATTTGCCGCCCGAGGAATTGATCCGCGAGGTTGTCGCGGCTCCCTATTCGCGTTTGCCGCTTTGGCGCGGGGAACCGGACAATATTGTCGGGGTGCTGCACGCCAAGGATTTGTTGCGCGCGCTCGATATTGTGGGTGGCGAACTGACCAATTTCAGAGTCGAAAACATCTTGCTCGAACCCTGGTTCGTGCCGGATACAACGCCGGTGCAAGATCAGCTCCAGGCGTTTTTGAAACGTAAGACCCATTTCGCTCTCGTTGTGGACGAATATGGCGTGGTGATGGGCCTCGTAACGCTTGAGGATATCCTCGAAGAGATCGTCGGAGACATCTCCGACGAACATGATCTTATCGTTCAGGGGGTCCGCCTGTTGGCGGATGGTTCGGCGATCGTTGACGGCTCCGTGCCAATTCGCGATCTCAACCGGGCGATGATCTGGAACCTCCCGGACGAGGAGGCGACGACGATTGCGGGCCTCGTCATCAATGAGGCTCGGGCGATTCCGGAGTCGGGACAGGTTTTCACCTTCCACAATTTCCGTTTCGAAGTCCTTCGCAAGACGCGCAACCGCATCACATCGCTCAAAATAACCCCCGTCGAATCCGCTTAACGGACCAAGCGGGATCGTAGGTTCCCAAGGCTGAGAGTAAAAGGCGCCAATGAAAATCCTGGCCGCGGGCCTTCTTATTCTTGCGGCATGCATGCCGTCAGCCGCGGCGGATATCAACGATTATCCGACTGAGGCGCGCGCCGACTATGTGTTTGTCTGTATGAAGACAAATGGTGAAACCCAGGATTTGCTGAAGCGCTGCTCTTGTTCGATCGATGTCATCGCTTCGCTGCTGCCGTACGACCGCTATGTGGCGGCCCAGACGGTGGCGAGCCTAAATCAGGCGCAAGGCCAGATCGGAACGATGTTTCGCGCAAGTGAGCAGTCCAAGACCATGCTGGCCGATTTGCGCAAAGCCCAGGCTGAGGCCGAGATACGCTGTTTCTAGATCACGATGATTCCAAAATCATGAACGTGATCGATTCCAAAAGTTTAGAGCGGGATGCGGGCGGAATACCGGTTTCCACTTTTCCTCATCCCCCTCTAGCCCTTTGGCCTTTCGGTTCGGTGGGTTCTCTTCATCTCAAGCTGGCGGACGGTTGCACCTCGGCCTGCCCTGATCCGTCGAGCAAATATTGATTCGACTTCAAGACTTCGACCTTCGCAAAGGGCGACGGCGACTGGAGGAGCAGCGGGGCGGGCTCATTGCGAACATAAGTGTCGAAGAATGCGAGCAAATAGGAATCCCTGATCGACTTGATGTGATAGGGATCCAGAACAAACCAGGTCTTGTAATATGCGGCGCCGAAGACCTCGTCCGAAAAGCTTTCATGGCGCGAGCCTCGCAGCATGAATCCATAGTTGTCGGGACGATCTACCAGACGTTTGTGAGCTTGCAGAAAACGATCTTGAAGAATGGCGTAATATCGGACATCGGGATCGGGGGATTCGAGTCGCTTCGGCCCTGGAACCGGCTCGTCCTCGATCAAGAATAAATAGGGCTTCAAGAGGGCACCCGTCAAAGCCGGCCCAAACAGCCAGCCGTCGAGATTTGCCACGGCGATGACACGTGGGTCGATGATTCCAGCTTCCGCGGCGGTCGCTCCCCCAAACGAAAAACCAAAAAAGCCAACGCGGTCGAATTGCAGCCTGTCACGCCAGTTCGCACTGGCGCAGGCCTGAAGCCGATCGAGAACCGTAAGCGCCTTTTCTGCCTGACGGCGCGCTTTATCGGCGCCTAGACGTTGGGTCTCCTCGTAAGCCTCGGCGGACGAAAAATCGAACGTCATGGGTTCTGCGGAATTCTCCCCGGCCTTGCTGTCGGGCAGCGGAGGATCCTGATCGATGTCGTCGATCGCCGCCACCACATAACCGTGGCTGGCAAGCTCCGCATTCGTCCACGTGCTTTGATCCCGCGTTCCGTTGTTGCTCGGAGCATAGAGGAGAATTGAGTAATGGGGCCGCGCGTTGGACAGGTCACGGGTGCGCATGAAATCGGCGCAGGTCAGCAGCGGGGTACTGCCGGGTGACGATCCAGGCGCCGACTTTGCGCTTTCACTTGAGCTAGGAAACCAGATTTGCGCCACGATGGGCGCCCCTTCGCCGGTCGAGGAGGGCATAATGATGCTGACTGTTTCGGTCGGAAGGGGGCCGGAGGGGCCGGGAGGCGTTGGCGGCGCCACCAGCCAGAGTAAGGCCCGTGTAACGCGGGGTGCCGCGGGAAGAAAAAGGAGACAGCCAACTCCAAGGGCGATCGCGAACACGCCAATCGTGAACATGCTCAAAGAGCGTGCCAGAAGATAGGCAAGGACCAAGCCCGCAATGGCCATCATGATGATCAGCGCGCCGACGACCCACCCGAACCAGTCAAGCAGCTGATCGAAACGAAGGTACATGAGCACGACATCACCTCACGGGTTTCGGGCCCGAACCGAGCGCTCTTTTAAGCTCTTCCCACAGGGCCGAGCACCCTGCATCCCCGAAAATGGGGAAGCAGATCGGCCACGGCTGCGAACGCGGTTCTGGTTAAGGGGCGGAAGCTTTCGCTGGAGCCATGCGGTCGCGCTCCGCGTCTACTTCTTCAAACAAGGGACGCAAATGCTCGCCGATGAGGGTCGCCGAGTCGCCTTGGAACATGTCTCCGTGCCAGCTTGGTATTCTTTGCATGAAGAGCCGTCCCTGGATAAATTTAGGCCAGCCCATGGTTTGATCAGCGAAACCGGTGGGTATTTCGTTGCTTTGAAAAATCATCACGTCGCCAACGCATGGCGAGGCTTGATAGGCGTTGCGCGCCTCTTCCAGATGGGAGAGGAACCACCAATTGCCCCAATTATTGTCCCGCAAATTGGTCAGATCGACGGCGCTGATCAGGCCAAGTTTGGCTGCAAGACCCATGATCCCGCTTTTCCGGAAGAAAGCGTAGGAGGCGAGTACCTCCGCGGCCGTCGATTTGCCGCTTCGGAGAAGGGCAAACCGATGCTTGATCATATGGATCCGGTATGACCAGCCGAGGAGAAAGCGACGAAAGAAGGGAAGCTGCTCAATGAAACCAGGCGCCCAGATATCGCTCAAGATGAGCAGAGGGACCGACTCTCCAGCCTGCCTCAACTGCTGTGCCGCTTCATAGGCAATAGTTCCTGAGATACAGATTCCGCACAGAATATAGGGACCGTGCGGCTGCGCCTCGCGAATGAGCTTCACATAATCGGCGGCAATATCGCTCATGCTGCGTGGCGCCAATGGTTTCGGCACGCTTGGATTGAACAATTGGATGCCGATGAACGGTCGTTCCGGAAACACCGTTTTCGCGATGTTGTAATACATCATCGTATTGTTGAGGGCGATGACGGGGGTTTTATCGCCGAGCGGCTGAATTTGGACGATATTCCAAGGTTCGAGCGTTGGCTTGTCTCGCGAGATTTGTGCAGCGAATTCTCGGATCGTCGGCGCCTGAAACAGCGTCATGACGCCGACCTTGACCCCGAAGCTGCCCGAGATTCTGGTGACAAGCCGCATCGCAAGCAGGGAATGCCCCCCAAGTTCGAAGAAGTTCGAATTCGGATTGATGTCGGTGACCTGGAGGACATCCTGCCAAATCGCCATCAACCGAGCCTCGACGTCGTTCGGCTGAACGCTGTCCGCTGCCGCGGGAAGATTGATGTGCGCAGGAGCCTCTTCTGGCGTCAAACTTTCCCGCACGGGCGGAATAAGCGCGGACAGCTTCGTGTGAGGATTAGAAACCGCCAACTCAAAAGTCGAGACGAGGAAATCGAGCAACCGCTCGGCTGTGCGCTTGTCGAACAGGTCGAGGTTGAACTCAAGGGCCATCCGCCAGCCCTCCGGCCAGCGCAGCATGAAGAAATTGAGATCGTACAGCGAGCCAGTGGAATGGGATGGCTGTCTCAGCAGGACGAAGTCGCCGTATTTCTGTTCCTCCCTCACGTCATTCAAGACGGCGAAATTGATTGAAATGAGCGGGGTGCGTTTTGGGTCGCGCGGCGGATTCAGAGCCTCCACCAATTTGTGGAAGGGCATGCGCTGATGAATCAGCGCATCCTGAACCGTTCCGTTCACCTGCTTTAGAAATTCTGTGAAGGACGGATCGCCCGACGCATCGAACCGAAGTACGAGATTATTGATGAAGATCCCGATCATGTTCTCAAGGTCTTGCTCATCTCGCCCGGCAATCTGGGTGCCGATGATCACATCGGTTCCGCCGGTATAGCGGTGCAGCATCGCTGCCATCACCGCGCATCCGAGGCTGAAAAAAGTCAGATTTTGTTTGCGCGCGGCCTCTTCC
The DNA here is from genome assembly GCA_004564215.1 of Beijerinckiaceae bacterium. Lineage (NCBI taxonomy): Bacteria > Pseudomonadati > Pseudomonadota > Alphaproteobacteria > Hyphomicrobiales > Beijerinckiaceae > Beijerinckiaceae bacterium. The sequence goes on along the minus strand of CP024846.1, from coordinate 1,028,643 downwards.
AGCCCGTCCCCAAGCTCTTTGGGAAGGATGGCAGCGACGATTTCGCCGCGATGCGTCGGCCGGGCGGGTCGCGGATGGTCAGGACTGACTTCGAAATAGGGCGCGCCGCCGAGTTTGCCCTTCCAGTAGGCAATCTCGGAAGCGAGATTGCCACCGGCGAAATATTCCTTCTGCCAACGGCAATAATCGCCATACTGCAGCTGCAGCTCAGGGAGATTGTGCGGACGTTTGGCGTCGAGGGCCGCTGCAATGACGCCGAGCTCATTCGCGAGAACCCGAATGGACATGCCGTCGAAGACGATCTGGTGGAGGGTCAGCAGCAGATAGGCGCGATCAGGGGCCAGTCGCAACATGGTCACGCGGATCAGCGGCAATTGGCTGATGTCAATCGGCAAGTGGGCTTCCCGCCGGCCAATTTCCATCGCTTCGTCCAACCGCTTCTCTTCAGGAAGGATCGTCAGGTCGACGACCGACAGCCTGAAATTGAAATGGCTGACCACTTCCTGAACGGGTTCGCCATTTTTTTCGACGAAGCACGTCCGCAATATCTCATGCCGGTCGATGATTGTTTGAAACGCCTGCTCGATGGTCGAAGGATTGAATTGACCTTTGAGCTCCCAACGCAAAGCGATGTTGAGCGCTGCAGTGCCGGGATCCAGCGCGTAAATAAACCAGCATCGCTCCTGCGACGACGAGCAAGGAAACAGCAGTTCGTCGCCGGGCTCGACCTCCGGTTCAAACTTGTCAAGCATGCTGTGATGTGACGTCATTGCTGTCCCCCGCCAGCCGCGCGGCGCCTGAAACTTCGCAGCGAGGGTGCAGCGTTGCGAGCCGCAAGAGTTTGGTCGTTTGCTGCCAGAGCCAGTTCGGCGATGGTTGGGTGCCGCATCAAATGCGCGGCTTCAAGGCCGAGGTTGTGCTCCCTCATTCGGGCTGCGATGCGAAACAGGTCGATCGAATCGGCACCCAGAGCGAAAAGATTTTCGTCAATGCCAACTTGGCCAACCCGCAGCACGCTGCTCCAGATCTCGGCAAGCTGGGTTTCCGTCGGATTACGCGGCGGCGTGATGACTCGCTCGGGGGCTGCCTGCGCGGCATCGGGGCGTGGCAGCGCCTTGCGATTGATTTTGCCGTTTTGGGTCCGGGGGAGCGCGTCGAGTCGTAGGATTCGCGCCGGCACCATGTAATCTGGCAGCTCCTTCAACAGTTTCGCGCGAAGATCGGTCAAGTTTCCGATGGCATCTTCGGGCGCCACGATATAGCCGACGAGATTATCGTCATGGACGGCGGCGGCCACTTCCTGCCGGCCGGAAAGACGCCTGAGCGCATCTTCAACATCGCCCAATTCGATGCGGAACCCGCGCAATTTGATTTGCTGGTCTATCCGCCCAAGCAACTCGAAACGATGATTGGCAAGGTAACGGGCGCGATCCCCGGTCCGATACAGCTGCATCTTGCGGTCGTCGGAGAACGGATGTTGCGTGAAGCTTTGCGCGGTGAGCGCCTGATTTTTATAATATCCGCGGGCGAGCCCGGCTCCGGCAATGCAAAGTTCGCCTTCAACTCCGATGGCCGCCGTATTGCCGGCCGCATCAAGAATGTAAAGCTGCGTGTTGGCAATGGGGCGCCCGAAATCGACGGGACCGTCCCCTTGCCGTTCAGCGACCGACCAGATCGTCGTTTCGGTCGGCCCATACATGTTCCACAAATCGCCGCCGGCAGCCAGATCCTGCGCGAGCTGTTTGTCAAGCGCCTCGCCGCCGCATAGAATTTTCAGTCCCTTGAGTTCGAGCCCTGCTTCAAGCAACACCCGCCACAAGGCCGGAGTGGCTTGCATCATTGTCGCCGAGGTGCGTCGGATCAATTCGACAAGGCGGAAGGGATCGAGGGTATCGGCACGGCTCGCGATCGTAAGCTCCGCCCCCGACGTCAAGGGCAGAAAGATTTCGAGCGCGGCAATATCGAAGCAGGGTGTCGTCACGGCGAGGAACACATCGTCGGCGCCGATGCCAGGGGATTGGCGCATGGCACCCAGAAGATTCACGACCGAGCGATGTTCGATGTCGATGCCTTTTGGGCGCCCTGTCGAGCCGGAGGTGAAGATTCGATAGGCAAGATCCGTCGGCTGGACAATCGGAAGCTCCGGCCTTGGCCGCGCGATCTTGACCGCCTCGGCATCGTCGATGTGGACGCGCACCGGGACCGGCGCCTTGATGTCGGCTCCCAGCCGCGTCGAGGTCAAAACGATCTGAACGTCCGCTTCACTGAGAATGGCTTCAACGCGGGCGGGCGGATAGATGGGATCGAGGGGAACATAGGCCGCGCCGGATTTAAGAATGCCCAGCAAGGCGACGACCAGTTCAATGGAACGGTCGAGATAGACCGCGACGGGGGTCTCCCGCGCGACGCCGGCATCGAGGAGGCGCCCAGCGAGATTATCCGCATGCGCGACAAGTTCGCGATAGGTAATGGAGCGATCTTCAAATCGAACGGCGATCGCGTCCGGGGTCGCGGCTGCCTGCAGGTCGATCAATCCATGAATGCTATGCTCGGGGATGGGGCAGCCCGGGCCCGTAAGCGCAGAATGAAGCGAGTCTTCCTGCGCCTTTGTCAGCATCGGCAGCCGCAAAGCCGCCCGGTCCATATCCTGGGCGATGGCCGTAAGCAGAGTCCGGTAATGGTCGACCCAACGTTCAATCGTCGACCGATCAAATAGATCGGTGCTGTAGTCGCAATCGATCGTCAGGCCATGATCGCCGGCGATCACATTAAAGAACAGGTCGAAATTCACGAAGCGCTTGGGATTGGCGTCGGTCCTCGCCGCCAGGTCCTCGAATTGAAGATTGTTCTCCAGACGCTCCAAATTGAATTGCGCATCGATCAGGGGGAGCCGGTTGACGCTGCGTGGCATCTCAAGCGCGCGGACAAGCGAGCCGAAGGTGTAGCTCTGATGATCGGTGGCATCGAGAAGCAGTTTTTGCGTTTTGGTTGCCGCCTCGCTGAAAGAGATGGCGGCGGGAAACTGGCTTCGCAGCGGCAGAAAGTTGACGCAATGGCCGACCAGCGATCCCTCGCCATGCAAGCTTTGCCCGGCAGTCGGAATACCGACCACGATGTCGTCTTGGCCGCTCAGTCGGGCCAGCAGAAGCTGATAGGCGGTCAAGAGCACCGAGAAAAATGTGCAGCCCTTGCGTGCCGCGGCCTGCTTGACCGCATCGGTCAGCGAGCGGTCGATCGTGGCTCGAACCGTATTGCCGCGAAAACTCTTGAGCGGGGGGCGACCGCGATCCAGCGGCAGAGCCAACGGCTCCGGCAGCTGTGCAAACTGTTGCAACCAGTAGGCTTCCGTCTCCTTTTCCACCGCGCCATGGTGAAGGGCATAGTCGACGAAGCTGTGCGGCGCCGGCAGGTCGGTGGGGGTGCCGCGCAGGCGGGCTGAATAGAGCGCGCCCAATTCTTCCAGAATAATATTCGTCGACCAGCCGTCGCACACAATGTGGTGCGCGGTTATGACCAGCGCATGCCGCGCCTGAGCCGTGTCTGCAACCAGGGTGAAACGAATCAGCGGGCCGGCGCCCAGATCGAAGGGGTTTGAGGCCTCGTCCTCGAGAACAGCTTGCAGAAGCGACTCATAGGATTGAGCCGCTTCCGGCGTATGGATCGTGAAGCTGATCGAGGGGTCGGGCGAGACAGTGAAACTATCGCCCGAGGGTTCAAAGTGCAGGCGCAGGGCATCGTGGCGGTGCAGCAAGTCGCGGATCGCTTTCCGCAACGCTTCCACGTCGAGCTGGCCGTCCAGATGCAGGGTCACCGATTCGTTGAAGGCGCTCGATGCGGCATCGCCAAGTTGGGCCGAGAGCCAAATTTCCATCTGGCTCTGGGTCAACTGGCCTTGGCGGGCGGCCGTCTGCTTCGGGGGCTGCCCGAAAAGTCCGACCTTCGCCATCTCGGCCGAAGCCCAATCGAACGCATCGACGATTTTTGCAAGATCCGCATCGTCATGGGCGGTGGTCAGGAAGCACGGAAAGCCTTCCTGGATGTGAAGGCCGCGCTCGCGCAGCAAATAGTAAAACAGCGATCCGAAATGTTGTTCGGGCCCGAATTTGAAGAAGAAGACCGAACGGAATTGTTGAATTTCGACCGGGACGCCATGGCGTTCGAAGATCGCGTTCAGACGCGCCACCAGACCCTCGGCCCGCTCCGACAAATGCTGCTGCAGGGCCGGACCCGCCGCCTTCAGATGTTTCAGCACCGCGGCCGTTGCGGCCAGCGTCAGCGGATGGCGCACGAATGTGCCGGCAAAGAAGGTAACGCCGGCAGCGGGGAAGGACTCATCCCCATATTGCCAATATCCGCCGTCGAGCGCGTCCATGAATTGTGCCTTGCCGGCCAATATGCCGATCGGCATTCCGCCGCCGACCACCTTGCCGTAGGTAACCAAATCGGCGCGGATATCGAACAAGGCCTGCACGCCGCCGGGATGGACGCGGAAACCGGTGACGATTTCGTCCAAGATCAGGCAAGTGCCGGTTTTTGCCGTCAGTTCGCGCAAGGACTCCAGGAATTTGCGGGGCCGGAAACTCGGGCGCCGGCTTTGCACCGGTTCGACCAGGACGGCTGCCAATTCATGGCAGTGCTGTTCAAGCCAGGCGAGGCTTTCGGGGGTTCCGTAATCCAGAATGGTGATGTTGGAGATCGACTCCGACGGTATGCCGGGAGCGATCGGGAAAACCCGCGAAACGCCGTCCTTGAACGTGCCACGCGCCAGCACTTCGTCGAACTGGCCATGGTAATCGCCGGTGAAATACACGATCCGGTTACGGCCGGTTACCGTCCGGGCAATCCGCATCGCGGCCATGACCGCTTCGGAGCCGGTATTGCAAAAGGTCATCCGCTCGTTGCCGGTCAGATCGCAGAAGAGCTTGGCGACTTCGCCGGCGAGCGGCGTCTGCGGCCCGATCTCAAAGCCCGCGTTGATTTGCGCGATCAGCGCATCGCGGATGAAGTCGGGGGCGTGCCCGAAGGCGGTCGGACCAAATCCGTTGAGAATGTCGATGTACTCATTGCCGTCGACGTCCCAAAGCTTGGAGCCGGCCGAACGAACCGTCACGATCGGATAAACGATTTCTTTCCATTCCGGATGGAAACCCGCGGCAACCCGGGGATCGGCCAGGACCGCGCGCGAGGCTTGGGTCATGGCCTTGGAACCTGGAGTACGCCGGGTATAGCGCTCGATCAGATCGGCGACGAAACGCTGCTGCTCGGCATTGAGCCCAGTATCCATCGCCGGTGCGAACGGCTTGAAAGGTCCGAAAGCCTCAACCGGCTTCTTTTCGACACTTGGCTTTGCTTGCGGAACTGCAGGGACCTGCGGTGCTTTCGGGGCTGGTGCTTGTTGGGCGATCGGCGCCGGCGGAGCGCTGGCGGGCGCGGCGCCACCCATCTGGCGCAAAGTATCAAGCTGCCGATTGATGAGATCGGTCATGCTGGCGAGCTGCGCGGCCATCACCTGCTCGATTCCTTGCGTCGGCGCGGCAGTCCCCTGGATCGAGGGTGCGAAGGTGGTCTGGCGGGGCGCCGCAGAGGGAAGGCCCTCGGCTTGGACTGTCTGGATCGGCGAAGCGGCAGCTTCAGCGACCACAAAATCCACGGCGATTCGATCCAAGTGCTGGGTGAGCGCGTCGATCGTCGCCAGATCACCCATCATTTCACGGAAGCTGACTGCAACTTTGAAGCGAGTCTTGATGGCCTGGCTCGCCTGGGTCAGGAAAAGCGAATCGAAACCGAGTTCAAGAAAGCTTGTGCTGCCCGGCGCACCTGCGACATCGATGCCCGAAAGGCTCTCGAGGAGAGTGGCGAGTTCGGCACGGACGGCGGCTTGGCGATCCGGCTTTGCGGGTGAGGGCACGATTTCGGGAGCCAGGTTGGGTGTGTCGTGAGCCATGGCGATGACGCTGTCTCCTTCAGGTGCGACGACCTCATTGAGGTTCTTGACGGCATCGACAAAGTAGCGTTGCCGTTGGAATGGGTAGGTAGGCAAAGTGACACGCCGGTGCGGTGCGGCTTCATACAAGGCGTGCCAGTCTGGCAATGCTCCCGTCGCCCACACGCGCCCGAGTGTTTCGAGGAAGACCTCGTCGGCGGCGCGCGCTTCGCTGGGATCGGGCAAGGAGTTGGCGATCAAGGGGGCTCGGCGCCTTGTCGGCTCACTCTGGCGGGCAAGACTGGACAGCGTACGCCCTGGGCCGACTTCGATTAGGACCGGAGATAAAGACTCCGTGAGCGTTTCGAGTGCCGCGGCGTACCGGACCGTTTCGCGGCAATGCCCTGCCCAGTAAAGGGGATCCGTTGCCTGCTCCGCCGTGATCCAATTTCCGGTCAAGGTCGAAACATAAGGAATGGTGGGTGGATTTAGCGAGATCTTGCGCAAGATCCCCGCCAGCGGTTCGACCACTGGATCGACCATCGCCGAATGAAATGCGTGGGATGTCCGCAACCGCCGGCATCCGACCCCGCGGCCGGTAAGTTGTGCTTCGAAAGCGTCGATGGCCGTCAGTGGGCCGGCCACCGTGCAGGCGGCCTCGGCGTTGACCGCCGCAATCGACAGTTCGGCCGGCAAGCAGGCCAATAATTCGGCCTCCTTGAGCATGACCGCCAGCATTCCACCTTTCGGGAGGTCTTGCATCATGGCGCCGCGCGCCGCGACAACGACCAAAGCATCTTCGAGCCGCATCACGCCGGAGAGCGTTGCGGCCACGAACTCACCGACGCTGTGGCCGATCATGGCCGCCGGCTCGATCTTCAGGCTTCGCCACAAGGCTGCGACCGAGTAGCTGATGCTGAAAAGGGCTGGCTGGGCCAGCGATGTTGCCTGAAGGCGCAGGCCCGCGTCAGCGGCGCCGCCAAACAGAATGGTGCGGAGATCGAGACCGAGCAAGGGTTCGAGAATTACCGCGCATTGATCGAGCGCGCGCTGGAATGCGGGGTAGCGCCGGTACAGGGCCTCTCCCATGCCTGGGTATTGCGCGCCCTGGCCGGGAAACTGGAACGCCACCTTCGGTGCGGCGGCGACAACCGCTTGCGTTTTGTCCGCAACGCGCAGTTTTGCGATTAAACCGCGCTTGTCGTCGGCAACGCAGCTGAAACGATGGCTGAATGCACGCCGGCCAGTCTGCAATGTGAAAGCGATGTCGCCGAGGCTCTGATCCTCGATTCTTTCGAGGTGAGCGGCAAGGCGCTCGCGAGCCTCGGCCAGCGCGGTTTCATCGCGGGCGGACACAACAATCAATTGCGTGGTGTCGTCTTCCTGGACAGCTTCGGCCGCAACCTGAGGCGCTTCCTCGATGACCAGATGGACGTTCGTGCCCCCGACGCCGGCAGCACTCACTCCAGCCCGCCGCGGTTGAGCGCCACGCGGCCAGGGACGGAGTTCGGCACTGACAAAAAACGGGCTATTTTCGAGTTCGAGTTTCGGATTGGGCGTCTTGAAATGAAGCGTCGCCGGCAGGCTTTCATGCTTGAGCGACAAGATCGTTTTGATGAGACCAGTGACCCCCGACGCGATATCGAGATGGCCGATGTTTGTCTTGACCGTGCCGATCGCGCAAAAGCCCTTCTTATCCGTCGTCGCGCGGAACGCCTTGGTGAGGCCCGCGACTTCGATGGGATCGCCAAGCGGCGTGGCGGTGCCATGGCACTCGACATAAGAAATGGAATCGGCCGAGACGTCCGCGACGGCGTGGGCCACGGCGATCGCCTTCGCCTGGCCATCGCTGCTGGGTGCCGTATAGCCAACTTTCCTGGCGCCGTCGTTATTGACGGCGCTGCCGCGAATGATCGCATGGATGGGGTCGCCATCGGCGAGGGCCGCCTCCAGCCGCTTCAGTAGGACGACGCCCGCGCCGCTGCCGAACACGGTGCCGGCGGCGTCGGCGTCGAATGTGCGGCAATGGCCGTCCGGCGAGACCATGCCGCCTTCCTGGTAGAGATAGCCGCGCTTTTGCGGAAAGGTGATCGACACCCCGCCGGCCAGCGCCATATCAGCGCGGAAATCCAGAATGCACTGGCAAGCCTCGGCGATGGCCAGCAGCGAAGTCGAGCAAGCCGATTGGACGGTGAGCGCGGGACCTCGGAGATCGAGCTTATAGGCCGTTCGCGTCGCAATGAAATCGCTGCCATTGCCCATCAGCGTCGGATATTCGCCGACCTGATAGTTGCCGGTAAAACATTCAACACGCCGACGATCGCTCAACACATTGTAAAGAAGATAGGTGCCAACACTGCTGCCGGCGTAGACAGCGATGTCCCCCTTGTAGGCGGCAGGATCATATCCGGCGCTTTCCAGGGCTTCCCAAGCGATCTCCAGAAACACCCGCTGCTGGGGATCGGTAAGTTCGGCCTCGCGGGGCAGAAAATTGAAGAAACCGGCGTCGAAGAGTTCCGCACCCTCAAGGAGGGCTCTCGCGTTCACATAGTGACCCTGACCGGCAATCGACCGGCCGTAGGCATCCTCAAGTTCCTCAGGTGGAAAATGAGTGATGGATTCGACACCGCGCCGAAGATTGTCCCAAAAGGCTTCAAGTGTCGGCGCGCCGGGAAATCGCCCGGCCATGCCAATCACGGCGATGGCGGAAAGATTATCTTCGGACATTAGTTACCTGTTGTTAAATTTGCGCGAAAGGCGGAGATGGCGGCGCGATTTTGGTTCGCGCGGCGCTGGAGCGCTCCCTGCGTCGCGGCTTGTGATGTAGCCTCGATGGTTTGCGCACCCACGAGACGTCCGTGCAGAAGCCGGATCGTCGGCAGATCGAATAAATCTCGAATTGCAAACTTGCCCGGGAAAAATTGTTCGAGTTCGGCGTGGACCCCCAGAAGCTGCAAGGAAGTTCCACCGAGGTCGAAAAAGTTCTGGTCAACATCAATTGTGTCAAGGCTAAGCTGGCGACGCCAGACATCGGCAAGGATGGCTTCTTCGGGCGTGCTGAAATTGCCGTTTGCCGGTTTTTGTTCGCGCGTCTGCGCGGCGAGACGACTCAACGTAAGACGATCGATCTTCCCCGTCTTGGTGAGCGGAAATTCGTCGATAATTTCGAGACGCGCCGGGATCAAATGAGGGGGCAAGTGTTGCGTAGAGGTCGCCCGGAACGCAGCCTCGGAAATGGAAGCATCGCGAAGCGGGATAACAAAAGCCACAAGATGCTTTGCATGACCCGATAGGGCGCAGGCCACGACCGCGATATCGGTCAGCGAGAGGTGCCGGCGTAGCACGGCTTCGACATGCTCCGGCTCGATTCTGAAGCCGTTCACCTTGATCTGATTATCCATGCGGCCGAGAAAATGCAGCATGCCCGTCTCATCGCGCCGAACAAGATCGCCAGTGCGATAAAGCCGCTGCGCAGGGTCTTCCGGGTCTGCGATGAACCTGCCTTCGGTGAGATCCGGCGCGTTCAGGTAGCCGAGCGCCAGCCCTATGCCGCCGACATAAAGTTCTCCGGGCGTGCCCTCGGGGACGGCGCGCATATCGGCGTCCAATATGCGCATAACCGTTCCGGCGACAGGCAAGCCGATTGGGACCGGTTGATCGACCGGCAGTTCCGGCGGCGCGGTATAGCAGGTCGTAAAGGTTGTGTTCTCGGTCGGTCCGTAAACGGAGATGAAACGACCGGAGTCGAGAACTTGTGCCGCCTTGGCGACATGCGTTGGCGACATGACATCGCCGCCCGAGACGAGATAGCGGAGCTTGCGCAAGGGTTCGGGGCGCTGATCGATCATCAGATTGAAAAGGCCGCTTGTCAGGAAAAGTGTTGTCACGGCCTGCTCTTCGATCGCGGCGGCGATGGTGTCGAGGCTCAGCAGGCCCGCCGAAGGAATAACCAGTTCGGCGCCGTTGAGCAGCGCGCCCCAGATTTCAAAAATCGAAGCGTCGAAGGCTAAGGGTGAGGCCTGGAGGAAGATTTGATCCGGCGAAAACTCCATATAGCCGGGATCTTTGACCAGGCGCACGATGGCGGCATGAGGAATAACCACACCTTTTGGCTGCCCAGTTGAGCCGGAGGTGAACATAACGCAGGCTGGATCGGCGCCCGTTACGGTTACTGTCTGTGCAGGCGCGCCCTGCGGGGCAGTGGCCACCACATCGAGGTTGACGACCGTCGCAATCGATGCGAGTTCCGGGACGCGCCGGAGCGTCACGGAGTCGGAGATCAAATAGGATAATTGGTGCCTGTCGGCGATCTGCAGGAGTTCCGACGGTGGACTATTCGGATCCAACGGAACAAAGACCCCTCCGGCTTTCAGCACGGCGAGGAATGATGTGACGGTCGCAACGGCCCGATCAAGAAGGATCCCGACGAGCGCGCCTTTTCCTATGCCCGCCGCGTGCAACCGCTCGCAAAGTGCGTCGGTTCGGGCGTCGAGTTCAAGGTAGGTAAACCGTTCCGTGGCGCTTCGAATGGCGAACCGGTCGGAGTATTCGGCAACAGCCAGCCGAAAACAGTCCGGCACGTTGTCAGGATAGGATCTGACCATAAATTCCTCAATAAGGATTAGTTATCACACTGATCAAAAGTAATGTGGTTAAGGTACCCCAAGATAAAGCTTGATGGTACACCCAAACGCGCTATTGCAGTCCTTCAAATGGCCGACTAATGAAAATTTAGTGATGTATATTAATATATTTCACAATCTAGATATGGGCCTATTAGACTCGCCCCGTCTCTTCACTACGTCCGGGTGAATTTCTTTGTAGTATTCTACCTCAACAGTATTATGTCGCACATAGAACGCCGACCCTGCTATCTGAGGCGGTTTGACGCAATAATATTGTTGAAGAGCTATACTGTCTCGAGCGACCTCAAAAAGGCGTCCATAGTCGCTTCCCACCCCAGTCCCTGCCGTCCCAAATCGTCCTGCTTTGTAAGTCCGTCCGCGCGGTGTGGAGACAATGACGCGGCATCCGATTTTGTTTGAAGATTGCGCTCCGGGACGCCCTGTGTCTTTAGGGTGCCGAGGGCGACTCTTGATCACTGCGGCAATGCGAAGCGGATAGGCAAGAGGGGAAAGAGTTCGCACCGGCGGGTACCACGCGAAACGGTTGTTCCGAGCATTGGCATGCGATAGGCAGAACTGGTAACAGCAGAGCAATCTTGACCTTGATGAAACAAGCCATTATCCCCGCCGCGATAGCCATTGCCGCCCTGGCGACATTATCGTCCCCGGCAAGAGCGGATTTTCGTCTCTGCAATAATTCAGGCAGCCGAGTGAGCGTCTCCCTTGCTTATACCGATGGGGAGACATGGGTCAGCGAGGGCTGGTGGAATTTAAAAGCAAGCGGTTGCGAGACTTTGGTGCGCGGCCCCCTAGCGGCCGAGTTCTATTACGTCTATGCAATGGATGAGCACGGCGGCGAATGGAAGGGCAAAGCCTTCATGTGTACGCGGGACCGTGAATTCCGGATCATCGGAAGAGAAGATTGTTTCGTGCGCGGCTTCGATAGAACCGGGTTTTTCGAAGTCGATACAGGTAAGGAAGCCAAGAACTGGACCGTTCAGTTAACCGATTCGAACCAGGTTCAGCCGAATCCCTAAATCAATCCAACGAGGCTTAGATGCGGCGGCTTCGCCGATGTAAAATCATCGCGACCCTGGGGCCTGTTTCGGCAAACCCGGCAATGATATCGGCTTTGTTTCACGCCGGCGCCGATCTGTTTCGCATCAACATGAGCCATGCCACGCATGATCAAATGCGTGAGCAAGTGCGCATGATTCGCGCGCTCCAGGAGGAATGCGGGCGGCCGATCGGCATTCTGCTCGACCTGCAAGGCCCCAAACTGCGTATTGGCACGTTCAAGGATCGGGCGGTCCGACTTGTGGCGGGGGATATTTTTACCTTCGACTCGAAGTCCGAGCCGGGAGACCAAAATCGCGTTTGGCTCCCGCATCCCGAAATTCTGCGCGCCCTGCAGCCCGGCCATACGATATTGATCGATGACGGCAAGGTGCGGCTTCATGTTTCCGAATCTACCGGCACGCGGGCCGTGGCCGTCGTCGATGTCGCGGGAGAAGTCTCGAACCGCAAGGGGGTGAGCCTGCCCGACACCGAAATTCCGGTTTCGTCGATTACCGGAAAAGACCGGGCCGATCTCGAGGCGGGGCTTGAGGCAGGCGTCGATTGGATCGCTGTTTCTTTTGTGCAGCGCCCCGATGATGTCGTCGAGGTCAAGAAACTGACCCGCGGCCGCGCGCTGGTGATGTCGAAATTGGAAAAGCCGCAGGCGATTTCGCGGCTCGACGAGATCGTGGAAATTTCCGATGCCTTGATGGTCGCGCGCGGCGATCTCGGCGTCGAGATGCCGCTTGAAAAAGTCCCCGGCCTGCAGAAACGGATCAACCGCACGGCGCGCCGGCTCGGTAAGCCGGTCGTCGTGGCGACGCAGATGCTCGAATCCATGATCAGCGCGCCGGTCCCGACGCGCGCGGAAGTTTCAGATGTGGCGACGGCCGTCTTCGAGGGCGCCGACGCCGTGATGCTGTCGGCTGAAAGTGCTGCCGGCTCTTATCCGGCCGAGGCGGTGGCAACCATGAACAAGATTGCGGAGGAGGTCGAGCGCGACGCCTATTACCGCAGCATCATCAACGCGCAACGCGCTCCGCCCGAAGCGACCAATGCCGATGCGATCGCGATTGCCGTTGCCGCCCGATACTTCGCGGAAACGCTGGATTTGAAGGCCATTGTTGCCTGGACCTCATCGGGCGCGACTGCGTTTCGGATCGCGCGCGAACGGCCTGAGGCCCCGATCCTTGCCCTCACGCCCAATCGAGACACCGCCTGCCGTCTTGCTCTTGTCTGGGGCGTTCATGCGGTTGTCACCAAGGATGCGCACGACGTCGATGATATGTCGAAGCGCGCCTGCAAATTCGCCGGTCGCGAGGGCTTTGCAAAGGCCGGCGAGCGCGTGATTATTATCGCAGGCGTTCCGTTCGGCACCCCGGGCGCGACCAACATGGTTCGCATCGGCTTTCTGGATCGCGATTCCCACTGAGGGCCGGCCGCCAAACAGGTCAGCCACCAAACAGCGACTCGAAAAAATTCGGCTGACTTGGTCTCGTGGCGCGCGGGCGCGCGGGCATGCTACCGGTTGGAATATCCGCAGGAGGTAGGGGCGGTCCCCCGGCTCCGGCGTGGCCGGGCGCTTGCGCGGTCGCATTGATCGATGGGTCCGCGGGCGCATTCGAAGGGGCTCTCGGTCGCGCTTCGCTCCCAAACGGGAATCCGGGCAGGCCCGACGGGAATGGCCAACCATTATTATCCGCCATCGGCGCCCCCGCCGGCGGCAAGAAATTGTCGTCGTGCCAAAGTCCGGCTGGGAGCGGCTGGGGTGGCGTTCCCTGATGCGCCACCTGCATGAATCTCGACCAGATTTCCACCGGAAGATTGCCGCCGGACGCTTTTTTTGTCGGCGAATTATCGTCGTTGCCGAGCCAGACCCCCGCGATGAGATGGCTCGTATATCCGATGAACCAAGCGTCGCGCCAATCCTGGCTCGTGCCGGTCTTTCCGGCCGCTTGCCAGCCCGGCAGCGAGCCCTTGCGCGCCGTGCCGGTCAAAAGCGTTTCCTGCAGCATGCTATTCATCATCGCCACATAATTCGGATCGATGACCCTGCCATTGCTAAACCTCTTGCGTTGATAAAGCAGCTTGCCGCTTGCGGTTCTGACCTTCGCAATAATCTGTGGCTGAACGCCAATCCCGCCATTGGCGAAAGGCGCATAGGCGGTGACGATTTCAAGCGGGGTGACCTCGGACGTGCCGAGCGCGATGGACGGGTTGACGGAGAGATCGGAGACGATGCCCAGACGATGCGCGACCTTGACGATCGCTTTTGGCCCCACCTCCAGGCCCAATCGTACAGCCACGGTGTTCAAGGACAGCGCCAGCGCCTTGGTGAGCGTGACTTGCCCAAAATATTCATGCGAATAATTTTCGGGTTGCCAGCCCTTCACATTGATCGGTGCGTCTTGCCGTATCGAGGCGGGAGTCAGGCCATTTTCAAGCGCCGCCAAATAGACGAAGGGTTTGAATGCCGAGCCCGGCTGGCGCTTGGCAGAGACGGCCCGGTCAAACTGGCTGTCGGCGTAATTTCGGCCGCCGATCAAGACCTTGACCGCGCCGTCCGGGTCGAGCGCAACGAAAGCCCCCTGGCCGACGCCGAAGGTGGCTCCTTTGCGATCCAGCTCTTCGGTCAAAGCCCGCTCGGCGGCCGCTTGCAGCCCCGCGCTCAAGGTCGTTGAAACGACGATATCTTCGTCGATCGCGCCGACGGTATCGTCCAGCGTGTCCATTACGAAATCGGCCGCGTAATTCACCGAATTGGTATTTTGGTCGTGTAAGGCTTGCGCCGGATGGGCCAAAGCGAGCGCGGCCATTGCCTCGGTAATGAAGCCTTCCTGAACCATCGCTGCGATGACTTGCTGGGCCCGCTCATTGGCCCCGGCCGGGTTCCGGTTCGGCGCCAGTCTTGCCGGCGCCTTCATGAGGCCCGCCAAAATCGCCGCCTCCGGCAGGGTGACGTTGCGGGCGGCGTGACCGAAATATTTTTGTGCCGCTGCTTCGACGCCATAGGCGCCCGATCCGAAGTAAACACGGTTCAGGTAGAGTTCGAGAATCTGAGTCTTGGAATATTTATGCTCCAGCCAGAGTGCCAGGATCGCTTCCTGGATTTTTCGGGACATGGTTCTTTCTTGGGTCAGGAACAGGTTCTTGGCGAGCTGCTGGGTCAATGTCGAGCCGCCCTGGACCATGCTTCCGCCGGCCAGATTTCGCGTCAGGGCCCGCAGAATCCCAAAGGGATCGATGCCCCAATGCGAATAGAAGCGCCGATCCTCGATCGCGATAAAAGCTTTGGGCAGATAGGGAGGAAGTTCCGCAATCCGGATGGCGGCACCTCCCGTGTCACCTCGATTGGCGAGCAGCGTTCCATTTTCGTCAAGAATTGCGATATTCGGCGGCCTTTTGGGGACTGCCAGCGCCTCGATCGACGGCAATTTGGCCGCATAATAGGTCACAAGCCCGGCGCCGCCGATGGCGCACCAGACCCCAAGCACGAGGCACCAATAGATCAGGGTGCCAAAAAGGGAGCCATGCTGGTTGCGGCGCCGGCGGGGCGTCTTCGGCTTGGGTCGGGGGGGAGGCCCGGCCGGGACGCTGCCCGAGCCGAAACCCGGTTCGCGACGTTGCGGCCCCACGCGTTTGTTCATGTCCTGACCGCCAGATCGTTGCTCGGTTGCGGGGCAGCATGCCAGGGGTTGCTTAAGGGAGGATAAAGTAAGTCTCCCGGGCCGCGCTCCGCAGACGGCAATTTCCGGTTTTCCGGCATTCGCCCGCCTCGAACGCAGAAAATATCCGCCATCCACTCTCCTGCGGGCAAGATGTTCTCGCCCCATTGCGGTTCATGCCGGCTCGCAGAGCCAGGTGTTTGCATCCCGGACCGGATGGGCCTGACTTGTTCAGGCCAGAAAATGGCAGCCTTTAGGCAGGCGCTCCCCGGATCGCACGCCCTGGCCACCTGCGGCTTTGGTCACTAGACATGCGGGAAGTTGCCCCCACCAAAATTCCGCCAAACGGATGCGGGGCGGTTTCGCGACTTGCGATTTCATTGCAGTCGCGCCAAAGTCTCGCCCCCGGGCGTGGGTCGGAAAAACCCGCGCGAGGCGGGCTGACGAAAGCGCGATTGGACCCTCATGAAAGTCACCCTTGAACGCGCGGCCTTATTGAAATCTCTCGGCCACGTGCATCGCGTCGTGGAGCGCCGCAACACCATACCTATTCTTTCGAACGTGCTGTTGCGGGCCGAGGGCGGATCGCTGCTTCTTAAAGCGACAGACCTGGATCTCGAAGTCGCCGAGCGCCTGCCGGCGGACGTGGGGTTGGGCGGCGCGACGACCTTGCCCGCCCATATTCTCTACGAGATCGTCCGCAAGCTTCCCGATGGCGCCCAAGTGTCGCTCGAAACCGACGGGGAGGCCGGACAATTGCGACTGCGTTCGGGTCGCTCGCGATTTAATCTTCAGTCGCTGCCGGATAGCGATTTTCCGGATCTTGCCGCAGGTGAATTAAGCCATGACTTCAATCTGGCCGCCGGCGACCTCAAGCGATTGATCGACAAGACCCAGTTTGCCATCTCCAATGAGGAAACGCGCTATTACCTCAATGGCATCTTTATGCACACGACAGAGGTCGAAGGCCATATGATGTTGCGCGCCGTCGCGACAGATGGACACAGGCTGGCGAGGGTGGAAATCCCGGCTCCCGAGGGAGCGATTGGCATGCCTGGCGTCATCATTCCCCGGAAGGCCGTGGCGGAAGTTCAAAAGTTGATCGAAGATCCGGCTCGTGACGTCCGTGTGGAAATATCGGCGACCAAGGTGCGCTTCACTTTCGGGGACGTCGTGCTGACCTCGAAACTGATCGACGGGACGTTTCCGGACTATGTGCGCGTCATTCCGTCGGGCAATGACAAGCGGCTCATCGTCGACCGGGCACCCTTCGCCGCCGCGGTCGATCGGGTGTCGACGATTTCATCGGAGCGCGGTCGTGCGGTGAAATTGGCGGTGTCGGACGCCAAGCTTACCCTCTCGGTGACCAATCCGGATTCCGGCTCGGCCCTCGAGGAACTCGATGTCGACTATGATTCGACGCCCCTCGATATCGGCTTCAACGCCCGTTATCTCCTCGATATCACCGAGCAGCTCGACAGCGACACCGTGCTGTTCAAGCTTGCCGATCCGGGTTCGCCGACGCTGGTGCAAGACAAAGACGGCGCGGCCGCTCTTTATGTGTTGATGCCGATGCGTGTTTGAGCCATCCCTTCTCCCGCATTAACTATCGACTCTGCACGATCCTCCCCATCTGCTTCCGCCGGGTTTCATCCGGCCGGCGCGCGCGTGGCCGAAACGCCAAAGACGTGACCTGCGCCAAACGAATTGCGGGGCGCGAAGGAGAGGGCAGGTCGGTCTCTTGGACAAGGCATTTGTATGATCAGATCCGCCCTTATGAACGTCATGACCGCGGCCGCTCTCAAGGCCGGGCGGGGCTTGAAGCGCGACTTCGGCGAGGTCGAAAATCTGCAGGTCTCGGTAAAAGGGCCTGGCGATTTCGTGTCGGCGGCAGATCGGAAAGCCGAAAAAACTCTCTACGAGGAGTTGGCTAGGGCGCGACCTGGCTATGGCTTCGTTCTGGAAGAAAGCGGCCGGATCGAAGGCGCCGACAAGAGCCATTCCTGGTTCATTGATCCTTTGGACGGCACCAGCAATTTCTTGCATGGATTGCCGATCTTCGCGATCTCGATCGGTCTCGAGCGCGAAGGCCAGATCGTTGCCGGGCTGGTCTATAATCCGGCGAATGGCGACATGTTCATCGCCGAGAAAGGCCAGGGCGCTTTTTACAACAACCGGCGGCTGCGTGTCGCGGCGCGTTCCGAGATGAGCGATTCTCTGATCGGCTGCGGGATTCCGCATCTTGGCAAGGCCAGGGAGCATTCACGCTTCATGGCTGAATTGGCCGCCGTCATGGCAAAAGCCGGCAATGTGCGCCGCCTCGGTGCGGCGGCCCTCGATCTTTGTTTT
This sequence comes from Beijerinckiaceae bacterium, assembly GCA_004564215.1. NCBI lineage: Bacteria > Pseudomonadati > Pseudomonadota > Alphaproteobacteria > Hyphomicrobiales > Beijerinckiaceae > Beijerinckiaceae bacterium. Next base: position 1,011,022 of record CP024846.1, on the reverse strand, counting down.
GTGGCGTCTGGAAGCTATGATGGCTTCTGGGAGCGTAATTTGCAGGCTTGGGATATGGCGGCGGGGATTATCATCATAAAGGAAGCCGGCGGGTTCGTGACCGACGCCGATGGCGGCTCCGATATGCTCACAAAAGGGTCCATCTGCGCCGGCAATGAGGCGATCCAGCGCGATCTTCTGAAACTCATCCGAGCCTGACAGGATTTCGCCGGCCTGGGGGAAAATTCATCCGGCCTCGCCAGGTGGCTTGCGCCGACCCGGATGAGCCGATATATCCCTTCGCGACCGAGGCTTGATCCTAACCGAGAGGGCTAGGGCATGATCCTAAGAAGTTCCAGCCTTTTTGGATAATCATGCGACAAAACAAACAGATAAAGACCATGAGCGCTCATGGTCTGGGGCGCGTAGCTCAGCGGGAGAGCACTACGTTGACATCGTAGGGGTCACAGGTTCGATCCCTGTCGCGCCCACCATTCCAATTAATGTCCGCTTAAGACATTTCCGCAAATTCGAGGGTAGCTCCGTAATCGGCACGCTCAAATCGACTGCCGCGTGCCGATGTCGCACCGTGCAAATCTGAGCCGGGATTTGAATTTCTCCGACCGTGACTGCTAAGGTTCGCGGGCAAGTATCCAAGCCGGGGACTTAGGGTCCTGCTTGCGAGGCAGGTGTGGGGATGAGAAGCACGAAGGTTCAAGACATCGGTTCCGATCGGAGCGAGCGGGATTTTGACATCGGCGCCTTGCTGGCCGAGCGTGAATCCGAGCGCTATGGTCTGCATACTCAACACATGAACGAGATGATGGTCCGTGTGTTGCAGACCATCGGCTTCGACGTCGGTTTTCAGTCAGGCCAAGGTCAATATCTATTCGACCGCGCCGGCACCCGCTATTTGGACCTTTTAAGCGGTTGGGGCGTGTTTGGGATCGGCCGCAACCATCCTCTCCTGCGCGAAACCTTGAGCGACGTTCTTGCCAGCGACCTGCCCAATCTCGTGCAAATGGATTTATCCGTTCTTGCCGGGCTCCTCGCGGAGCGTTTGCTCGGCTTCGTCCCCTTTCTGGACAAGGTTTTCTTTACCAATTCCGGTTCGGAGGCTGTCGAGGCCGCGATTAAATTCGCGCGCTGCGCCACGGGAAGGGGCCGCATCGTCTATTGCGATCACGCCTTTCATGGGCTGACCTACGGCGCCCTGTCGATCAATGGCGACGCAATCTTCAAGGACGGCTTTGGCGCGCTTTTGCCGGGTTGCAGCGCCATTCCATTCAATGATCTCGCTGCGCTCGAACAAGCTCTCGCGTCGCGCGATGTCGCTGCTTTTCTCGTCGAACCGATTCAGGGCAAGGGCGTTAATCTGCCGGACGATCTCTATCTTCGCGGCGTTCAGGCCTTGTGCCGAAAATACGGCACCCTGTTTATTGCCGACGAAATCCAGACCGGGCTCGGGCGAACCGGACGCTTTCTTGCGATCGAACATTGGGGGGTGGAACCAGACATTGTCCTGCTCGCCAAAACCCTTTCAGGCGGTCATGTGCCGGTTGGCGCCGTTTTGACCCGCAAAGCCATTTTCGAAAAAATATTCAATCGCATGGACCGGGCGGTGGTGCACGGCTCAACCTTTGCCAAGAATGATCTGGCGATGGCGGCGGGCCTTGCAACACTGGAGGTGATCGAAGCCGAAGGACTTATTCAAAGGGCCGCGCAAACCGGCGCGCGGCTGCTCGCTGCCTTCGAGGTTATGGCGGAACGTTACGAGCTGGTCCGCACCGTGCGCGGCAAGGGGCTGATGATCGGCATCGAATTCGGACCGCCGCGTTCGCTCAAACTCAAGGCGGCGTGGACATTGCTGGAGACTGTCAACGTTGGCTTGTTTTGCCAGCTCATCACCATCCCGCTTTTCAAGGATCATAAGATCCTCGCCCAGGTGGCCGGCCACGCAAACCACACCGTAAAACTCCTCCCCTCGCTCATCATCACGGAGGCGGATTGCGATTGGATCGAAGGCGCTTTTGATGCGGTCATCGCCGATAGCCATCGGGTGCCGGGCGCAGTTTGGTCACTCGGCAAGACTTTGGCAAATCATGCCTTGAAAGCCCATTCGGCGAAGTAGATCAAAGCGAATCGAGGGCCGAAATTGCGTGCTCGACCATCGGTAGTTCGCGGTCCGCGATCGCTCGCAGGCCGGGATCGCCATCGGTCTTGGCAAAATCACGATATAAAATCTGCAGCTGGACCAATGCCTCCATCAAACTTGAAACATAAAGCGTATCGAAGGCGTGGCCCTGGGAGGTCGAAAGCTTCTGGAGATTGGTTACTTGCGCCGGCAGCATGCGCGGCGCCGACACTTTTGGGGCGCCGGGGCCGATCCGGCCCGTAAGGGGAGAGCGAAGGGTCACGACAGGACCGCTCACATTGACCCAGCTTGCCAGCGAATTGGCAACTGTTGTTTGGTTCTTGGCGAGGTCCCCCGCCAAGTCACGGATTTTGCTGTTGGAAGAGTGGGCGATCGCCATTCGGCTTGCGGCTGCCACGAAATTGGCGCTCGGAATGGCGCCGGCAACAAATTGCCTCGTCAGTTCCGTGTTATTTGGCTTCGCAACGGAAGAATCGGCCGGCGGATTGGGGTCTGTCGCCGTTTGCGCCATGATCGGGCCCGCCGCCGCCGCGGCGATCATCGATTGAGCCAAGAGCAGGCGCACCAGCTTGTATCCCTTTGTCACTGTGCCACTCCGTTTACAATGCGAAGGCCGTGGATTTCCGCGCCATCTAGTCATGGACATCGAGCTTCTTGCCGCGGAGGCTAGAGCATGTTCCGAAAAAGTTGACCGACTTTTTCGATCAGAACATGCTCCAACTCGTTGAACTTGAGCGTTTCCTTTTCGATCAGATGATTCCATCTGATCGGGAAGCGCTTTAATGCTGCACTTCGCTTATTGGAGGCGTTGCGGGCGGGACGCCCGCATTGGGCTTCGACTCGGGCTTATAGACCGACTTGGCGCTATGTTTCGCCGTTGACCTTGCGGTGCTTCCTGCCTGGTCCTTCGTGTATCCCGCGAACGCCGCCTGCAGGGCAAGCGCCCGCGCCTGCGTGATGCGAAGCGCGCAAAACCCATGCACATCTTCGCGCGCATAATTGCGGCAGGTGACCTCGCGCAAAGACGAAAATCCGGCCTGTTCTCCAGCGATTTTCTTGACGGCGTTCTTATCCTTGCCGACGCTCGCCAGCAAGGTATGGAATCGGGCGCGCATGCTGGCCTCCGCGCGGCCGCGGTCTCGCTCCAACAGCTTTTCCTGATCCGAACCGATTGAGCTGCCGGCGGGTCCCCACAGTCCAGTTGGATCCGCACGGCAATCCGCCGCTGCGAAATCACATGTTTGCGGTATGCGAGTGATCAGGACGGCTTCCTCCAAAACCTCGAAGGAAAAGGGGCAGGCTTCGATTTCGACCTCATAGCGAGATACGCCGGCAGGCCGGCCGCTGAACTTTGCGGAAATGGGCGCCTGTGAAACCACGTCTACGCGGCAAGGCTCGCCCGGATGCGATATGGCTTCGCCAGGGATCGTCAGGCGGGTAATCTCAAGAAGCTTGTTTGCATCGTGCCGAAACGCGATGCTCCCAGCGAGGCCGTCATGAGCCAGTTCGCGGCCTAAAATCGTTTCTTCGCCGGGTGGCTTCAGGTCGGCCAGTTTTGCTTTTCCGGCTGCGGGGCCGGCGGGGTCGGACGACGGGAGCCCCGCTTCCGGCATCGCTTGCAGCGCTCCGGGAAGCATGAGTTGAGCCCGGGCCGTTTCCGGCGCCGCGACCAAGACCAGAAGCGCAAGTAGAAGAAAATGTTTCAACGGAAAGCCCGCCCGGAGGAGAAATGCGGCGGCAAGATACCATTTTATACCGCATATAGGCAGATTTGTCGCGACTAGACCGTCTAATCAAGGCAAACTTACCGGATTTTGGTCAACAAACTGGGCTATCTTGGGCTTGCCGAATCGATTGGATGGGTTGAGGCCGCCCAAACCTTCGTCTTGCGCGTCTCGACGGTCCTCTTATATACGGCGCATCTTGCGTTCGTACGCGGCGATACCAATTTGAACTCAATCGGGGACCGGGCGGAAGTCCGTCCGCCCATTTGCCGGATCGCTTCGGGATCCGGTGGTCTTGCGGATCGAAAGGAAGAACAAATCATGGGAAAAGTAATCGGAATCGACCTCGGTACCACCAATTCTTGTGTGGCGATCATGGAAGGTGCGACGCCGAAAGTTATCGAGAACGCCGAAGGTGCTCGGACTACGCCGTCGATCGTCGCATTTACAGATGACGGGGAACGTCTCGTCGGGCAGCCCGCCAAACGGCAGGGCGTCACCAATCCGGAACGGACATTCTTCGCGATTAAACGGCTCATCGGGCGGACTTTTGACGATCCGATGACCAAAAAGGACATGGGTCTCGTTCCCTACAAGATCATTCGCGCCTCCAATGGCGACGCCTGGGTCGAGGCCGACGGCAAGCAATATTCTCCGTCGCAGATTTCCGCTTTCGTTCTGCAAAAAATGAAAGAGACCGCGGAAGCCTATCTCGGTCAGCCGGTGAGCCAGGCGGTGATCACCGTTCCCGCCTATTTCAACGATGCTCAGCGTCAGGCTACCAAGGATGCCGGCAAGATCGCCGGCCTCGAGGTTTTGCGCATCATCAACGAACCGACCGCGGCGGCGCTCGCCTATGGCCTCGACAAGAAGGGCTCGGGGATTATCGCGGTCTACGATCTCGGCGGTGGCACGTTCGACATTTCCATCCTTGAAATCGGCGACGGCGTCTTTGAAGTGAAGTCGACGAATGGCGACACCTTCTTGGGAGGTGAGGACTTCGACACGCGCCTCGTCGAATATCTCGCGGATGAATTCAAGAAGGACAATGGGATCGACCTCAAGAAGGACAAGCTCGCTCTGCAGCGGCTGAAGGAAGCTGCCGAAAAAGCCAAGATCGAACTGTCTTCGGCGACCCAAACCGAAATCAATTTGCCCTATATCACCGCCGACGCGACGGGGCCGAAGCATCTCACCCTGAAGCTGACCCGCGCGAAATTCGAGGCGCTCGTCGATGATCTGATTCAAAAGACCGTTGAACCGTGCCGCAAGGCTTTGAAGGATGCGGGCCTGACGGCGGGCGAGATCAACGAAGTGGTTCTCGTCGGCGGCATGACGCGCATGCCGAAGGTCCAAGAGGTCGTGCGCAGCTTCTTCGGCAAGGAACTGCACAAAGGCGTCAATCCCGACGAAGTGGTCGCGATCGGCGCGGCGGTTCAAGCCGGCGTCCTCCAGGGCGACGTCAAGGATGTGCTTTTGCTCGACGTGACGCCCTTGTCGCTCGGCATCGAGACCCTCGGCGGTGTTTTCACCCGACTGATTGATCGCAACACGACCATCCCGACGAAGAAAAGCCAGGTGTTCTCGACCGCGGAAGACAATCAGACGGCGGTCACCATCAGGGTTTTCCAGGGCGAGCGCGAAATGGCCGCGGACAACAAGCTGCTTGGCCAATTCGATCTTGTCGGAATTCCGAGCGCTCCGCGCGGCGTGCCGCAGATCGAAGTCACCTTCGATATTGACGCCAATGGCATTGTCAATGTGTCGGCGAAAGACAAGGCGACCAACAAGGAACAACAGATCCGGATCCAAGCCTCGGGCGGTCTCACCGATGCCGATATCGACAAAATGGTGAAGGACGCCGAATCCCATGCATCCGAAGACAAAAAGCGCCGCGAACTTGTCGACGCCAAGAACCATGCCGAGGCGATGATTCACACCGCCCAGAAGTCCTTGGCGGAATTCGGGTCAAAGGTGGCCGAATCCGACAAGAGTGGGATCGAGGCTGCGATCACCGCTTTGAAAACGGAATTGGAAGGCGAAGACGTCGAAGGGATCAAGGCCAAGACGAATGATCTCGTGCAAGCTTCCATGAAGCTCGGCGAGGCGATGTATAAGGCCCAGGGTTCTGAACCCGGCGCAGAAGGCGGCGCCCAGGGCGAGAGCAAGGACGATGTCATCGATGCGGACTTCAAGGAAGTCGGCCCCGACGACAAGAAGAAATCGGCCTAAGAATTACGGCCGGAGCCGATATTGAAGCGATCCTGAGCCATTTCCGCTGGTGCGGAAATGGCCTTGGGATTGCATCTTCGTATCGGCGTGGGGGACGCGCGAAACAAGCGCAGCTTTGGCGGTGCCGGGCCTCCGGGCACGGTGATTATGCCGAGGGGCACCTCGACCTCGTCTTCTGCAGCGTTTATGCTCCGGTTGGCGGCGCTGTGACTGGGCTGTATGAAGGGACCGCGTGTAGAACGCATCCAGCGGGAGGCCAAGCGGTATAATGATCGGAACGCGAACGACGATGAGACGGGACTATTACGAAATCCTTGGCGTTTCCAAGACCTGTACCGATACAGAAATGAAATCCGCGTTCCGCAAGGCGGCGATGCAATGTCATCCTGACCGCAATCCCGACAATGCGGAAGCCGAAATTCAATTCAAGGAACTAAACGAAGCCTATCAGGTCTTGTCCGATTCACAGAAGCGGGCAGCCTATGATCGCTATGGGCATAGCGCTTTCGAGCACGGCGGGTTCGGAGCCGGTGGCGATGGTTTTGCCGCGTCGATGGCAGATATTTTCGACGATCTGTTCGGCGACGTCATGGGCGCGCGGCGAGGCGGCGGGCGCAGGGGGCCGGCGCGGGGCTCGGATCTCCGTTACAATATGGAGATCACATTAGAAGAAGCGTTTCACGGCAAGACTGCGTCGCTCACCCTGCCAGCTTCGGTCACCTGCGAGGCATGTGCAGGGTCCGGCGCCAAGCCGGGCGCGAAGCCGCGGGTTTGTCAGACGTGCGCCGGGCATGGCCGTGTTCGGGCGCAGCAAGGGTTTTTTGCAATCGAGCGGACCTGTCCCAATTGTCATGGCCGGGGCGAAATCATCGATGATCCCTGTCATCCCTGCGGTGGTTCGGGCCGCGTGACCCAGGAGCGCAACCTTTCGGTCAACATCCCGCCCGGTGTCGAGGACGGCACGCGGATCCGTCTTGGAGGTGAGGGCGAGGCCGGAGCCAAGGGCGGCCCGGCGGGCGATCTCTATATTTTCGTGTCAACGAAGCCACATCCGTTTTTCCAACGGGATGGCGCCGATCTGTTCTGCCGGGTTCCGATTTCGATGGTTCAGGCGGCGCTTGGCGCCGAACTGAGCGTGCACACGCTCGATGGTGGCGAAGCTAAGGTCAAGATACCCGAAGGAACTCAGTCCGGCAGACAGTTCAAGCTGAAGAACAAGGGCATGCCGGTGCTGCGTTCGCGAGATATCGGCGATCTATACATCCAGGTGACCGCGGAAACGCCGCAAAGTTTGACCAAGCGGCAACGGGAACTGCTCGCCGAGTTCGAAAGTCTGTCGTCGACAAAGACCCATCCTGAATCCACGGGTTTCTTTGCTAAGATGAAGGACTTTTTTGAGAATTTGAGCGGGCAGTGACCTTGGATTCCGCGGGAGGCACTTGCCCGTTTCCTCCAATTGTGTTTGTTGACGCCTCGCTCTTCGTTGGCGCATTGCGCTAGCAGCGCTCCATCCATTACGCGAAGCAAGGACAAACCTATTGCATAGCCAACCTTCCCGCTCGAACCGGCGCGATTCAAAAAAGCCCAATATGCCGATCGAGCGGCGGATCGCCGACGAGGCGCGGTTCTTCAGATCATGGCTCGATAATCCGATGATCGCCGGGGCGGTGTCGCCCTCGGGGCGGTCGCTGGCGCGTATGATGGCGCGCTACGTCGATCCGCTCGCCGAAGGTCCGATCATCGAGCTTGGACCGGGAACCGGAGCCATTACGGAAGCGCTTCTGGAGCGCGGCGTCGCACCTGAACGGCTGTACCTTGTGGAATTCGATGCTGGCTTCTGCAAGCTCTTGGGCCGGCGCTTTCCCGGCGTTCACATCATCAAGGGGGACGCCTACAATCTCTCGGAAACCTTGGGCGAGAGGCTCGGTCAGCCCGCCGTCGCCGTCGTCTCCAGTTTGCCGCTTTTGATGAAACCGGAAATACAAAGGCTTGCGCTCCTCGCCGATGCGTTCAATTGCATGGAGCCGGACGGCTGTTTTATCCAATTCACCTATGGTCCCGCTTCGCCCATGCCGCGCGATAAGTCGGCCATCAGTTTTCACACCGAGGCCTCTCCGCCTGTTTGGTTAAATCTGCCTCCGGCGAGGGTGTGGGTCTATCGTCCGTTGCGCGAAGGCGATACGGAGCCGCAAAAGCGGCAAAATCCGGCCCAAGAGTTTTTCGACAGGCTGCGCATGGGCACCGAAAAAATTCATCTCGACCTGAAGAGAGAGTTGGCGGCAGCCAAAGCCAGACTTCAATTCGATCTCGGACCGAAGGGGCGCAGGGGTGGGCGGGCACAGCCTGCGCCGAAAGCTTCGCGCAAAAATTCCGACCTCGAAAAGTCGCGCCGGCCGTGACATGAGCGCGGCCGCTGTCCTTCCTCCAAGGGAGGCGTCAGTCGCCCGCGAGAAACTGATCATTGCATTGGATTTCGCGACGCCGCGCCAAGCCGAAGAGCTGGTGGCAGTCCTCGACGACAGCGTAAGCTTTTATAAGATCGGCCTGGAGCTCGCCTATGGCGGCGGCCTGCCGTTGGCCCAAGAGCTGATCAAATCGGGCAAGCATGTTTTTCTCGATCTTAAACTGCACGATATTCCGACGACTGTGACGCGCGCCTGCGGCCGGGTGGCCGACCTTGGCGCCCGATTCCTGACGGTCCATGCCTATCCGCAGACGATGAAGGCGGCCAAAGCCGCCACTGCTGGCTCGTCGCTGAAGATTCTCGGAGTGACCGTTTTGACTTCTTGCGATGATCGCGACCTTGCCGAGGCCGGATATGCTTATGGCGTCCGAGACTTGGTGGCGCGCCGGGCGGCGCAGGCTCGGGCAGCCCACCTCGATGGCCTGATCCTTTCTGCGGAGGAAGCTAGCAACATTCGGGCCGCAGTCGGACCCAGCATGATACTGGTGACACCCGGAATCAGGCCCGCTGGCTCTGAGGTCGCCGACCAGAAACGAACAATGACTCCAGCCGCGGCCATTGCCGCTGGCGCGGATTATCTCGTGGTTGGGCGACCGGTCACTCAGGCCAAGGATCCACGCGCGGCGGCTGACGCGATCGTCGCTGAAATAGCCGCCGTGGGCTCACTCTCCCCGCAAAAATAAGACGCTGGGCGTACCTCCGGCCCGGCGCGCGACCCAGGCTGTAAGAAGCGAGCCAAAGTCCCAAAAATTATAGGATCTCGCGGTGACGGAGCTATGACGTGGATCTGGCGACGACCGATGGCCCGTAAAAAAGCCAACCGGTACGCAAGTGCGCGCTTTCGCTTGCAGCCGCAGCGGATTATGGACAGGATGGAGAAGGATTGAGGAGAAGCCATGAGCGAGATGCGGCTCGTCGTTGCCGGAGCAGCCGGACGCATGGGCCGCGTCCTGGTGGAGATCATCCGCCAGACGCCAGGTGCCCATCTGGCTGGTGCTATTGAGCAGCCTGGTTCGATCGCGATCGGCCAGGACGCGGGCCTGCTTGCGGGCTGCGGGCAAATGGGGGTCGAAATCAGCGGCGATGCGCTCCCCACGCTCATTGGCGCCGACGGCGTCCTCGATTTCACCTCGCCGCAATCGACTGTCGAACTCGCTGCTTTGGCGGCCCAAGCGCGGATCGTTCATGTCATCGGCACGACGGGTCTCGGCCCGGATCATCTCGCGCGAATAGAGGCTGCTGCCCGCCACGCGGTTATCATCCGCTCCGGAAATATGAGTCTCGGCATCAACCTTCTCGCGGCGCTCGTCGAAAAGGTCGCTTCCACGCTGGGGCCGGAATATGACATCGAGATCCTGGAGATGCATCATCGCATGAAGGTCGATGCCCCCTCCGGCACCGCCCTTCTCCTCGGCGAAGCGGCAGCCCAGGGACGCCACCTTGCATTGGACGAGCATTCGGTTCGAGTGCGCGACGGCCACACCGGGCTTCGCCGGGCAGGGGATATTGGCTTTGCCTCGCTGCGTGGGGGGACCGTGATTGGAGAGCACAAGGTGATCTTCGCCGGACCCGGCGAGCGGCTTGAGCTTGTTCATTCATCGGAAGATCGCAGCATTTTTGCACGTGGGGCCGTGCAAGCCGCCTTATGGGGCAAGGAGCAAAAGCCGGGCCTTTATTCCATGGCCGATGTGCTTGGATTGGCCGATTGAAATTTTGAGATGCCGCTGCGTCGCGCTTAGATCATGAACGTGATCGATTCCAAAAGCTTAGAGCGGGATGCGGGCGGAAAAACGGTTTCCACTTTTCCTCATCCTGCTCTAGACGCAGGATAAAAGGCACATCCTCGGGGATTGAGGTCTGGCCGGCCTGCAAAGCCGGCCGGGCCGACCTATATATTGTCGGAATGCGTTTCACCGCCTGCGAAAAATATCTCGCATGACTTCGGATTTTGCCAGTCCGGCTTTCTCGGCGCCCTACGCGGCGGATGATGAGCTTTTGGCTGCCGAGCTTCTCGAAACTGCGGCGCTGGACCAAGCGGCTGAAGCGCGGATCGATCGATACGCCTCGCGCCTCATCGCAGCTGTGCGCGCGAAATCGGCTGTCATCGGTGGCCTCGATGATCTTTTGCGCGAATATTCCCTGTCGTCGGAAGAGGGCCTGGCTTTGATGGTTCTCGCGGAATCCTTGCTGCGGGTGCCCGACGATGCGACAGCCGATAGCCTGATACAAGACAAGCTGACGTCGGTGAATTGGAGCAGCCATGTTGGAGGTTCGGAGGCTCTCCTGATCTCGGCCGCCGCCTGGGCACTCGGCTTCTCGGCGCGGGTTGTGGGCAAAGGCAAGACGCCGGAAGGGGTTGTCGTCGCCCTTGCGCATAGGATTGGCGCGGGCGCCGTGCGGACCGCCGCGCGCGGGGCTGTCCAGCTCATGGGTTCGCATTTCGTGTATGGGCAAACGATCGAGGACGCCTTGCGCCGAGCCTGTTCGGGCGAGGCGCGGAAAAATCGCTTTTCTTTCGACATGCTCGGAGAAGGCGCTCGCACCGAAACCGATGCGAAGGCGTATTTTGATTCATATGCGCATGCAATCGAGGCGATCGGCCAGGCGGCCGAGCGTCACGCTCTATTTGAACAGCCAGGTATTTCGGTCAAACTCTCGGCGCTGCATCCTCGCTACGAACCGATGTCTCGCCAGCGTGTTCTCGCGGAACTCGTCCCCCGGGTTGCCGAACTGGCACGGACGGCCAAACGACATGACTTGCGCTTTACCATTGACGCCGAGGAAGCCGACAGGCTCGAAATCTCGCTCGATGTCGTTGATCTATTGCTGGCGGATAGCACGCTTGCGGGGTGGGACGGCTTCGGCCTCGCCGTGCAGGCCTATCAGAAGCGCGCCTCGGCGGTCATCGATCATATAGGCGCGGTGGCACGCCAATATGATCGCCGCATCATGGTGCGGCTCGTCAAGGGCGCTTATTGGGACACGGAAATCAAACGGGCGCAGGAACGCGGCCTGGCCGATTATCCGGTCTTTACGCGTAAGGCGATGACCGATCTCAACTACTTGGCCTGCGCGCGGAAGCTGCTCGGGATGCGCGGTTTTATCCTCCCCCAATTTGGGACCCATAATGCGCTGACGATTGCAAGCATCGTCGAGTTGGCTAAGGGGTCTGAAGGCTATGAACTCCAGCGTCTCCATGGGATGGGAGACGACCTTTTCGCGTCTTTGCATGGTCAACTCCCGGAGATCACCTGCCGGGTTTATGCGCCGGTCGGCATGCATGAGGATTTGCTGGCGTATCTCGTGCGTCGGCTTCTCGAGAATGGCGCAAATTCGTCCTTTGTTGCGCGTGTCGGCGATCCTCACCTCCCTGTGGCCGAGCTTCTCACCCGCCCGCAAACCCTGATTGGTGATACCGCGAACGCCCGCGCCGCCGATCTGCCATTGCCTGAAGATATCCACATGCCCTCGCGCAAGCTCGCAAGTGGGATTGAATTTGGCGACCGGGGCTCGATCCGCGGTCTGACCGACGCCATTGCGAATGCGGTTCAAGTCGGGGACGCGGCACCTATTATCTCAGGTGTTCGGCATGAGGGAGACTCCCGCCAAGCTGTCTCGCCGATCGATGGGACGACCATTGGCCGCGTCCATGAAACCCCGTTCGAACTCTTGCCGGCCGCTTTGCAGGAGGCTCATGCCGGCTTTCGCCTCTGGTCCCGGATGCCAGTGGGCCTTCGCGCCGCCTGTCTCGATCGGGCTGCAAAACATATGGAGATGGAAGCACCGCGTTTGCTTGGATTGCTGCAAGCCGAGGCGGGCAAGATTTTGGAGGATGCTGTCGGGGAATGGCGGGAAGCGATCGACTTCTGCCATTATTATGCACATGAGGCGCGGCGCGCATTTACGACGTCCAGCGTCATGCCGGGACCGACGGGAGAAGACAATCTTCTCAATTGCCACGGGCGCGGCGTGTTCTTGTGTATCAGCCCCTGGAATTTTCCATTGTCGATTTTCGTGGGTCAAGTTGCCGCTGCGCTCGTCGCCGGAAATGCCGTTCTTGCCAAACCCGCCGAACAATCCTCTCTGATCGCCGCTCTTGTTGTTGGACTTTTCCATGCGGCCGGCGTGCCGAACTCCGCACTTCACTGCCTGCCGGGCGGTGGTGAGCTCGGCGCCGCACTTGTCGATCTGCCCGGTGTCGCCGGAGTGGCCTTTACCGGCTCCATGGAAACCGCGGCGAAAATCAACCGGCGACTGGCTGCGAAGGATGGACCGATCCCCGTCCTGATCGCGGAGACCGGCGGTATCAACGCAATGATCGTGGACGCAACCGCCTTGCCGGAACAGGTTTGCGACGATGTGCTCGCCTCGGCATTCCGATCGGCAGGGCAGCGTTGCTCGGCGCTCAGGCTTCTATGCGTGCAAGAGGATATCGCAGACAAGGTGCTCGCGATGATCTCCGGCGCGGCCGATGAACTTTTGATCGGCGATCCGCGCGATCCGCAGGTTCACATTGGCCCGGTGATCGATGGAGAGGCCAAGGCTGGGCTCGAGGCGCATATTGAGACGATGCGAAATTCGGCGATCGTGCGGTTCGCGGGAAAGATACCTTGGAGCGCGCCGCCGAATGGCTTTTATGTTCCCCCGCATATTTTTGAATTGGCGGCTGTCGGCGATCTTAAACGCGAGATTTTCGGTCCGATCCTCCATGTCGTGCGCTACAGGGCAACCGAGCTCGACGGTTTGCTTGACGCGATCGAGGCCAAGGGGTTTGGTTTAACGCTCGGGGTGCACTCGCGCATTGACGCGACGATCAATCATATCATCGGCCGGCGCTTGGCGGGCAACTGCTATGTAAACCGCAACATGATCGGTGCTGTCGTCGGCACCCAGCCCTTCGGCGGATCCGGCCTCTCTGGCACCGGTCCCAAGGCAGGCGGACCGCATTATCTCGATCGGTTCTGTCTTGAGCAGACCGTCTCGATCAACACAGCGGCGGTGGGTGGAAACGCCAGCCTGATCAACTCTACGCAATAATTCTGCCCAGGTTTCAGCCGCGAAGACTCCCGGATCAGGTTGGTTGGAGAATTTTCGCAAGCTCTCGAAATGCATCCCTGCTCGCGGGAGACTTTGGCGACTGAGCGATGGCTTCATAAATCTTTGGAACCAGCGTAACCGCTTGGTCGAGTGCCGGGTCACTGCCGGGCCGGTATCCGCCCATCAGCCGCAGATCGCGCGTTTCTTCGTAACGCGCAATGAGAGCGCGGAGTTCGACGACCAGGTTATGCTCCTCGCTGGTCCAAGCATTCTGCGCGAGGCGCGAGATCGATGTTAAAACATTGACGGCAGGAAAACGCCCTTGATCCGCGATGGCGCGATCGAGGACGATATGCCCATCGAGGGTCCCGCGAATGGCGTCGGCGACGGGGTCATTATGGTCGTCTCCATCGACGAGAACCGAGAAAATCCCGGTAATGGAGCCTTTGCCGGCTTCTCCTGGTCCCGCTCTTTCCAGGAGCTTCGGCAGATCGCTGAAAACGCTCGGCGCGTAACCCCGCGCGACCGCCGGCTCACCGGCCGCCAGCGCAACGTCCCGGGCCGCATGCGCAAAACGCGTGATGGAGTCGATAATGAGGAGAACGGACTCTCCCTCATCTCGGAAATATTCGGCAATGCTCATCGCGGTTTTCGGGGCAAGACGCCGCATCGTCGGGCTTTCGTCTCCGGTTGCCACGACCGCGATCGACGAAGACCTGTTCACGGCCAAAGCATCGTCGAGAAACTCGCGCACTTCGCGGCCCCGCTCGCCGGTGAGCGCGATCACCAAAGTGTCGAAACCGGGCGATCCTGCCAGCATCGCTAGGAGAGTTGATTTCCCGACACCGCTTCCGGCAAAAATCCCAATGCGCTGGCCAGCGCAAATCGGAGTAAAGAGATCGATGACCCGAACCCCGGTTTTCAGGGGCTTTTGCACACGGGTGCGGCGCAGCGTGGGAGGAGGAGACGCCTCAAGCGCGATTCGCCGGTTACCCATCGTGAGCGGACCCGCCGAATCGATGGGCGTGGCGAGCGCGTTGATCACCCGTCCTTTCCAGCTTCGATGGGGAGCAATCCGCAACGGACCGGCGCAATTGGCTCTCTCGCCAAGGCGTGCAAAATGATTTGCCTCGAAGGCCTTGAGCGTGGTGCCTTGTTCGTCAAGTCGTACAACTTCTGCGAGCTGAGAGATGCCATCCTTCGCTAAGGAAACGCAATCACCGAGATTGAGAAAGCGCGACAGGCCTGCGACTCTTGTGTGCGACGGTGTGACCTCCACGATGCTGCCCGAAATGCGGAGCAATGTGAGTTCGTGACTTGCCTTCGTGATGGAGCGTTCGAGATGGACAAGAGCGGGCGAGGTCACGTCAGCCCGCCGAGCGTCTTGATCGCATCCTTCAGCGAAGTCTCAGAGCTCTCAATCGCCGAAGAGACACTTTCAAATGATCTCGAGACCATGATCAATTTCGCCATCTCCAATATCGGATTGACGTTGGCTTCCTCCACATAGCCTTGGGCGATGCCGTTCTCCGTAAAATCGAGAACTGGCGTCGCGGCCCCGCCGGATGTCACGCCGGAATTGTCGAAACGTTTGAGCTTCGCGAGTCGATCAAGTTTGAATAGTCCGATGGCACCGATCTGCAGGCTTCCCTGGGTGATCATGCCGTCTTGAGCAATCGTTATAGGTCCGCCATTGGGATCAAGCGCGATCGGGCTGTTGCCCGCGTCGAGCACGCCATACCCGTTGACGCTCTGAAGCGCGCCGTTGGGCTGCATGCGCATGCGGCCGTCGCGCGTATAGACCGTTCCCGCAGGCCCTTGCAGCGCGATCCAGCAGTCGCCATGGACCGCCACATCGAGCGGATTGCCAGTCTTGGTGGCGACGCCTGGCTGCCGTGAAATATAGGTATCGCCCCGCGACGCATAGGCGACGGGACTGCTGCCAGCGCGCGATATCAGCGTCTTGAAGTCGACTTCTTCGGCTCGATAGCCTGGCGTGGTCTGGTTTGCGATATTCGTCGCGATGGTCGTGAGGCGCCTTTCGAGTGCGGTTTGGGCGGAGAGGGTGACATAAAGGCCGGATTGCATGCTCACGAGCCTCCGAGTTTCAGCTGCGCAAGATTTATAAGGAGATCCGAACTGATGTTCGGCGCGCTGATCTCGAGGGCGGAGGACGGCGTGGTCGCTGTCGCTGTTGCGTTCTTGGAGTCATAGGTGGCGGTGAATCGCTCTATGAACTTTTGCAATTTGTTTGGATTACGCAGATCCGCGATCTTGATTTGGCTCATGATCATCTTGGCTTGAACATCGATATTCGCTTGCGACATGGAAGGCGAAAGACCAAGGGTTGTCTGCGCAACGCTCAAGAGCGTTTTATCGCCAAGGATCGTGTAGGCGCTCGTGATCGAAGGGGCCATGCGCTGGAAATAGAGCGCCATTTGAGTGCCCTTGTTCTGCTGGCCGACCTTGGTTTCCAGCGTCTGCTCAAGATATTGGTCGACGGTGCCCTGCTTGGCGGCGGCCGTGTGTGTGGCGTTTGGGCCATCGGCTGGAAAGTTAAATGCGGTCGCCAGAGCCTTGTAACGTGGATCGTGCAAGGTATTGGCAAGGCTTGCTGGTTTGGAGATACCACCTTCAAGCACCTTCCGAATGAACCCCTTTGCATGAATCATGTCGTTCAAGCCATAGGCCTTCATGACATAAGTGAAGAGCTTGTCGCTCTTTATCAGGTCTTCGGCAGTCTTTATGTTGCCGATGTTAGCGAGAAAAAATTTCGTCTCTCGGGCAACGGTTGGATCTCCAGCCGTTGCAGACAGAGTCTTTGAATAATTTTTGGTGATCGCGTTGAAATAGACTGTGGCTGTCAGCATGGCGCTTGCCTCATGGAGCGCTTGAGTGTCGCAGATGCAACTTGCTCAGGCCTGATCAGATTGGCGACAAATCTCCCTTTCGTATGAAGGAACGGATGATTTAAAAGCCGGTGCGACATCCAAGGTCGCAGCCAACGCATTGGCGATATTGCGAGTAGTTTGAGCGATTTTGTTCAGTCTGGTGCAAGGCGGCTGCTTTAACGATCTGAGAGGCCTTGGCACCGGAGGTGACTCTTGGGTTTTGTAATCGGAATGGTCGTTGCCATTGGCTGCATCCTTGGCGGCTTTGCTGCCATGGGAGGGCACATCGCGGTTATTTGGCAGCCCTGGGAGTTTGTCATCATCTGTGGCGCGTCGCTTGGCACCTTTATTGTCGCAAATCCACTGTCGACGATCAGGGATACAGGGGGCGCGGCGATGGACGCGATCTTCGACCGCTCCCCGACCCAACGCCTTTATCTCGATGTTCTTGGCGTTCTTTACACGTTGATGCGGGAGCTGCGCGGCAAGGCTCGGAATGAGGTTGAAGATCACGTCGACAACCCCAATGAATCGACGATTTTCAAGAGCTTTCCTAAAATTCTGTCCGATAAGGATTTAACCAATTTCATCTGCGACTACTGCCGTTTGATCATCATCGGGAATGCGCGGACCCACGAAATTGAAGCCCTCATGGATGAAGAAATCCAGATTGTCAGCCGCGACAGGCTAAAGCCCTATAACGCGCTGATGGCCGTCGCCGAAGGTCTTCCCGCGCTCGGAATCGTCGCCGCGGTCCTTGGTGTCATCAAGGCGATGGGTGCGCTGGATGAAGCGCCCGAGATCCTCGGTCACCTGATTGGAGCGGCGCTGGTTGGAACCTTCGCCGGAATTTTCATGTCCTATGGGCTGGTGCAGCCGCTGGCGCAGAAAATCAAGAGCACCCGCGAACAGCGATGTCGACTCTACATTATTGTTAAGCAAACGCTCTTGGCCTTCATGAATGGGGCGATGCCGCAAATCGCGCTTGAACATGGGCGTAAGACTATCTCGGCACATGACCGACCGACGATCGATATGGTCGAGCACGAGACTGTGTCGGGTCGCACCGGGAAGGCGGACGAGCAGCAGGCGGCATGACGAACATGCAAAAGATCAATGGTCGCGGTTATGCGCTGAAAAGCGCTTCGGAAAGGCTACTCGATGCGGCGGGCGTATCCGTCGACCGCATGCCGATGCTGCAGGTTATCTTCGACCGTTTGGCGGCGCAGGGCTCAGAGATGTTGCGGCAGCTATCTGCATCGATTGCACTTTTTACGGTCGACTCAATTAGCACGGTGCGCATCGGTGAGTTCCTTGACGAGGTCGATGGTCAAGTTGTTGTCGGCATCATTTACGCGCAGGCTTGGGATTCGCGCTTGCTGGTCGGGCTCGACCACAATTTTATTTTTGCTCTCGCAGAGACCTTGTTCGGAGGCGATGGCACGGAGCCTCCGGCCACTGAGAAGCGGGCGCTCTCAAATATAGAACTTCGACTCGCCGAAAGAGCCTTTGAACTGTTTGGAAAGGCGCTGCATACGTCCTTCTCGACGGTATGCGATACAGTTTTTAAACTCGATCGTGTCGAAACACGCGTTGATTTTGTCACTCTCGCACCGCGCACCGCCTTTGGCATAATGACCAAAATGAAAGTTAGGCTTCTTGGTCGCGAAAGCGAGATGTTTGTGTTGATACCGCAATCGGCGTTGAATTCCATTCGTCAGGAGCTGGTGCGCCATACCGCAAGCGATATCTCGATTCGCGATCCACGTTGGACCAAACAGATTCAAAGCGAAATCGGACGGACTGAGATCGCGGTCCGGGGCGTGATTGAAGAACGTCACTTCACCCTAGGCGATATTGCCGGTTTGGAAATCGGCAAAGTTTTGAGCTTGCAGGCGACGGCCAAGTCTCGCGTCAAACTCGAGTGTAACGCAGAGCCGCTATTCTGGTGCGATTTGGGTCAAGGGGATGGCCTTTATACACTGCGTATTGATGAATTCGTCAATCAAGAACAGGAATTCATTGAAGACATTTTGCGATGAGCGCTGGGAGCTTTTCATGAACGCAATCTTTCACCCCATCGAAGGCGTTGCGCATTGGAGAGTTCCACATCGTCATGCGCTCGGGCCTATCTCCGCTTCGCCTGGCCGCGCTCCTCGATCCAGGGAATCTTTCTGTAAGAGTCGGCACGTCAGGCACCGCTTCCCTATTGGAGAGCAAGCCGTTCTTCATTCGCAATCGACGGAGTGAATTATCATGTCATTGAACGAGATATTAACCCCAGAGTCGTTGGAAGAAGACGCTCCGGCTAAGTCGCAGTCCAGCCGAAACCTTGAATCGATCCTCCGCATTCCTGTTGCCGTCCAGGTTGTACTTGGCTCCGCGATGATGCCGGTTTCAAATCTTCTCAAACTCGGGCGTGGTGCGGTCATTCCCCTCGATCACCGGGTCGGCGAACCGGTCGATGTTATCGTAAACGGCAGGCTGATCGCGCGCGGGGAGATTGTTGTCGTCGAGGACGACAATTCCCGGTTCGGGGTCTCGCTGACCGAGATTGTCGGACCTTCCGGCGTGGTTGACTAAGAATGGTCCTCGCCGCCTCGAAAAGCGTCCAAGGTTCAAAGTCCCTTAAGGGAGTGGAAAAGGCCGCCGCCTTGCTGCTGACAATGGGGAAGCCGCTGGCAGCGCGGCTTTTGAAGCATTTCGATGCCAATGAATTAAAGCAAATCACGCGGGTGGTCGCTGAGCTGGGAGCTGTGACGGTCCCGACCCTCGAAGGGCTGGTGGAAGAATTCGCGGGCCAATTCGCCAATGGCGTTGATTTGATGGGCTCGCCGGACGAAGTCGAGCAGATGCTTGAAGGTATCCTATCGCCAGAGCAAATTGCCGACGTTATGTCCGATGTGACAGGTCATACAAATCAAGCAATGTGGGAGCGGCTGTCCAATGTTCCGGAAGCTGTTTTCGCTGGATATCTGACCAAAGAACATCCGCAAACCGCCGCCCTTATCGTCTCGAAAATCAATCCGGCCTATGCGGCCAAGGTCATGGGTCAATTACCACGAGACCTCCGCAATGAAATGATGCGGCGGATGCTCAATATCGCCCCGGTGACGGAATCGGCCGTCAAAATCGTCCAGGGGCAGCTGCAAGACGATCTATTGTCGAATGTATCACGCCAAATTGGCAGCGATCAAAATGCCAGGCTGGCAGATATCATCAACAAGATGGAGCGCGATCAGATGGAAGACGTGATGCAAAGCCTGGCGGCTGCCCGTCCCCGTGCAGCCGAGGTGTTGCGCGGCCTCATGTTTACGTTTGATGATATCGTCAAGCTGCACGCGAAGGCGCGAAGTGTGCTCTTTGACAAAATTCCCACCGAGTTGGTTGTGCTCGCCTTGAAAGGTACGGACATGGCGTTTCGCGATTCGATCCTCTCATCTCTTGCGGCAAGGGCGCGGCGCATCGTCGATAGCGAGCTGGCGAACGGTGGCCCGGCCTTGCAACGCGACGTGCTCAAAGCGCGTAGGACGATCGCCGACACGGCTCTTGAGTTGGCGGGCAACGGCGAAATCGAACTCAATTCGTCCGAAGATGAGGAAGAGTTTTTAGATTGATCTGGCATTGAACCGCGATGGAGCAATCAGCCGACAAAGACAGCAGAACCGAAGAGGCAACTGAGAAAAAGATTTCTGACGAAACGGAGCGCGGCAACCTTCCCGTCTCCCGCGAGGCAGCAACTTTTGCAACCATCGTCGCGATGTTGGCGGTTGCCGTCTTTATGGCGCGAGACTTTCTCAAATCGACAAGTTTTATCCTCGAACAATTGTCCAGCGATCCCACTGGATGGTCGCTGCAAACCAGCGTTGATGCGGTTTCCCTCTTCAAGGTTTTGGCTTGGGAAATAGCGCGCCTCTTGATTCCCGTATTTTCAGCGCTGCTTGCCGCGGGGCTTGCGTCTAACTTCCTTCAGCATCCGCCCCGAATTGTGTTTGATCGCATCAGACCGGACCCTAAACGCATATCTTTGGTCAATGGGTGGCACCGCATATTCAGCGCACGCGGCCAGCTGGAATTTATCAAGAGCGTGTGCAAATTGATGCTCATCAGCGTAATGATCTTCATCCTTTTTCAGTGGCAGCGTAACAATCTGATCGATGCCATGGCGATGGATCCGGATGCAATACCCGAATTGATTTTGATGATCGCCACGCGTCTTTTGGCGATTGTCTGTGTCGCGACGATCGTTCTCCTCGCGGTCGATCTCTTGTGGGTTCGCGCGCATTGGCGTCGGGATATTCGCATGAGCAAACAGGAGATCAAGGAGGAGTTCAAGCAGATCGAGGGCGATCCCTTGATGAAAGCCAGGCTGCGTTCATTGGCGCTCGATCGCCGGCGTAAAAGCATGATCGCTGCAGTGCCCAGAGCAACTTTAGTCATCGCCAATCCGACCCATTATGCCATCGCGCTCCGCTATATACGTGAGGAAGGCGGCGCGCCCCTGGTTCTATCCAAGGGAAAGGATCTGGTGGCGCTTAAGATTCGAGAGCTGGCCGAGAAGCATTCAATTCCGATTGTCGAAGACAAAGCCTTGGCGAGATCCATGTATGACAGCGTCGAAATCGACAGAAGCATTCCACCTGAATTTTATAAGGCTGTGGCAGAGTTAATTCACATTCTCTATGCTAAGAGTCGCGGCAAGACAGCGATCAAGTGAAAGCATTTGCAATGTTGCGCAGCCAGCGACGTGGGCATGTCGAGCTCCGGGCGATCGATCTCAGCGTGGGCTTGGAAGCCGTTGCGGCCGAGCTGCGGCTGGTCGATCCCGCCGACTATATTGCCTATATCCGGGACGAGAAGTTAGCCAATATCCAGGATATTGTGAATTCGTCCTTGGAATTGTTTTTCAAGCCCAACACGCTCTCATTTGGCTGGGGCGCCGACTTCGAACTTGAGTGGCATGCACCGCCCGCGATTATTCTCGACATGGAGTTTCGTTATCACTCCGTTTGGCTCGTCTTCAGGCTGATCCTGCGCGCTTTGCAGTCCAATGTCTCGATTGAATATCTTTCCCTCGGTAGATCGTCGAGCTGTGCGGAGCAGGACATGGCTCGTCTTGTCTCCGCATTGACCGACGCCCGTCTGAACACTTTGGATCTTTACGGCACGGGTTAATCGCGGGACCGGCGAGAGCTTCCAGCGCGCCGGCGCCTTCTGCACGCTTGGCCGGAGCCCAGAGCAAGGCAACAGCTGTACCGCGCGGGCGCGCGAGGTCGTGTTTCCGGACAGATTGCCCATCGGTCGCTCACGTAAGCCCCAAGCAAGAATTGTTCTCCATTTTACCTTTGAGAAACAATGATGCGCGGGATTGTAGATGGAATCGGTTCACCTCTTTGAACTGGCGTCGCAACGGACTCGATGGCTGTCGGCGCGCCAGATCGCGGTTGCGGAGAATATCGCCAACGCAAATACGCCGGGCTACAAGGCCGCCGACGTCGTGCCGTTTGAGGCCGTGTACAATGGCACGCGGCTTTCGATGGCCGCGACCAGCACGGCTCACATTGGCGTCGATCCCATGGCTCCGGAGGACGTCTCCGTCAAGGATGGACCTGCATGGGAAGTGACGCACTCGGGCAATTCCGTTGGTCTTGAACAGGAGTTGCTGAAGGCCGGCGAGGTCACCACCGCTTACTCCTTAAACAGGGGCGTCGTGAAAGCCTTCCATCAAATGCTAATCGCCAGCCTGAAGGGATAGAGCATGATCGATCCTATCGACGCCGCAATCAAGATTGCCGGTTCTGGGCTGGAGGCGCAATCGACGAGACTTCGCGTTGTGTCAGAAAATTTGGCAAACGCTCACGCGACCGGGCCGACGCCGGGATCAAGTCCCTATGCCCGAAAGACCGTGACATTCGAGAGCCAGATGGATCAAGCCGCGGGCGTCGATCTTGTGAGAATCAAGAAGGTCGGCGTTGATCGAACGCCCTTTCGAATTGAACAGGATCCAGGCAATCCGGCTGCCGACGCCAAGGGCTTTGTCAAACTTCCGAACGTCGACATGTTTATGGAGATGGCGGATTTGCGCGAAGCGAACCGTTCCTACGAAGCCAATCTCCAGGTCATTAAACAGGTTAATAATTTATCGTCAATGACTCTCGATCTCTTGAGGAGTTCATCATGATCCCCGCTCTTTCTCTTGCTGGTTCATTGCTTGAAGCCGCCGCGTTGCCGCAGTCTTCATCACCGGACCAGACAGGTTCCGCTGCGGCGCAAAACTCAGATTTCAATCAAATATTTGCCGGAGTGGGCGCGGCGATCGACAATCTAAAAAATGGCGAATCCGCATCGATTTCGGGGCTGCAAGGTCAGGCGTCGGTTCAGCACGTTGTCGAGTCCGTTATGAGTGCCGAGCGGTCGCTTCAGACGGTGATAGCGGTTCGTGACAAAATCGTCTCGGCCTACCAGGCGCTAAGCCAAATGGCGATTTGAGGACGTAACATGAGAGCGCTCTCCATCGCCGCGACGGGCATGGCCGCCCAGGATCTGAATGTTCAGGTCATCGCCAACAATATCGCCAATATCAACACTACAGCTTTCAAGCGCGCGCGCGCGGAATTCACCGATTTGATCTATCAAGCCGAGCGCCTCCAAGGGGTTTCGAGCCGTGGTCAGAACAATACCATCCCGGAGGGCGCACAACTCGGCCTCGGCGTACGCACAGCGGCGATTCGAAACCTCCATATCCAAGGTGCCCTGGCGAATACGGGAAATCAACTTGATCTCGCTCTGAGCGGGCGCGGCTGGTTTCAGGTCACGGGTTCGGACGGCGAGACCATTTATACCCGAGCAGGTTCTTTTAATACCAATGCGAACGGTCAGATTGTCACTGCGGATGGCTTTGTTGTGAATCCCGCGATGACCATCCCGACCAATGCGGTTGCTGTCACGATCAGCCAATCTGGCCAAGTGTCAGTCACGCTCGCAGGTCAGACGGCGCCCCAGCAGATTGGCCAGTTCACATTGGCCAACTTTGCCAATGAGGCAGGCCTCACTCCCTTGGGCGGGAACTTCTATCAACAATCCGAGGCTTCCGGTGCGCCGGTCGTGGGCGTTCCGGGGGACCCTGGGGTTGCGATGATCAGCCAAGGCTATCTTGAAAGCTCGAACGTCGATCCGGTCAAAGAAATCACCGAACTCATTGCCGCGCAACGCGCCTATGAGATGAACTCGAAGGTCATTCAAGCGGCCTCGGAAATGGCAAGTACGATTTCGAAGAATCTGGGATGAGCTGATGCTTAAAGGCTGGCTTTCTCGTTTCTTCACCGTGCGGGCAAGCATTTGCCTCATCGCTCTCCTCACGCTTGCGTCCGGAAGCCAGCTCTGCGCGGCTGAAACGCATCGACTCCCGGTGCCGGGCGTAACCATCTATCCAGGGACCATCATCCGGGACGCCTGGCTCGTAGATCGTGAGTTTTCGGCGGATCTTGAGTCCATGATCGCTAATGCGATCGAGACGCGGGCGGGTGTCGTCGGGAAGGTCGCTCGGCGGACTTTATTGCCGGGTTCACCCATTGCCTCGAGTTCAGTCGCCGAGCCAAAGATTGTTTTGCTCGGTGCGAAAATTAGGCTTCTTTTTGAAGAGGATGGTCTGGCGATTACCACTTATGGCACAGCGCTCCAATCAGGAAGTGCGGGGGACCTCATTTCCATTCGAAATCTCGGCAGCGGGCTGATCATATCCGGCACTGTACAAACGGACGGGTCGGTCCGTGTCGGTGGCAATTGATGCCGCGATTATTGGCCATATTTCTTTCTTGCCTGGTTGGCTGGTCGGCCACCGCCTCCGTGCGTATCAAGGATATAACCACGCTTCAGGGCGTTCGCGAGAACCAGATTGTGGGTTACGGGCTCGTTGTCGGGCTGCAATCCACAGGTGACACGCTTGCAAATTCGACCTTTACCGCGCAGTCCCTGCAATCCATGCTGGACCGGATGGGCGTCAACACCCGCGGTGCTGTTCGCGGCAACGTTCTACGAACGCGCAATGTCGCCGCCGTTCTCGTAACCGCCGATTTGCCGGCGTTCATTCAGCCAGGATCACGAATCGACGTCACCGTATCTTCCTTGGGTGACGCCACGTCCTTGCTCGGGGGCACTCTCGTCCTGACGTCGCTCTCAGGCGTGGACGGCCAGACCTATGCGCTCGCTCAAGGTCAGGTTGCCGTTGCGGGCTTTTCAGTGGCAGGCCAGGCGGAAAGCATTACCCAGAATGTCGCGACGGCCGGCCGCATCCCGAATGGCGCGGTCATCGAGCGGGAAGTCCCCGGTCAGCTGCGGGACATTGGGCCGCTCATGCTCGTCCTGAAGAATCCAGATTTTGCAACTGCGGTAAGGATCACGGATGTCATCAACGCTTATGGGATGCATCGCTATGGGACTCGCCTCGCGCATGAACAGGACCAACGCTCTGTGTCACTGACCCGGCCGTCTCGGACGGGAACCGCTCGATTCGTCGCCGAGCTCGGCGAACTCACCGTCGAGCCTGACACGCCCGCGCGCGTCGTCGTAGATTCGCGAAGTGGAACCGTCGTCATCGGACAGGACGTACAGATTTCCACAGTTGCCGTTACGCAGGGGAACCTCACCGTTCAGATCACCGAAAGGCCGCTCGTTTCGCAACCTGCGCCCTTTTCAAGGGGCCGAACGGTCGTGACGCCGAACACCGAGATCGACGCGTCCCAGCAGGCGGGGCCGATTTCCATCGTGCACGGTACAAACCTTCGCCGCCTGGTCAATGGGTTGAACAAGATCGGCCTGACGCCATCTGGGATTATAGCGATTCTTCAGGCGATCAAGTCAGCGGGTGCACTTCATGCGGATCTCGTTGTTCAATGACCCTCTGCCGAAGCGTTGCGGCAGCCCGAGGCAAGTTTGTTAGCTTATTCCTATCAAGCCTGCTGGAGGGGAGGCGATCATGGCCCGCGGCTCAATTCAATTTTACGCAAAAGGCATTCTTGTAGCAGTCGGCATCGCCTGTACGAATTTTTCCGCCGCCTGCCTTGAACAGAAGAAAGCAATTGCGACCAAGGCGGCCGAGCCGAATGCGCCCGTCGGCGACATGAAGCAGTTTTGCGGCAATAATCTTGCAATTGCAGGCGACGCCAGAATTGCCTGGCAAACCTCCAAACTTCGCGAGATCGAGGCAAAAATCAATCGGCGTATCGAGGAACTTGAGGCCATGAAGGCGCAATTCGTCGAGTGGTCAAAAAAGCACGAAGAGGCGCTAAAAAAGGCAAACGACGGACTCGTTTCCATCTTTCTGCATATGAAGCCAGATGCAGCCGCCTCGCAGCTTGCGGTAATGGATGACGCCACGGCAGCGGCAGTTCTCGCCAAGATTCCCGCGCGCGCTGCCAGCAGCATTCTGAACGAAATGGAAGCGAGCCGCGCGGCGCAATTGACCCGCACCATGATCCCGCCCGAGATCTCAGACGGCAAAAGATCCTGACATGAAGGCCTCTGTGCTTATTATGCTTTCCATTTCGCTGGCTGGGTGCGCCGGCGACATCAGGGAGATCGGAAGGGAACCTTTCATGAGCCCGGTCGGGACAGGCCTTGTGACAGATGTCCAGCCGACTGCAAGCGCACTGTTTCTCTCCTCCGGTCGGGGCGGTCATAAGTCATCGATTTGGGATGGAGGCAGAGCCGATATTTTCAGCGATCCGAGAGCCGCAAAGATTGGTGACGTTGTAACCGTTAACATCGCGATCAATGATAGGGCAACTTTCGGCAACGCGACGGACCGGTCGCTCTCCGCGCAGGTCGACACGGGGTTTGATTTCAAGTTCGATGTCAATAATCGAACCACAGAAGTAAAGCCGCAGTTCCAGTCCAGCGCGACCTCCGCGACACAGGGCCAGGGCATTATCGATCGCTCCGAAAAAATCCAATTGGCTATTGCAGCGGTTGTGACCGACGTCCTGCCAAACGGCAATTTAATCGTGAGCGGATCGCAGGAGGTACGCGTGAATTTTGAGCTGCGCCTGTTGAACGTGGCCGGAATCGTGCGTCCGCAGGATATCTCAAAAGACAATACGATCTCATATGACAAGGTCGCCGAGGCACGAATTTCCTACGGTGGGCGAGGGCGTATCATGGAGGTTCAACAACCGACATTGATTCAGCAAATCTACGACAGGCTGAAGCCGCTTTAACTCATAAATCGGTCGACCATGAGCCAATATGACCAGACGCCAAAGCTTACAGGAGCAACCGCGCCTTCAGGGCCCGCATGGTTCGGCGTGTTGATGATGCTTTCGCTTGTCGCGGTCGTTGCGGGAGCAGGGCTTGGGCTTCTGCTCTCGTCCATGGCGAACAATGCGACGCGGTTGGTCAGCGCCTCCAAAGGTGCGGTTCCGGACGGTAAATATGGTGGCCAAACGAGCCTCCGGGATCTGCCGCCCATCATCGCTAATCTTGCTGAACCAAGCGATGCCTGGATTAGGTTGCAGGCGTCGATCGTCCTAGATGCGGCTGTCCTTGCAAAACCAGACCTCGTTGCCGCAGAAATCGGCGAGGATATCCTCGGCTACCTGCGCACATTATCGTTAACGCAGATCAGCGGCGCAAGCGGTTTGCAACATTTGCGGGAAGACTTAAACGAGCGTGCGTCCGTTCGCTCCAATGGGCAAATACGAGAGCTCATCATCCAAACCCTGGTCGTCCAATGATAAGATACGCTTTCGTCGCTGTCCTTGTGGCTGTCTTTGCAATGGTTTTCGCGGCGGGTGCGTCCGCTCAAGTCGGGGACCTCAATTCATTAATTCCCCAGGGAAACGGGACGGCGGCCGGCCGCATTATTCAACTCGTTGCGCTCCTGACGGTTCTGTCTGTCGCTCCGGGTCTGCTGGTTATGGTCACCAGTTTTACGCGATTTGCCGTGGCCCTGTCTTTCCTTCGTTCTGGCCTCGGCTTGCAAAGCACCCCGGCCAATTTGATTCTGATCGGTTTGTCTTTGTTCATGACCTTTTATGTCATGGCACCAACTTTCGACCGAGCCTGGGAGAGCGGCGTCAAGCCGCTCATGGACAACAGTCTTTCGGAACAGGAAGCGTTCGGCAAAATCATTGTACCGTTTCGCGATTTCATGCTGTCGCAGGTCCGCGAGAAAGACCTCAAGATGTTCGAAGACCTTGCGAAAGATAGTTTTCAGACCAAGGATCAGGCGAAGGGTGAGATCAGAGTTCTGATTCCAGCCTTCATGATTTCAGAATTGCGACGCGGATTTGAGATCGGTTTCCTAATTGCGCTTCCGTTTCTCGTCATTGATATGATCGTGTCGACGCTGACCATGTCGATGGGAATGATGATGCTGCCGCCTTCGGTGATTGCTCTTCCCATTAAAATTCTATTCTTCATCTTGATCGACGGGTGGAATCTGTTGATCGGGAGTCTTGTCAGATCTTATGCATAACGAGATTTAAGCGTTTCGAGAGAGCGATATTAAGTCTTGTGCAATGCTTATTTGTTATCTGGAATCCATGGCAGGTTGGAGCTGACTTAAGCCTCCAAGGGCATCATGCCGCTCTGCTGTACCGGCGAAAATCCGGTATGTCCCCGCAGCTTCACCCATTTTAAGGGACATACAATGTCGAGCCTTCTGACCAATACCTCCGCGATGACGGCGCTCGCGGCCCTCACGCATACCCAGCAAAATTTGAGCAAAGCGCAAAACCAAGTATCGACCGGCCTGCGCATCTCAAGCGCCGCGGATAATGCCGCCTACTGGTCCATCGCGACCAAGATGAGTTCGAACGTCAGTGCCTTCGGAGCAGTGTCCGATGCGCTGAGTGAAAGCCAGTCAATGGTTTCCACGATGAGTTCCGCGCTCAACACCACGATCTCGGTGATGGACGCGATCAAGAACGATCTTGTTACGGCTTCGCAGCCTGGCGCCGATTTGACAAAAATCCAGACGGATATTTCGGCGCAACAGAATCTTCTTGTCAGTATCGGCAGTTCAGCCAATTTCAATGGCCAGAACTGGCTTCAAACGACGGGCGGTACTGTCAATCTCGTCGCGTCATATGATTCGACCAATGGCGTCAGTTTTCTAACCGTGAACACCGCCAACACTGCGCTGTTCGACACCACGACCGGCGCCACTAGTGGTATTCTCGGAGTCAGTGGAGCAGCCTTTACGGGCGCCTCGATTCTCACGCTGAACATCACAACCGCGACGGCCGGCGATCTGAAGAACATGCTGACGGACGTCGAAACCGCCATTAGTGCGATCACGACCTCGGCGAGCGTGCTCGGTGCGACAACGACAAACCTCTCGACCCAGCAAACCTATGTCTCCAATCTCACCGATTCTCTGACCACCGGCGTCGGTTCGCTCATTGACGCAAATATGAACGAGGCCGCCACCAAACTTGCGGCCCTCCAAGTTCAGCAGCAGTTGGGAATTCAGGCTCTCAGCATTTCTAATTCTAACACCCAGCTCATTCTGAAATTGTTTGGGATGTAAGGAAATCGGCATTAGCGAAAAAAGAGGATGGCCGCGTTTTCTTTCGGAGAGCGCGGCCTTTCTTTTTTCATGCTCAGGCAAGCTTGTGGGCCCAGATTGCTCTTCGCTTAGCAACGCGCGGGGTCGGACAACAATATGATCGGGCAAGAACAGCTTGAGGGCCTTTGGGCCAGCCTTCTGAAGCTCGGTTCGCGGCGCCTCATTGCGCTCGCGGTCATTGGACTTTCGGTGTTTATTTTGACCGGTCTCGCAGGCTATTTTCTAAGCCGACCGGCGCTGGAGGTGCTGTATGCGGGGCTCGACAGACAAGACGTCAGCCGCATCGCGGGAGTCCTCAAGGAAGCCGATATTGCATTCGATGTGAATTCGGAAGGCAATACTGTCCTCGTCCGCTACGGAGAAACGGGGCGGGCGCGGATGATTCTCGCGGAGAAAGGCCTGCCCAATAGCCCCAATGCGGGCAATGAACTTTTTGACAAGCTTGGCTCGCTCGGTTTGACGTCTTTCATGCAGGAGGTCACCCGTGTCAGGGCGCTCGAGGGGGAGCTGGCCAGGACCATCCAGCTGATGCGCGGGATCAAGGCCGCTCGCGTGCATATTGTCTTGGCCGAGGAAGGATCGTTTCGGCGCATGCGACAGCCGCCTTCCGCTTCCGTTGTCATCCGAACCGATTCATCTTTTGACGCGGCTGCGGCCAAGGCGATACGGCATTTGGTTGCAGCCGCAATTCCCGGGATGTCGATCGCGGACGTCACCGTCCTGAGTACAGACGGCGTGCTTCTCGCGTCCGGAAACGATCAGGCGGACGCCGCGCCGGGCGCCATGCTCGCGCTGGAAAAGACTGTTTCCCAGGCCATTCTCGATAATATTCGAAAGACCCTCATTCCCTATTTCGGTTTGACCAATTTTCAGATCAGCGTAGCGACAAGGTTGAATACCGACAAGAAGCAGACCAACGAGACGATCTTTAATCCCGACTCCCGGGTTGAGCGGTCCGTCCGCACCGTGAAGAACAATCAGGTCTCGCAAAACTCGACCAGTTCATCGCCGACGTCGGTCCAGCGCAACCTGCCGCAGGAAAGCGCAAGCGCGAATGACGGAAAGCAGTCCAACGAAGAAAACCGCAAGCAGGAAGAGCTGACAAATTATGAAATTTCTTCGAAGTCGATTTCGACGGTCAGCGGCGGTTACGGGATCGACAATCTCTCGGTCGCTGTGCTTGTCAATCGCTCCAGCCTTCTCGCTTCGTTGGGCGACAAGCCGACACCGGAAGCGATCGACCGCCAAATGAAGGAGATCGAACAACTGGTCTCCTCCTCCGCCGGGGCACGAAAGGAACGTGGCGACTTAATCAAGATTTCGGCGGTTGATTTTGTCGACGTGGGGCACGATCTTGAGCCGCAGCCCGCGCCCGCCCTTGGCGAATTGCTGCTGCGTCAGTCAGGGACTGTCTTGAACGCCTTAACGATCTTGGTCGTTGCGATCCTCCTGATCTGGTTCGGATTGCGGCCGGCTACAAAAGCGATCTTTGCGGTACCGAATCCACCGTCGGCCACCCCCCTTCAACTGGGCTTGCTGGATGACCTCCCGCCGCTGAACTCCGATGATGGCGAGCCGGCGCAGCTTGCGAACCAGACGGCGACAGGGGAGGCCAATCTCATCGAGGATTTGACCCATAGTCCAAGGCGGGCGCCGCAAAGACGGTTGCAGCAAATCGTCGAACTCGATGAAGCGCAAGCTGCCGCGGTTTTGAAACAATGGATGCACCAAGGGGAGCGTGGGGCATGACCCGCTCGGTGGCGCAGTATTTAATGCGGTTTGCCACCTCCGACGGAGGACAAGCTGCCGTGGTAAAGCCCAGCGAAATGATCGGGCCGCTGCCCGAGATGGAGGTGGCCCGCGAAGATCCGGTGCACGCGCATCGGGCCGCTCGAGAAGAGGGCATGTCAGAGGGCCTCGAATTGGCCCGAGCCGAATATGACGCGCGGATTGTTAAGGAAAGGGAGGCCTTCGAGGCTCGCCTGGCCGCGGAAAGGCAAAGATGGATCGAACAAGAAGCTAAAACGCTGAGCGATAAAATTGAAACCGCTTTTGCGGCGGTTGGGATGAATATTGGCGAAAGTGTCGAGAAAGTTCTTCGACCCTTTATCGTCGATGCCTTGCGGTACAAGGTTGTCGATCTGCTCACCGAAAGCGTCACAGCATTACTCCGCGGCGGGGTAGAACCGGTCATCAAGATCCACGGCGCCAAGGATCTCCTCGCTGCACTGGGCGCAAAATTATCTGGGCTATCGGCGGCAATCGAATATGCCCCGGCCGAGACG